>JAJYHY010000440.1 GCA_021784555.1 bacterium
AATTGGGCACGAGCCCGCCTCGACTGCGACCGCCCTCGGCGTGGACAGCGTTGTTCTGCCTTGACCTTTCCACTGCTTCTCTCATAAATTCGCCTTGCTTTTGGCTACGGCCAGAACGACAACATAATTCGCCATGAGAGCACCTGTCTGGCAATTGGTCCGTGACGCGATCCAGCACTTCAACCGCGAGGTGACTTACTCGGAACTGAAACAGTTCGTGTGGGAACAGAATCCAGACATCAACAACTCGACGCTAAACTGTCAAATTATTCTCTGCTCGGTGAACCATCCTTCGCGCATCCACTATCCCGAGAACAAGAAGCCGCGGCGCTGCACGTCCCAATACGATTTTCTTTATCACACAGGCCGGGGCCGCCTCGCGCCGTACGACCCAGAGCGGCACGGCCTCTGGGAGATACGCCAGGCCACTGATGGATCGCTTGGCGTGGGGATTTTTCAGATGACATTTGCAGAGTCGGGTGGCACACCAACCGACGCTAACGAGCAGGGCGGCGCCTTCCCCTTGGAGCGCCATAGGGTCACACCTGCTGACGTTAAACGGGCGCGTGATGCTTTCGAAGCAAACGAGCCCCGGGATTTGTTCTACCGGGTGGCGGCGGAGCTTGTTGACCTAGCCCTGAGGCGCGCGACAAGGTTGACGCTCGCCGAAGCACTGAGCGTGCTGCTCCAGACGTGGAACAGAGCGCATTACCAGTATCGGAGGTTTGACGGCGTCCATTTTGCGAGCATCGAGAGCCTGCTCTCGGAACACCAGACAGCACTTAAGCGGTACCGAGACCGGTCCATCGCGGATGCGGCCCTCGGAGAGCGGGCGCCTGTTACAAGGGTCTTCCGGGCATTCGAGGTGGTGTTGGGCCCTGTCGGTGCGGCCAAGGCGCTTCACCTGCTCGCGCCAAGGTTCTTCCCGCTTTGGGACCGGGCAATCGCAGAGGCCTACGGTCTCCGGCTGGGCCGGGCTGGCTCAAACGGCGACCGATACTGGCGTTTGATCTTGCTCTCACAGCAGCAATGCGCCGACCTGCTCCGCGCGGATTCGGGCTGCGGCAACCCGTTGAAGGCGATCGACGAGTACAACTATTGCAAACATACGAAGGGGTGGCTCTGATGTCCGCAGATTACCCAAAACCGCGCAGGAGCCGGCACCCACCGCGGCCTGCCCTTATGAATCGTTCTGGCCGCCCGAAGATTACCCGCTTCGCGCAGCCATTTGCCAGTCGGCGTGTATCGACTTTGGTCCGTGAGGCCACATTGCCGCGATGAGAATTTCACCAGCATCTCGCGGCCGATGGCTCGCCTTGTTGCTCTTGCCATTCAAGATTTTCGTGCCCGCCGGCTATGTCGCCTTGGCCGCTGAGCGAGCCGCCATCGGCTATCGGCATGATGACGCCGGCCTCCTCGTCACTATCGTGCTAAACGGTTACATCGTGAGCTTTCTGGCCTTAGCGTTTGGCGCGATGATTCAGCGGAGGACTGGGCCACGGAGAGCCTATCTCTCGACTTGTGGATTCATCCTGGCATTGTTCGTATTTGGATGGTTGATATTGCCTAATTTGGCCTGCGGATGAGAGTGTTGACGATGCGGCCTAACCTTGAAATTCACCTTCCCTCATTCCAGAGCCTGCTCAACGAGGATCTGCTCGAACAATTCGTAAACCACTGGGCGCCGTTCGATGAAGAGGCAATCGAATGTGCGGTCTCCGCGCTTGACCGTATCCGCGAAGATGACGCGATAGCCGCCAGTCCGCAAGCGCCAGTAGCCTGCCAACTTGCCCTCCAGCAGTCTGGTATCGCCTTTGGGGAGGGCCTTCATCGCCTTAACCAAGCGGCGGCGTGGTTCGGGCGCCAGCGCCCGAACAAACGCCTCTGCTTGCGGGTGAATAATGATTTTATTCATCCAAGCAGGAAATGTCCTTTCCCCGCGAGCGCCCGGCCTCGAAATCCCCGATGGCTTTCATCGCTTCGGTGTTCGCCAGAATCTCGATCGTCTCGATGATCGCTTCCATGCGCTCCTTGGAAACCAGGAAACCGGCGATCCGTCCGTGGTTGGTGATAGTCACCGACCTTCTCCGCGGCAACTGCTTGAGCAAACGCGGGAGTTTCGCCTGGGCCTCGGTCGTGCTCACTGTAGTATTCACGAAATTCTATATAGGTCGCACGGCAACCGAGTTCAAGTCGGAAATCCAGGTGAAAAATGTGTCATTATACACGACGACACAATTCTTTGCGGATTGAATTGAATCCCAGAATGAACAGGAGCAAACAGAGGCAACAGAGACAGAAGGAACTCTGTTGCCTCTGTTTGCTCCTGTTCAAATTCCCCGCAGTCATTTTTGACGCCGTGTATAGACTTCCTTCCATCGCGAAAAGCCGTTTTGCGTTGGATTCTTTGCGCGCTTTGCGTTCCTTTGCGGCAAAATCTCTGATCCGCGATTCTCCGCCGTGGAGCGCTCGGGACGCCCGGTTCCATCCCTCTTCCAGGACCAGTGCTCCCCTGCCCTTCCCGTCCTCCCCTGCCCTGCCCCGTCCCGTCGCGACTCTTCCTCAACCAGGTTTCTCCCCAGCCGGTTGAGATTGGGTGCTGCCCTTCAGCCCGTGCGCCATGGTGAGCAGCAAATCGGTTCGGGTAATGTAACCCACCAGGATACGAGCATGAAGATCATTGACCACCGGAAGTCGTTCACCGGAGTGGCCGTGAAACACCGCCCAAGCCTCTGCCAATGTGTCTGAGCGGGCCACTTTTCGGATTCGCGTACGCATCAGGCCGGCGGCTGTCAGCCGCTCAGGTTTCGTGACGCCGGCCAGGCGCCTTTCGACATCCGCCAACGTAACAATCCCCCGCAATTCGTCTCGGGCGGTCACCACCGGCAAATGCCGGTATGGCGCACCAATGAGGAGCTTCATAATCTCGGCGAGCGACGCATCCGGTCCGACCTTCGCCTGCACCGGTTGCATGATGTCGCCAACGCAGATTGCGGCAAGTTCCGCCGGCGTAGTGTGGGCCTGCTTCCGGCGAAGTGATTCGGAGTAAATCGAATCGCTTTGCAACGCCCGGGCGGCGTAGTACGCCAGGAGCGAGACGGCCATGACCGGGAGAATCATTCCGTAATCCATGGTCATTTCAGAAACCATCATAATGGCCATGAGCGGAGCGCGCGTAGTGGCCGCCAAGAATCCGCCCATGCCCAACAGCGCATATTGGGCCACGGCAACGTGGGCGGGCCAGAGCGATTCAACGCCCTGGCCGATGAGCAAACCGGTCATCGCCCCGGTAAACATCGTCGGCGTGAACACCCCACCCACCGCGCCGGAACCCGTCGTGGCGGCGGTCGCAACGACCTTGCAGAGCAACACACGGACTAAAAGCCCCATCGGCCACCGTTGTGTCAGGACGGTATTGATGGCGGTCCGGCCGTTGCCCCAAACCTGATGGCACGGAACGGCCAGCACGCCGACCATTAACCCACCCAGCGCCATCCGCCAATAAAGCGGGGCCGCCAGCCGGGCAAGCCAGCCCTCGGCGCGGCGCAGCAGCCAGATGTAGCCCGGAGCCGCCACCCCCAGCAGGATGGCCATGACGGCATAGCGGCCGAGTTCCCACGGCGAATGCAATTCAAAAGGAGGGCTCATGAAATAGACCCCAGTCTTGCCCAGGAATCGGCTGACCAGGGAACTCGCAAAGGCAGCCATCAGCAATGGACCAAGACTCTCCACGGCAATAGAACCAAGTAGAATCTCGGCCACAAACAGCGCGGCGGCCACGGTGACATCATAAACGGCGGCAATGCCTGCGGCGGCGCCGCACGCAATCATCAACCGCGATCGCGGGGTCGATAAGCCGATGCTCTCTCCGAACCACGACGCGAGCATGGCCGAGAGCTGTACCATGGCGCCCTCGCGGCCAATGGACCCGCCCGAGCCAATTGTGACCAACGACGAAGCTGTCTTTGCAAGACTTCGGCGCACACTCAGCGCTCCGCGGCTCACGGCCACCGCCTCCATGTAATCGGTGGAACGGTCCCCTCGCCCAAAGCGCGCCCCGAAATGCAACACCAGACCGGCCAGCAAACCTCCGCCGGCGGGAATCAATAACCGTTGCCACCAGGCCAGCTTCGCGGCGATTTCGCCAATGTTGCCCGTGTGCTGCGTCCACAACCAAAGAACCCCTTGGATGGCGTCACGAAAGGCGATGGCGCTCAAACCGCCAACACAACCCACCACGGCAGCCCAGAACAACGTCATCTGCGATTCGGTCGGGTGCAGCCACTTGACTGCCCGGCCGTAGGCCTTCAACAGCCAAAATCGTCCTTTGCGGTTCACAGACTGGATTGTAGTGATAGAAATCCCGCGATCAAACGTAACCGCTCAGCCCTCTTTGAATTGGCAACCGCCTTCACCCATCCTCAGCGTCAGGCGGAAAATGCGGTGAATCCGGCGGTTTGAATTTGTCTCTGATTGTCGCAACCGAGGTCGAAAGCTGTCCCGGTGGGCGGTGGTAGCCGGGAGGGGGAGCACACCTTGCAAGGTGTGCCCGAACCCGTTTTGGCTCCGGACGCCTCAGCCGCTATGAAATGTCCGAACCGCCTGCGGATGTCGCACCGCGACGCGCCTGCCTTCCTTAGCCTGTGGACCGGTTTTAGACTTGCAGACTCGTCGCGGGCGTGGTTGGCTCTCTTCAAGATTCCGATTGACGGAAGTATGAAAGCTCTTTGCTCGGCGGCGATGGCCGCATGCAGCCTGTGGTTTGGAGCGGCGCCAGGCCTCCTGGCGCAAAGCTTCACATTTACAACCATTGCCGGGTCGCCAGGCCTGGCCGGCGCCAACGACGGCACAAACGGCGCGGCTCGCTTCGACCGCCCCAGCGGTTTGGCGGTCGATGCCGCGACTAACATCTATCTCTCCGACACCTCCAACGATACCATCCGCAAGATCTCGCCCCTGGGCACAAACTGGGTAGTGACCACCATCGCCGGCATCGCCGGGATTCAGGGCGCCCAGGACGGCACGAACGGCGTCGCCACCCTCAATCGTCCCAACGGCATCACCGTGGACAGCCACGGCAACCTTTTTGTCGTCGATCACTACAACTTTACAATTCGAAAGATAGCGCCGGTTGGGACCAACTGGGTCGTGAGCACCATCGCCGGTCTGGCTGGGGCCGGCGGCAGCGCCGATGGCACGAACAGCGACGCCCGGTTTCGCAGCCCTGTTGGCATCACGATCGATGCCGCGGACAATCTCTACGTGGCCGATACCGTAAACTGCACGATTCGAATGATTGCGTTTGTTGGAACAAACGCGGTCACCACCACCATGGTGGGCGCCCCCGGCAACTTCGGCTTTCTGGACGGCGTGGGTGCGTCCGCCGAACTGGACTATCCGTATGATCTTACCCTCGGGTTGTCCAACGACGTGTACATCGCCGACTGGGGCAACAACGCCATCCGGCGCATCACGCCTTTTCATACCAACCAGTGGGGACTGACGACCATTGCCGGAAACTCCGGCGCCATAGGCAGCGCCGATGGGCCGGGGGCGCAGGCGGAATTTTATTTTCCCAACGGGATTGTGGCCGACGCCGCCGGAAATCTCTACGTGACGGATCAGGACAACGACACTATCAGAAAGCTCACACCGGAAGGCGCCGGCTGGGTGGTGAGCACGATTGGCGGCGTCCCGAAGGTGCCTGGCAGCGCCGATGGCACGGGCGCCAACGCCTTGTTAAACCGTCCCTGGGGAATCGCCGTCGGCCCCGGCGGCATCCTCTACATCGCTGATTTCGCCAATGACACGGTGCGCATGGGCGTCCCGGCCC
>JAJYHY010000062.1 GCA_021784555.1 bacterium
GCCTGCCCGGCTCCGGCGCCCTCCACGAACTCGTCGCGGGGCGGCTGGCCCGGCGGGGATTCGCCGCCGCCGCGCGGAACGAGGTCATCCTCGAAGCCGCCAAGGCGTTCGTCATCCGGGAACGGCTCGGCCGCTGGGCAGTGGGTTTGCTCGCCAACGGCACGCCGTTCTTCTCCTCGCTCGACGTCCGCCATTCCGTGGACAACTTCGTCCGCGCTCCGGAAGGAAGACAGCACGTCCGGAACGTGCCGCTCGACCAATAACCTCTTCTCGCCGGGGAACACGAAGCCGTCGGCCGAGGAGCGCAACGAAGTGACCATCGAACCCCTGAAGCCGAGGCGCCCGTCGCGGACTGTCCGGAAGGTCGAGTCGCTCCTCGCGGCGTTTCAGGTCGGCATTTCGACCGACGTGAACCAGGCCAAGCGGGAAATTCTCCAGCATGTCCGCGGCTTGCAGGCTGCGGTGGAGGCCATCGCACGGGAACTGGCGCGCAGGCTTCCTGACTCAGGTTAAGCACCGGGAAGACGCACCCGGATCTCCCGGGAACTGTCTGGTTGGAATGCTGAATTCGAGACCTCTCGTGGATTTTCCAGTCGTAAGTGACTCTGGATCAAGTGGCTGGATAAATGTTGCCAATTGGCAACATTTTGGCCTGACGCGGGTGACGAGGTGATTCGCGATGTCCTTTTCCGCCGGCTGGATGCACCCTGGCAAAGTCCATCCGGCAGATGGCTCGGGCGTGCTCAGAGCTTGCGCCGAATCGTCGCCGGCGCGAGGCCGCGCTCCTCGAACGACTTGCGCCAAGCAATCACTTGCGCGCGCGTCACCAGCCGGAATCCCTCCGGGCGCGCGATGCCGGCCAAGCTCACGAAGTCTGGATGTCGTCCCGGTAGGCGCGGCGGGTCTCTCGGTTGTCGATGTTGGCGAGCCACCCAGGCTCCGGCGGCACCTCGGCCAAGCCCTGGAACTCGCGCGCGGTTGTGCATTGTTGGATTGCAGGAACTCCTTCGACGAAGGAAGTTGTGCAAGCAAGAGTGCGAACAGATTTTTTCCTGTTTTGCGCTCACTTCTTTGCAGTGTCTTTCGATCTACCCGCAGCACAGCCGTCGCCTTGCGCGCTTGCCAGCATGGGAATGGTTTGTTTCCATTCGAGCTATGGTATCCAGCACCACGAAGTCTCGACCAGAAGATGCGGCACCATGCCCTGAATGCGGAGCGACGGCACAGCCCGACCCGAAGCACTGGGCGCCCAAGCGAAAGGGGCGCAAACTTGAAGTGCATTACAAATGCTCTAACGACCATGCATTCGTCCGGAAATTGGACCTGACGAAGTGAACGCCGCATTAGTAGTTGGCATCAAGCCAGAACTGGCACAGCCGTCTATAAGACAGGCTGGCGGCTCGGACCGCTACAATCGCTCTTGCGAGAAAAAACCGGGCAAGAATTACCCATTGACGCCCGCGCGCGCTTCCGAATAAACTCGCCCCGTGCTTGGTTGAGTCAAAAGGCAACTCTCCCTCACCCGCGCAGCGATCAGTGCATGCCGACGCCAACAAAGAAAATTCCTATCAGTAGCCCGTCCTTCGTAGCCCTCCGGGCTACGAAGGAGGCTGAAGGAGGAACCCGGCCCCGAAATCTGTTATCGGAGATCCTTTATCGGGGGGCGGGAAGCCAGCGATCTGCGCTGAACGTGGATTGCCGCCACCCTGCCCTGAGCTCATGCATGAAGGGTTTGGGTGGAGACGGGGCAAGAGGGAGAAAGGGACGAATGGTGAGGACTGAACAGTGAGTGCGGAAGTCAAAGCCGTTCATTCCGCAGTCTGCAATCCTCGTTTGTCGGAGGGTGACGCATGAAAGTTCTCTGGGTCGCCGCAGGGCTGGCTTTGTGGACCTCTCACGCGTCGCTGGCCGGACTGCCGGCTGCGAGCGTCGTGCAGCCGGGGGCGCTGGTCGAGCGCGCTGGCGCCATGGTGGCCGAGGCGAGGGTCCGGATCGCCACTCCGATCCCGGCGGACGCCGGCGACGTGGTCGTCGTCGCGAAAACCGGCGCGGACAGGGCAGGCCTGGCGATGGACTTCCAGTGGGAAGACGGGACGCATACTTGGTTCACCGCAAAAGCCGAAGGGGACAAAGGCGCGCCGGACGGATACTTGCAATTGCCGTGGGGGATGAAGCTTTACACCCGGCCGAACCTGAGATTCTACAAGGACGGGTCCGATCTGAAGAAGGCGATCGAGGCAGGCTGGGGAAAATTCCCGGCGGCTTCGGAGCATTTTGTGCGGGTCGAACTTCGGCGCGTGCCGCACGGCGCGCAGACGTGGGTGGACGGCCGGTTCCTCAAGGACTTCCCGGAGCACGGGCGGATCACGCAGGTGGTCCTGATTCTCCCGCCAGGCGGCGCGGTCGGGAAGATCCGCTGGGGCGGTGCGCCCGCATCGGACTATCTGCCGTTGGCCGCCCAGGATTTTTGCCGCCCGACGGATTGGGCGCAGACCATGGGGGCCAAACTCGGCTGGAAGAACGCGATGGCGGACGCGCAAGTCTCAGTCGGCGCGGGCGAGAAGACCATCAGGGGAATTCCCTTCCGCGTGGCGCCGGCCGATCGGAATATTGACCTCTCCGGCCTGGGAATCCTCGACACCCCCTTGAGCGACCTGGTGCATTATTATTGGAGCCGGACCGCGTTTGACGGGCTTCCGGAGAGCTGCATCATCTCCGTGCCGCTGGCGACTTATGACTTCGCGTACATCCTCTGCGCCGCCGAGAAGAATCCCAAGCGCGCGCCGGAGTTCAACGTGCGCCTGGCGCGCTACACCTACTACTCGGTCGGCGACGCGCTTGCCGACAGCCCCGTTACGCTTCCCGCCGCCGGCCAAAGCTCGCCGGACGCGCAGCAGGTCGGGACGGTGACTTACGGCCCGGCGAGGACCGTGCCGCTATGGCTGGTTCGCGTCCCGCTCAAGAACGGCAGGATTCAGGACATCGAGCGGGAGGACATGAGCAAACTCGGGTTCCACAGCCCGCTGCCGACGTGGCACTACCTGGACCTGGAGCTGATGGAGCCGCTGAATAACGTCGCAGAATATGACGCGTTTCCGCCGCCGATGGACAAGGGCGTGGGCCGAAGCTGGCAGCCCTGGGACCGGAAGACCTCGGTGCATGTCTTCGGCATCACTCTGGAAAAGAGCCCGGCGAAAGTGACCGTCCGGCCAAACACCGGGATAAGCGCCTTCTACGCTTCCGATCACCCGGAACTGCGGGCGAGGGTGAACGCGCGCGTGTCGGGCGACTACACCGTCACATGGGATTTCGCCGGCGCTGGCGGGCAGATCGCGGTCTCCGGGCGGCAGGAAGTCGCGCTCACCGCGCAAAAGCCGGTTCAGACCGTGGCCGTGCCCGTGAAGACGGACAACGGCTGGTACGCGGCGCGGTTCCAATTGTTCGACGCGGCCGGACGCCGGCTTGAGGATAATCGTTCCACGTTCGTCATGCTCCCGCCGGACACGCGCCAGGCCGGCTACGAATCTCCGCACGGGGCGTGGTGGTTCAACTGGGCGCACGGCGGCGCGCCGGACATGAAGCGCTGCGGCCCGATGTTCCTGCGCGCCGGCCTGCGGCACAGCAACATGCCCGCCGGCACCACCGAGGCTTCCGCCGCTCCGTACAAGATGAGCCAGTGGTGCATATACTGGAACCTGGGGGCTCTGCTCAAACCCGGCTGGGCCTGGAACGGTCCCATAAAGAATTGGGACGGTCAGAGGAGCGTCCCCGTAACTATTCTCCGCGACGGCAAGACGATGGGCAGGTGGCTTACCGTGAACATGAAGACCCTGGACAAGACGGGCAGCAATCTCTTCGAAGAAGAAGGGATGACCCTGGAGACGGTCACTCCGGAGATGGCCAAACGATTCGGCTGGAAGAAGCCGGGCGCAGTGCTCGTCTCGAAGATCAAGAGGTACTCGCCGTCGTACTACGCGATGTTGAAGGCTGGCGACGTGATCCTGCGGTGCCATGGCGCTGACATTTCGGGCGTGGAAGATCTGCGCAGCCGGATCCTCAACTGGACGGCCGGCGGCGCCGTCGCGTACGCGCAGTACATCCGCGACATGCTGGCGCAATGGCCCAGCCTGGCTTACATCATGATCAACCATGAGTCCGGAACCTACAACGCGCCGAATCCCAGCGAGCTTTGGGGCGCGAAGCCACCACCGCTCACGCCCGAGAGCGAAAGGCTGTGGAAGCTGGAGATGAGCCGGATTCTACCGCTCTGCAAGATGATGCGCCAGGAGTTCCCGCAGTTGAAGATGCAGTTCGGGAACGATGGCGACAGTTGCAGGCAAATCGCCGAATTTTTGCGCCAGGGGCTTCCCCCCTCCTACATGGATTACGTCGGCGCCGAGAACCTCTGCCAGACGTTCATCCCCGAACGGCCTCGCTCGGCCGCGATGCAGTCGGCCTGGCTCCTGCGGCAGACCGCCCGCGTCCTTGGCGCGCCCAACGCGAAAATCAACGCCGCCTACGAATGGGACGGACGCTCCAATGACGCGCTCGGCCTGGGCCCCCAGGCCGAATGGTACGTCCGTGACGCCCTGCAAGCCCGCGCGTACGGATTCCACACGATGGACATCGGCGAAATCCACGACGCCAGCGACGGTTACTATCATTCGCTCTGGGGCGCCAACGGCCTGTGCTACCGCTACCCCTACATGTATCCGAAGCCCTCTTACGCGGCGATAGCCACGCTGACGCGCATCCTCGATTCGGCGGTGTTCCAGCGCACCGTGCCGACCGGCTCGCTGGCCACCTACGCCGTCGAGTTCCGGCGCGGAAACGAGCGCATTTACGCCTTCTGGTCCGCACGCGGAGAGCAGGAATGCAGCGTGCATCTCGATTCCGAGGCCGATCTCACCCTGACGAGCCTCTACGGCAGCGAGAAGACCGAGCGCGCGCGCGATCTGACCCTGGCGTTCGGCACGGCCGCGCAGTACATGACGACGACGGCGCGGGTGACGAGCATTGACCTCGATCACAAGTCCTGGTTCCCCGAGAACACCCCGCCGGCGAAAGTCAACGTCGTCGAGCCGCTGGACAACATCGCAGACATCAAGCTGGTTGAGACGCCGGACAAACGCCTGGAAAACCGCCGCGCCTGGGAAGAGATGCCGTTCCTGACGCAAGGCAAGTTCGAGGCGAGCATCGTGAACGACCCGGAGAAAGGCCGCTGCCTGGAACTGAAGCTCGACCCGGTGGGGAAACTCCCGTGGGCGCTGACGGACCAGTACGCCTTCGTCAAGCTGAAACACCCGATTCCGGCGGCCGGCGTGAGCAACCATGCCGGCATCTGGATAAAGGGCAACGGTGGATGGGGCGACGTCATGTGGGAAATTCAGAACAGGAGCGGCGAGAAGTGGCTGACGACCGGACCCTGGTGGGACTGGCCGGGAAATTTGGCGATCGATTTCAAGGGCTGGAATTTCCTGCGCGTCCCAATCCGGCAGGAGTGGCACGATGCAAAATCCCGCACGGGGCTGAAGATCACCGGCTTCGTCGTCACCATCCCGCGCCAGGCGCTGTACGTGACCGAGATGGCTCCGGTGAACAGCCTGACTTTGCGGGTGAAAGACCTTTGCTTGTTCTAAACTGACGAATGCGTTGCGGGAACTCCTTCGACGAAGGAGGTTGTGCGGGAGCTATTCGCAGTCTCTCAGTAAGCCACCTTGAACGTCGGCGCGCCCTCCGGCCGGGCTTTCCGGCGGTCATTGAGGTGCGTGGTCGAAATGTTCGCGTGGCCGAGCCATTCTTGCACCTTGCTGACGTCGGCCTCGTGGCAGAGGGCGTTGGCTGCGGCGGTCGCGCCCAACGCGTAGACGCAAAAGTCCGGCGTGTCGGTGCCCACCTTGACGGCATGGTGTTTGACGATTCGCGCGTAAACCGCGCTGCAGGAGAGGGGCTTCTCCAGGGTGCCGGCAATCGGATTCTTAACCGGTCGGAAGAGAGCGCCGTCCAGTCGTTTATTTTACAAGGAAAATGCATGGTTTCCGAACAGCGCCGGACCCCCCTTGACAAGATACATAAACTACACTAATATATGTCCAGCTCCTTCTCGTTCAATTTGGATTTCATCTTTTGGGTATCAGGTATCAGCCAGATTTCCGTGTGGAAATTGGCTGATACCCTGATCAACCCCCAAAAGAAAGGACATCCATGAAAAAGCTGTTCCGGGCGATCCGCCGGAAAATCCTTGTCCGCTATGGCAAGCTCTGTTCATAGTTCGCCTAAGTAAATGCCCGCCGTTGTGCCGGTATCGTTGAGGTTTCCGCTGCGGATGATCAACAAATATGGTGTTTTTATGGTCTCGATAGGTGAAAGTGCCCTGAGGCGTTGTGATCGTTGCTGATACGATATCATTTAGACTTCCTCCTCCCGGCGGGGACGAAGGGGCATCCAAGGATGTCCGCCCTGAGAAGCCTGGTGCGCCCCCCGTCCAGGCGTGATCGTACATTGTGTTTCCGAAGGTGGAGGCGGTTGCCCAGGCAAGAGCGCCCGCGAACAGAAAGAAGTTTAAACAAGACCCAATAACCCAGGTGATATTAGGAAGGAATCTATCAGATCCATTGTTCTTGCGCAAGTTTAACTGGGTCTCCAGGTCCTCGTCCTCTCATTGGCGCATGAATCCTTCGGTTCGGCCAGGTTAGGCCACCAAGTTGAGGCAATTCTGGTTCGCGGTCTCAGGGGGGATCGGTTCCTTTCAGGACTGGGCCCGGCGCCGACTGGCATGGAGGCAGCGCAAAAGCCAGGATGCTTTGAGCGCCGGCCCGGCTATAGAACATTCCTGACTGGTTGCAGCGCGAAGCGATCACGGCCTTGCAGCCGGCCTCAGTAATCCCCCGAACAGAAAAGGGCGCCTCGCCGCCGAAGTTCTGGGCTCCATTGGCGCCACCTCGCTGGAGAAGGGGCCGAGCGCCCCTTGGCTCTTCCTGGTTCTCACCCTGGCTTTCGGCGACCGGCCCTTGCCGGGGAGATGGCGCCCCTCGCTGGGATTCACAACAGCGCAAGAGCGCAGCGCGCCGCGCCCTTTCGGGCTGCTCCCGGCCAGCCTACTTCTTGCCCAGGATCGCGTCCTTGGCCGCCTTGGCGACCCTAAACTTCACCACGCGCTTGGCGGGAATCTTTATCGCGGCACCGGTGGCCGGATTGCGGCCCGTCCTGGCCTTGCGATGCACCAGCACGAGTTTGCCCAAGCCAGGAAGCGTGAACGAGTTTTTGGCATTCTTGTAAGCCAGGTCCGTGAGGGCGTCGAGTGTCTGGGCGGCCTGGTTCTTGGTCAGGCTCACGGTGTCCGCAATGGCGGCGACGATTTGTGATTTGGTTAGCGGTTTTGCCATAAGGCTGGAATGAGCAGATGCAAGCGCAACTGCTATCAAGCCTAAAAGCGGCCCCGCAGGCAGCCCCGGCTCGCGCGATTGGATGCGGGAGAGCCAAGTGATGGCGACGGCCATGGCTTCTGCGCTCAAAGGGCTTATCTTCTCCAGCCGTTTTGGTTTTCGCCTTGACAAAATGATTCGATTTTGGCTACATCGGGCACGGATTAGCAAATTTGGGACTGCGAGGCGGCATGGGCTCCAGAAGCCTGCAAGCGTTCAAGACGAGCAACCTTTCAGCGGGTGCGCTGGAGGAGAGGCTTGTGCCGTTCCCTAACCAATCACCGACCATGTGCATCCAACATTCGCGCCATTACCGGCTCCTTTCACCCTGCTCAACCAGAGCGATACGCTGCAGACTCCTCCCTTTCCTCGCGCTGGCCGTTCTGGTGGCGGGATCGTCTTTCCCGATCCCGGCAGACGGCGCGAGCACCGTGGTCGAGTGGAATTGCACAACTCCCCTTCCAGATGGGCTGACGAACGTCCTGGCGGAGGGGACCCCGCCCCTTGCGTATCAGTGGAAGAAGGGCGGCGAGGAGATTCCCGGCGCAACCGCCAGCACCTTGACACTCACCAATGTGCAATTGGATGCCGCGGGGGATTACTCAGTGGCGGTGACCAATGCCTTTGGCGGGAGCCGCAGCGCCGGCGCATCCTTGGCTGTAGCGCCCATCCTGATGAGCACCCCACCGCGGGACGCGGTCACTTTCGACGGCGGGTCAGTCACGTTCAGCCTGTCGGTTCAGGCAACTCCACCCTGGAGCTATCAATGGCAGTTTAACGGGCAGGACCTCGTGGGCGCGACCGGCGCGATGCTGACGCTGAGCAACGCGCAGCCAGGTCAGGCCGGGACCTACGCCGTGACGGTCAGCAACTCCTTCGGCACCGTGCAAAGTGCGGCGGCCACCCTGCGGGTTGTTCCCATCGCCGTGTGGCCGGACTGGCGCGCCCAATCTGCTGTTCCGGCTGGTTTGACCGATGTGGTTGCCATCGCCGCCGCTCAAACGAGTGCTTCGCCTTTCACTCTCGCGCTGAAGGCCGATGGACACGTCGTCGCGTGGGGAAGCGATGATAGCGGCCAAACCGATGTGCCGGCCGACGCGACCAACGTCATATCCATCGCCGCCGGTCAGATTCACAGCCTTGTCTTGAGGGCCGATGGGACGGTCGTGGCTTGGGGAGACAACTATTTTGGCCAAGCGGTCACTCCCCCTGGCCTCTCCGGGGTGGTGGCGGTTGCCGCTGGCGCGAACTTCAGCCTGGCGCTGAAGGCGGACGGGACGTTAAGGGCTTGGGGCTATACCGGCTCCATTCAGGTGCCTCGAAGTGCGACCCATGTCGTGGCGATAGCAGCCGGGTCGTATCATGGCCTTGCGTTGCGGCAGGACGGAACCGTCGTGGCATGGGGTGGACACTATCCCGATTTCAGCCAGACCAATGTGCCACCTGGGATGACGAATATCGTGGCTATTGCGGCTGGAAGCCTTCACAGCGTGGCGTTGCGGGCGGATGGTGGGGTGGTCGTTTGGGGCGACACGAGCGGGGGACTCGCGCCCCCGCCTGCCGGGCTGTCCAATATTGTGGGGATGGCCGGAGGGGATTTCCACGATGTCGCCTTAAGGGCGGACGGCACGGTATCTGATTGGGGCTTAGGCAGGGAAACCGGAGTTCCGCCAGGATTGACCAACGTGGTGGAGGTCGCAGCCGGCGGGGGTGCATCGCTGGCGTTGATCGGCGAGGGGCCGCCTCTTCTGCGCACAGCGTTGGCCAACCCAGGGACGACCACAAACGGGTTCGAGGTGACCATCCCCACCCAGAGCGGACACGTCTATCGGCTGGAATACAAGAACGCATTGTCGGACACGAATTGGACGGCGCTGCCGCTGGTGCCCGGCACCGGTTCCAAGCGCGCTCTCGTCGATCCGACTCTCACCAGCAGCCAGAGGTTTTACCGCGTCCGGCGATGGTGACCGAGGTGCAGTGAGATTCGGCTTCCATGAGGTCCGGTCGAGGGATAGAGTGGCGCTTAAGCACTGGCTAAAAACCACGGGCCTCGTTTCACGCCGCCTCGACGCATGATTGCCAAGTCCATAGACAGATTCGCGGGAATCTTGTCCGCCCTCTGGATCGGGGCGGCTATGCCACACTCCGCTTCGGAGTTGCATCGCATTCCCATTACTTTCCCAAGTCAGAATCCGCCATGGTAATCACGATCCTCGCGTGGCTTGGAGTTGGACTTCTTCTTGTCGTGGCCGGGCTTCGTCGTGGGAACCTGGTCGGACGGATTGGCGCTTGTGGCGCCATTGTCATTTTCTTTGTGGTGTCGGAGCCGTTTCACCGCATCGGCACGAGGATTGCCAACCTATTCAGAAGAGATGAGTATGCCTTCGTTTACCCCGGCGCGCCCGAATGCAGCGTCGAGGTTTCCATCCGCTCTGCCTCAGAGGCGGCAGCATTCGAGCGCGTAGTGAGAAAGTTTGCCAGACAGGAGCACATCCGCGAGTGCAGACAGAAGCGATACCTTGCGTATTCAGGGCCGCCTCGTCCCACTTTTAAGGGGGTACACGTCGCAATCTGGTCGGGCGTCTGGTGGACTACAAACGCCAGCCTGAAGACAGCAAGCATCCGCCTGGCGCCGTTCGATGAGAAATACCCCGCTCAGGATTTCAAGCAGTTAGCCGAAAGCCTCGCAACGAGGATGCGCGCTGCCTTTCCCGGCAGAACTAAGGTGACTTACAAGGACGCGGAGAGGCACGCACTCAGGCAGCCAGGCGGATGGCGGGGCACCCGAAGTCAAGGCTAAAGCACGTGATGGTCCATTTAATAAACGACCTGAAGCACGCAAGCGAGCCGCAGGGCGGCGCTCTTGGGCCGGATTCAAAGTGCGTTAGAGCATCCAGCTATAGGCGGACGCTTCGGTGTTGTCATCGTGCCCAGTTATCTCAGGTCGAACAGGATGGCCTGCGCGGGCTGAGAACCTGCGATGTTCAGTTCGCCGGGTTTCTCCGTGCTGGCCCCGTCTCCGGCGGCGAGTTCGACGCCGTTCAGGCTCAGTGAACCCTCCGCGACGTGGAGCCACGCGCCTCGACCGGTCTTCAGGTCGTGCGTTACGGTCTGGCCCGGCTGGAGCCGGACCAGGTAGATGTCGGCGTCCTGATGAATCGTCGCCGAGCCGTCCCGGCCGTCCGGGGAGATGACCAGCACCTTGCCCGCACCCGCCTGTTCCGGTTTCGCGAGCCATTCGGTATAGCTGGGCGTCAACCCGCGTTGACGAGGCTGAATCCAAATTTGCATGAAGTGAAGCGGCTCCCTGGAGGACGGATTGAATTCGCTGTGGGTGATACCCGTCCCGGCGCTCATGAGTTGTATCTGGCCGGGCGTGAGTTGTTTGCCGTTGCCCATGCTGTCCTTGTGCGCCAGCGTGCCCTCGAGCACGTAGCTGAAGATCTCCATGTCCCGGTGCGGGTGCGTCCCAAAGCCCATGCCAGGCGCCACCCGGTCGTCGTTGACGACCCGCAAGGAGCGGAAACCCACGTGCGCCGGGTCATAATAGTCCGCAAAAGAGAAGGTGTGATACGTGTTGAGCCATCCGTGGTCGGCATGGCCGCGTTCCCCCGCCCGCCGGACGGTCAATTCGGTTGCTGTCGTTTTCATGCCAGAACCTTCGCGCCTTTGCGCGCAAGCCGCCAATGCCAAGTTATTGGCCTGAGGCTGCTCGTCTTCATTGAAGAATTGCGAAAAGCCTTCTCGTCTCTCGTGTAGCACCCGCTGCTCAGTGGCCACCGTTTCAACCAGGAATCCCAAACCACGCTCCGCGAAACTCATCCGCCTAGCCGAGCAATCGCGATCTGGCACAGAGCGGCCTTGTTGCCCCAGCGGGCTTTGGTTACGGTTGGTCCGTGCGAATCAAGCGCGGCATTGTTGTTCCGGCACTCGCGGGCCTCGTGCTTCTCGTGCCGTCCTTGTACTGGTTTGGCCGGGCGGGAACACCGCCCTACAGCAGTCTTCGCTTCGGGGCCTGCTCTGGTTCGACTGGAACTGAGACGCGGAGGCGGCTACCAAACCCATTACAAATCGAAGCGGCGGTTGGAACAGGCCGGCCTCGGCCCCTGGCCGTTGCGTCCAGTGCAGCCCCAGGCCGAGGCTCGCGCAGCCACTGACGCTTCCGCGCTCCGAGTCTGCCTTCCGCCAGGTGCCGCTCAGAGCTCAGGGTTGGCAGGGGACTCAGACGCTGCCCGTCAGCCTCAAAACCGCTCACTTCCCTACGAACCACTGGTCCTGAGATTCCATGACGGAGCCAGGCCCCTTGCCGCGCAACCAGGCCAGCGCCCGCGCATCCCCCCGCAGATACGCATCCCAGAACGCCGTGGACAGCGCCAAGATCACCCGATGATGATAGGGGTTGCGCGGTTCCCTCTCCCCGGGCAGCGCGTGATCGGTGAACACCGAATGCTCGGCGTTGTGCAGGATGACCTCGTATTTGGGCGCGCCGCGCAACGCCGGATACACCGCCAACCGCGAAATTCTTGAGTGAGGCCGCCTTTCTCAGTGCGGCCAGCCAGTTCCATACCGGCTGGTTCTTCCACACCGCGTCGTAGCTGTCGGGGTGCTGGAGAAAGACGGCCACAGCCCCGGGCGGCCCAGTGGTCGCCAAGGAATCTGCTGCCCGCCCGCGACCCGCCCAGGCCCGGACTGAAGAGCACCACCGGCTCCGGCTTGCTGCTGGCGGGCAAACAGACCCGCACCGGGATGTCGCGCTGGCGAGCCGGGTCATGGACCATCAAATCCACTGTGTTGGGGTGAAAGGCCAGGTTTACCATCAGTGGGTCATAATTGGCGGCATAAGCGATTGCGCCGCCCGTCAGCAGCAGCATTATCGACACAGCGGCAGTAAAGGATGTCTTCATGGCACGAGCCATAAGAGAGCCGAGATGGGCCATTGGCCGCGGGTAGCTCCGTGAAGGAGGTCGCCGCCAAGGCCAACCGCTGCCCGCAACTCATCACCACATCCCACTTCAAGGGGCGGGCGAGGAGCAATACCAGCCCCCCGCCGCCGATGAGCACTCCACCAACCAGGCCAGCAGTGACACGCGCGATCCACGGCATGCGTCTCTTATCCGCGACTGGCGCAAATCCGGTCCCCTCGATTTTAAACTGAATGTCTGATACCGATGGAAAGCAGGCGGCGACGCAATCCCAAAGCTCATCGAAAACAGCTCGCTCGCAAAGGTCTTTGTCGTGGCCCTCGTAATCGACCCCGATGGACCAGCATCCGCGGGCACTGTACCAACATGCGCGAGGACGAAGAAGCCAGGGCCGCTGACGGAACTCGTCGAGCAAATCCGGCAAACCACTCCGAGCCTCTGCCTCGGTGAGGCCTCGAACCGAAATGTCAACCTGAACAAGACCCACGAACGCGGAATTCCGACCGAAAACTGCTGAGCACAATCGGCGCAGGCTCCAGTGACGTGCTGACATCCGAAAATCTCTCTCGGGCGGGCAGGCGCCAGCCTACCGCTTCAACCGGTAGAATTTGCCCCCGCCGGAAATCGGGTTCGTGACCGTGTTTTGCAAATCCACCATGGCCGGCACATTCGTCAACGTCGCCCATGAATTCGGGTCGGTGAGGTTGGTGGTGGCTTGCAAGTTGTAGTTCCGCGCTGACATGGGCCAGGCAAGGAGGATTTCTTTCCCCGTCGTCCTCGCTTGCAACAAGGGCGCTAGGCTGTGGCCCGACGCGGCAACCAAAGCGAGGCTGTAGTAGTCTCCCCCTGCAATCGCCACCACATTGGTCAAATCGGCCGGCACGGTGCTTTGGCCTGCGGTGTTTCCTCCCCAGGCCACGACCGTGCCATCGCGTTTCAAGGCCAGACTGTGCGAGCCTCCCGCCGCAATCGCCACCACGTTCGTCAAACCGGCCGGCACGGTGCTTTCGCCATAGTAGTCATAGCCCCAAGCGACAACCGTGCCATCACTCTTCAAGGCGAGGCTGTGCTGGTTACCCGCGGCAATGGCCACGATGTCCGTCAAACCGGCTGGCACAGATCAAGGCCGGCTCGGTTGAGGTGTTTGGGGAAACCCTCGACGGACGTATGGAGCGCCGAATCGGGGCCCTGCGCCGGGACAGACACGCCGCCTCCCGCCCTTCGCTCCAGATCCGAAGCCCCATTGCCGCCCCCAACACTGTCTTCAAGTGCAACGGACGCATTCTGCTCGGAGACCGCGTACTTCAGGAAACCGAGTGCCTCATCCGTCTCATCAAGGCCTCCTGAAGAGTCAGCTTGCCCCGATTCGAACTCGCCCTGCTTGGACCCCGCATGCGAGACCAACATGTTCGGCTGCACCTCTCCGTCATCATCGGCGGGGAAGAAAAAACTTCCTGGCCAATTGTTGTGCTCGCCGCCAGGACCATCACAAACCTGGAAGGCCAGTTGAACTGCGACGCGGCGCGCGTTCCGTTTGACCAAAAGACCTGTGAAGGCATCATCAAGAATCTGCGTCCAACCCGGCCACCACCGAACCCTCCCACGTCGCGCCGGAGCCGCTCTAAACTCGGTATACCCCGCTAGAGTCCTTGAACTTGAAAATACGTTGTAAACAAGTCAAATTCACTTAAGCTTATACAAAAGAGAATTGGTCTGAGGCTCGCCTCGCTAGAAGTTCAAAACACGTTGTAAACGGGTCAAGTTTTTGGGAAGACACGAACTTCACGAGTTGACACCCATTCGTGGTAATTCGTGCAATTCCTGTCAAGCCGGGTTTGAGGCCGGCCTCGCCGGGCTTTTCCCTTTTCCGTGTGTTCCGTGTATTCCGTGGTTGGTATTCCCCTTGAAGCGACGGTTTGAGGCCGCGCCTCCCTGGGAACTGGAGGTCGGTTCCGCGTGCTCGCGATTTTGTCTTTCTGGCGATTCTCCTCACCGGCTTCATTCTGATTCAAAGCTTTCTGCCTTTGGGGACAGCCGTCCAGATCGGAGCCGACGAGGGATTTGACTCCGCCTCAGCCACCACGCCAGTACCTGCTTCTCGGGTGCGCCGCGCGCCATCGCCTCCAGTTCCTCGGACCGCAGCCCCAACGCATCCAGTCCCTTCACCAGCGCCCGCTCCGGCGTCTCCAGCAACAGGCGGTAGTGGTTGGCCACCAGCACGCAGGCATAAACCCACCAACCGGTCTTCTGGCAGGCCTCCCCCAAGGTCTCAAGGAACCTCTCGCGGTCGGTCCCATCCGCATAGACCCCATGGCCGTGGCTGCCCCGGGCCATTACATGATAGACCGCACCCGGCACTCGATTGGCAAGGGCCGCGCCGTACGCCCGCCGTTGAACCGGAACGCTCAGGCTGTGTCAGTGCAGAATCGCAAACATTATAGGACTGGACCCCTTCCGCTTCTGCTGCTTTAGGAGGTGCGGCTGCGCAAATTGCGCAGTGCGCTCGCGGCGAAAGGCAGGAGCAGGAGGGCTCCGGAAATGAGGGTGGTGGCCTCAGGCACGACAACCGGCTGATTGATAGTGGCCTCCGAGAAGAGGTGAATGGTGTTACCGCTGTCCGAGAAGAGACGCCCGGTCCAACCGCCGCTTGGCGTGTCAAATGTGATATCCCGATCGAGGGCCAGGATGACGCCCTCGCCGGTCGCGGAACCGTTTGCCGTCACATCGACCCCCGTGCCGCCATCGGCGCTCTGCAGAAGATTGAACAGCACATGGTCAGGAGAAACGTTGGCGCCAAGGATGATTTTTGCGCCGGCGCTCATGGACCAACCACCGGAGATATTGAAAATAAAATAACTGGAAGCGCCACCGTCGAGCGTGAGTGTGTCACCAGACTTGTAATTGAAGCTCGTGAGGCTGGCCACGTTGTTGCCCGCGCTGCCGTTCCATGTGAGGGTCGAAGAGAGGTTACCGGAAGGAGCGCCTGCGGTGGCACTGAGCCCTTTAACGGAGGCGTACAGGCTTTGCAGGTCGGTCTCTGTCTGCAAAGCGATCGAGCTGTTCTGAACGAGCTGCCCGGCCGCCAACCCGTTGGCGATCTGGTCAGCGGTGGTGCCGCTTAAATTGAAGGTGCTGCCGTTGATGCTGATCGGGCCACCCTGGGCGGTAAAGTTTCCCGAGCTAATGGCATCTGAGTAAATTAATTGGCCGCTAACGTCCACACCGGAGCCGCCCAGCAAGGAATCCCCACCGGGACCAACGCCAACGTTACCGTTCACGGTAAGCGCCCCTGGCTGTAATTCATCGGTGAAGCCGGTCCCGGAACCGTACACGGCGAAGTTAACTCCATCGCCAAGATTGAAAGAGGCCTGAGCTCTCCTTGCCCACCCGACAAGAAGCCCGGTTGCTAACAAGAGCGCAAGACCGCTCCGCGCCAAGTTCCTTGTCGTAACTATTCTCGCCCTAGATTTTGTCCCGTTGCCATTCTTCTTCATACCTTCCCTTTCTCGAGTCCTATCCACGACGTTTGTTCTGACGTTGTCATCCTGGTTTTTGTTTCCTCTCCGGCCCAGGCCGCTTCATCCCGAACGTATTTCGATGAGTCCGTGAATGCTGCCGCAGCCAGTGTTGCCGCAAGCCATTCCGACATTTTTCTTTTCTGCCAGCGTAGGTGCGTTGCGTGGTTTTCCACGCTGCACTACGATACTACCTCCACGGAGCTTATCTATCCTGTCCTGGGGCATGTTTAGTCTCATTTCGGACATAGGAAGGGGACGTCGGGAAGGGGTCCACGCATCGGAAGGTTCGTTGTTCGCTCTCAAATTCCCGGACGCCCCGGGGCCGGGTCTCCGGGGGGTTGGCACGCATCCACCTGTGAAGGGGTCCTATAATGTTTGCCTCTGCTCGTCGCCGTCCTTTCACGCTTTGCTCTCCAGCCGCGCCAACTTCCGCTTGAATCCCTCCCGCACGCGGTTGGGCCGCCGCCGCACCTGGCTCACGGCCTGGCTCACGCGTGTGCAGTGCCCCATAGACGGCCGCCGACCCAGCCGCCGCAATGACACGGTCGTGTTCCGCCTCAGCCACCACAGCAGTACCTGCTTCTCGGGTGCGCCGCGCGCCATCGCCTCCAGTTCCTCCAAACCCATCCAGTCCCTTCACCAGCGCCCGCTCCGGCGTCTCCAGCAACAGGTGGTAGTGGTTGGCCATCAGCACGCAGGCATGAACCCACCAACCGGTCTTCTGGCAGGCTTCCCCCAGGGTCTCGAGAAACCGCTCGCGGTCGGCATCATCCGCATAGACCCGCTGGCCGTGGCTGCCCCGGGCCATTACGTGATAGACCGTACCCGGCACTCAATTCGCAAGGGTCGAGCCATACGCCCGGCGTCGAACCGGAACGCTCAGGGTTCGTCAATCGGGAAATGCAGATATTATAGGACCCCATTATGCGGGACGTAATAAGCATGGTGAGAACCTTGACGGTGAGTTCGGGAATCGGAAAGGGCTTGGGTATCAGGTCCGAGCCCTCCCGGACGATTCTGGCTCGTGTTCCCGGGTCGTTGTGGCGGGTGACAAAGACCACGGGCGTGGCACGGTTGAGTGAGGTCTGGCGAAGGTTCGAGAGGAATTCGAACCCATCTATGCCAGGCATCTCGATGTCCAGAAGGATCGCGTCATAGGCGTAAAGCTCGCTGAGACCGAGCGCCCCCTCGCCGTCGTAGGCGAAGTGTGGCTCCGGCACCACACCCTTCAGTCTCTGGAACGCTTGAGCAACGGCGAAGCGGTTGATAGCGTCATCATCGACCGCGAGGACTCGCGGGGGTCGGGGCGTGTCGAGATCAGCGAGCATCCCGGGCCGGTCTGCGAGATCGAGCAGTTCTACCCCCGGCGCCAGGGTCTGCAACGCCGAAGGATCGTTCCAGTTGCATTTCTTCGCGAGTCTCCTGGCAAGACAATCCGCCGCGTCGGCCAGTTGCCAGATGGGGCGGGTGCCGCTGGCGCCCGAGAGTTCTTTGATCTGCTGAAGCCGGGCGCCCGGCCGGCCCAGGAAATGAGCTTACCGCCCGACCTGGACTGCCGGATTCAGCCTGGACTGGGGACCCCTGTCTGGAGCCGTTATGCGGATCAAGGGGCGCTAGGCCGGCGTTGGCTTCGGCCCCTCCGCGTTAGCGGACACTTCGCGGTACACCCGCCATCCTCTCAAAGAGACGGCGAAACCGGAATTGGCGCTTGAGACCGTAAACTCCTCCACTGATAGCCGGTCAATGAGAGGCTGCGAAACCCCACACAATCTCGGGTGTTTAAAGGAATGTGCCCTACAGCTTAGTTTACGTCGGGGTCCTGATGGCCGGCTGCGCGATCTTCTTCTATCGAGCCGGCACGTTTGACGGCGGTCCGGGAGTGCTCTGGGCGATGCTTTCAATTCTGATTTCCATGTTAGCATGGCGGGTGTTTCATTGGGGATGGCTGGGCATTCTGGCGGGCCAACTTGCGCTATTTGGCGCGATTGCGTTTGCGCGAGCGTCGCGCAAATCTTGAATTCCTTCTCGCCACCCATCGGCCCTTAGTGAATGGCCTTGGAAACATAGAGGCCAATGATGGAAGCGGGCCGTGCATGTATGAGAGAATCTTCTCTGACTGCCTCGGAAAGCAGGCCGGAACCGCGCCCATTGTTCCGGCCATGGTTCTTGATGTGCGTCCTGGTCACGGCAGCCATGATAGGGTGGGCGGTCTGGCCTTCCGCACCCGAAGTCTCCGCTCTCGAACGAAGCCGCGCGGATGGCAAACCGCGCTTTTACGCGACCACCTATCCAAAGCTCCAACTTCCGCCCCACTTCACCCTGCTCCAGCGTCTGCGCTGGGAATGGGCGCAGTTCAATGACCATGCAGAGAGGCGCAATTTTCTCGACACCCTCCTCTTGATCCACGAACGGCCCGGGCTGGTGAAGGTGGTGCCTCGGAGCAAACTGGCCGAGTATGAGAAGGCCGGCTTGGTGAAAGCGGCGTCTTGCTGACCAAGAGGGAGGTCCCAATGCTCGCTTTCGAACTGGCCGTGATCAACGCGCGGCTGGTTCCAGGCCATCCTCCGACTGAAGCGCGACTCCACGAAAGCTGCGTGCGCAGCGGCCCACCCTCTCTCTTGCATTTCCAGCGCCATTGGCGGAACCTTGGGGCGATCACTGATCGTATGCGTCCACAGCCTTTGATTTGTGTCCATGATGTCGAGGCCAGCAGCCGCTGGTATCAGCGGCTGCTTGGCTGCCGAAGCGCGCACGGCGGCTCGGAATACGAGCGGCTTGTCGCCAGCGACGGCAGGCTCGTCCTGCAACTCCATCGCTGGGACGTGGAGCATCACCACGGTCCCATAGGCGACCCGGAGGCCAAGCCCTACGGCAACGGCGTCCTTCTGTGGTTTGAGGTTGATGATTTTGACGCGGCGGTTGCTCGCGCTGAGGATATGAAGGTCAAGATCGTCCTGGCGCGCCATCGGCATGTCGGCGCAAAGCACTGGCAAGTCTGGTTGCGCGACGCCGAGGGCTACACGGTCGTTTTATCCAGCCCGGACGGGTCAGCGCCCTAAACACGGCGGCGCGCGAAATGGGACCTGCCGAGGCGCGCCGGGTGAGATCTTCCGATAACCGCCAAGTCCAGCATGCGCCGCGCCTTCTCACTGGAAGGTCCCTTCCGTTGAAGCTGGTTAACGTTGTTGCCGGCAACACCTGTGGCTTGAACAGAGCGGCCCAGGCCGTCCAGAAAACGGTGTGCCCCTAAGGCTGAAGGATCAAGGTCACCAAGGGCGTTGCAACCTTCGCACGGTGTTCTCGTCGCTTGTTGCGCTCTTGTGCCTGCGCTCGGTAGGAATGCGGCTGCACGCCTTCTACGGAGACTCCGAAATGGTGCTGGACCTGAAGAGTCTTCGGATCATTCAGGATGCGGTTTGTGAACGGGAAAGACGGATGGTGATGGCTTGGGCGAGGATGCACCAAAGCGAGCCGATGACTGGGCGCTTTGCGCCGGCCAGATCGCGCGTCTCCTCAGCCTGCGGCGCAGCTCTTGCGGCCTCATAGGGCCGCAGTGGATAGCGGGAACTGAGGAGGGGTTCAAGCTCAAACGCCCCGCCGCGGGGATATCATCGTCTTCCGAGGGGAGGGTGTTCAGTATTTGGAGTCATCCAGCCCCTTCATGAGCCGAATCGTTGGCGAACCCGGTGAGCATGTGCGGATTGGCGATGGAAAACTCTATATCGGCGGCCATCGGATGGCGCTCCACAACGGGGCTGGAACAATTCGCTGCTGGGTGCCCCCGCAGTGGCAAGGCAGTGCGACCAACACCGATCTGATTGTCCCCAAGGGAGAGTTCTTTGTCCTTGGAGACAATTCTCCCGATTGCCTTGACAGCCGCTACTACGGTTGTATCCCCGCCCAGAAGCTGATGGGACGGATGGCATTTTGCTATTGGCCGCCACGGCGCATTGGAGCCATAAGGTGAAGTCCGGCCGCCCAAGCGGAGGTTGCGTGCGGAACTCCAAAGCCGCCGCCAAAACAGGCGAACCTGCCGGGGCCTTGCTGCGACTTGAGAGCCAAGATGCTTTCATCCAAATGAGGTTTATCCTGCGTGTCATCAAAACCCGCTCCGCCTTGCGGGCGGGTGGGGCGGCTTTGACGAGAACTTGCTTTTGGAGCGGGTCTGCCCGTATTCGGACAGCGGCGCAGACGACGGTTTCCGCAATTGCACGGTTGGATGTTCAAGCGTGATTGGAAGAGGGCCCAAGCCGTGGTCATCGAGACCAGAGAAAGGGGCCTCAGGGACTCTTAAGCCCGTAAGAATCGCCGGATGACCGCTCTGGTCCCGGGGCTTGGCTTGGCCTCTGCTGCGTTGGAGCGCCGAAGGCGCGGCTCTCACATATTCGCGGTCATCGAAGAGCGGTCGCCAACCCGAGCCAAAAGTCTGGTCAAACTATTTGTGGGGGAGCGAGAGCATCGTTGACCGGTCGAGGTTCGAGGGTGTGGCGCACCCGCCGAGAAATGCGCAAAGTGAGAGGCTGAGTGCTTGGACAAATTGCTTCACACCCCAGAAGACACCGCTGCTGGCCCGATTTGTCTATGCGCTGGCGGATGGCGATTTGGCAGATGGCTGGAATCGTCCGATGCAACGCGCTTGCTCGCGCTTTTGGCAGGCTCACCGCCCCTTTTCACGGCCCCACGCACGCACATTCTCCCTGATGCTGCGGCTCAAAGAACCCCCGGCGTGCGCCAAGAGCGCGCCAAACCCAGGCAATAGGAAAGCGCACAGCAGGCTTGACGCTAGTTTAGGCCAAAGAGACCTTCCGATCCGCTTGGCGCCCCGTGCCCGATTGCCGATGCTCTTCATCTCGCGTTCCTCGCTCGTCGGGAACGTGGGCGGGCACCTCTATTGCCAAAACAAGCAACCGCCCTCGCTTCATGCCGGCGGCCTGAGCAGCCTCAACATCTTCTACTGGGTCTCCGGCCAACTCGGCACGATCAATACTACCGGCGACACGGTGCTGGCCGCTGCCCGCGCAAATGGCAGCACACAATTCTCTTCGGCTCTCTTCGGCTCTCGGCGCGCTCGCCCTTGGCGGGCTGCTCATCGCCCCCCGATTGCGCGACCATGAGCCGCGCTACGCCGGTCACACCCTCTCGCAGGTCACCCTTGCGTCTCTACGCCGTGCGATAC
This sequence comes from bacterium, assembly GCA_021784555.1. Lineage (GTDB taxonomy): Bacteria > Verrucomicrobiota > Verrucomicrobiia > Limisphaerales > UBA8199 > JAJYHY01. The sequence continues at coordinate 21,041 of JAJYHY010000062.1, forward strand.
AGCGCCCGCAACCCCACCGTTCAGGACTTCAAACACCGGAGCCGCCCCCTTCGCGTCTTCGGGGTCCTTGCCGCCTTCACCTTCGGAGCCAGTGTGAAACTGAAGCATCCACTCAAACTGTGACCGATTTGAAGCGGTCGGGATTGTCTTTGGGTGAAGGTGTCATTGGCCGTGGCGGCGCCGGCGTTTGGGGAAGCCGTAGACTGGGCGGACTGCCAATTTGGCAACACGCCATAGCGCAGCCTGAATTTGCGGCGGGCCTCCACGTTGAACGTGGTGATAACCTCCGACGGCCCCAAGGAACGCGCCGGGGAGATGGGGGTGGCTGACTCACGCGCGCCTGCGCCGGGATTCATGCTGGTCAGTGTCTCGATCCAAATACCGGTTTCGGCTCGAAGGCTGGCGTTGGACTTGATCCCATCCTGGGCATCCATGAGGAGGGGATGGTCGTGGTGAGCCGCAAGGAAGAGGGCAACTGACTTTCTGGCTCTGAGCGCGGTCGAGATTGTCACAACGCCAGGCAGGACTCCCTGACCTTTGCCATGAAGGGCGATCAGGAAGACACCAGCCACCAGAAGCAAGAGCTTGCTGTCCAGAGATGCAGATTTCATGAGCCGGTAGAGATAGAGCCGTTTGAAGGACTTGGCGGCGTGGAGGCCAGCGCCATGCCGAGCACGTCCGCGCTCTTGTCCCAACCGGCCAAGCGCCAGTTCAATTTGACCGAATCATAGTTTGGCTCTGGTGCTGGTCAAGAGCATACCCTTCGCACCCGCGCTACGCATCTTCAGTATCCCGCATTGGAAGGATGATTGCTTCAGCACGAGGATTTGTGAACACTCCGGTCCTGTGGCTGGCGACATCATATTCTACCAGTTCAACAAACGGAAAGTGGAGCAGGGCTTCTTCTCCCACTTCCTGAGCCTGTACGCCTTTGACAAACTGCCCGCGGGACGCAAACTCCGCCAGATGGAGTTGAACAACCACGATTGGCCAAAGCGGTCTTGCGGCGGTCGCCGAGCGCCGCTGCGTTCCTTGAGCGCTCCGGGCGTCGCTGCCGCCCCTCCTGGCTCCATAATCCGATCGGGCCTGACAGCGTTTGGTGTTCTGTTCATCCTCGCGGGTGCCTGCTCTGGCCTGCAAGCGGTTGCTCTTTCTTGTTGACATACATTGTTCCTCAATGTATAACGCCCCTATGCTTTCAAGAGAGCTTGTCGCCGCCTCGTCCAGGCCGCTGGTCCTCTCCATCCTGGCGGAGCGCGAGACCTACGGTTACGAGATCATGCAAAAGGTCCGGGAACTTTCGGGCGGCCACATCGAATGGAGCGACGGGATGCTCTACCCGGTGCTGCACCGCCTGGAGCGCGAGGGCCTGATCATCGCCAAATGGAAGGAGTCGGCCACAGGCCGAGAACGGAAGTATTACTCCCTCAACTCCAAAGGCCGGAAGACCCTTGAGGGGGAGCGCGCGCAATGGTTAAACGTCCACAACACACTCTGCAAATTATGGAACCTCAAACCCGTTTCGATCTGAACATTGCCCTGCAACACTGGCGGGAGGAACTGGCCGCCCAGGCGAGCCTGACCGCCGAGGACAGGCGTGAGCTGGAGGCGCACCTCAATGACACCGTCGCCGAGCTTCGCGGGCGGGGCCTGAGCGACCAGGAAGCCTTCTGGCTGGCCTGCCGCCGGGTCGGCCAGCCTGAACAACTCGCGCAGGAGTTTGCCAAGGACAATCCCGCAAGCGTTTGGCGCCAACGGGTCTTCTGGCTGGCGGCGGGCCTGCTTGGCATGCGCCTGTGGATGGGCCCGCCGGCATACTTCCTGGAAGAGGTGCCGACATAAAGGCCTTAGGCCGCAAGCGCGGCAGCTTCTTGGGCCAGGTGCTGGCGGTCCAAACTCATGGCCTTCGCCCTTCATCCACCTCGTAGTAGTCGAAGAAGGTGAGGATGTCCGTGCGGGAGGCAAGACCGCTCGATGCCTTGTAACGCCCCAGTTCCTGCGTGGAGCCGTCGTCCTCATCGCGCCAGCCGCGCTTGACCATGAACTTGTTCCACACCAGAATCTGCTCCTTGCCGGGCCGCTGTCCCTTTTCAAAACACCATGCCAGGACCTCTTCGTCGGTGCCGCCCTGGAGGACTCGCTCCCGCACGCTGACGTACTCGACACCCAGAAACCGGCAGCACCGTCCGTCAAAACCCGTGCCAAGATTGGCATGATAATCGGCTCGCAGGGTGCCGGCGGCATAGCCGCGAATCTTGTCCAGCATCCGGGGGAAATAAACGATGCCGCCGGTGCGCTCATAGGCGTTGCGCGGGACGCTTGTTTGTTCTGCTGGCTGCATGGTGCTGGTGGCCTCGAACCTAAGCCGCGGGCAGGTGGGCGCAAGTCAAAACCTCCGGTCGGTGAGGGGCACTGGGCCAGTCCTGGGTTTTTCCCGCCGTTTCGCCTTCCATTATCGGCAAAAAAGTGAGGACTGACCCCGACGCCCGAGAAGCAGAACTGCCTCAGAGGCAGAACCCGGGCAGGGCCGTCACCCTGTTATCCAACTCCATGGGGCGCAGGCAGCGACACCCAATGAATCCGTGCTCGGCTTGTTTCGGGGGGGCTCCCTGAGGAACCCAAAGAAGGGGGCGCGATCAAAAGTGTTGGGCGGAGGTCCTCGAAGCTCAGCAAAAGCGCCAGAGGACAGCCGCAGTCCAAGACGCTATTGCGAAGCCCAGGACGCGGCTGAGTCCGCCAGGTTTTGGAGTGGGGTCCCGATGCCTCGGGACCGCTTCGACTCCAAATCGACGAGTGGCCGACCGATTTGGTCATCCCCATCATCCCGCCAGCGCTTGCAACGGGCCGTGGCCCTTGACATCGTAGTAGCTTGGCTCGTCCAGAAGAAACCGGTTCACCCCGAGGCCTCATCCGGCCAAGGCGTGTCGAAGACAGGACAGGCTCAATAACTTTAATGAATAGACGAACGTTTCTCAAGACTTCCGGCTATGCCGCACTCCTCCCCCTACAGCTTTCTTCGCGATCAGGGCCGCCCTCGGTACGGCCGCTCGCCGGAAGCGCCGAGGGGGCCGAACTTGAAAAGGTGATCGCCTTTGCGTACTACCCCGGTCTGCGGAAGCTTGAAGTGCGCATCGGAAAGCCCTTGTCGCTCACCGCGAACCGCGAAGCGCTCTTTGTAGCCGAAGTGTGGCGCCCGGCAAACGGACGACGAGTCGCCCGGAGAACCTTTGTGGCGGCTGAACACGGCGGAAGGTGCCTGATGGAACTTCCGGCACTCGCCGACGCAGCCTATGAACTGCGGGTGTACCCGAAGTTGCACCCGAACGCACTGGTGCGCCGAGGCTTCCAGCATAAGGACTTCCCGTGGCTGGGGAACACGCTCGGAAAGAGCGACGCCGTTTATCCTCCCTTCGAGCCGATCCGGGTCGTCGAACGCGAGGCGAGCGTCGTCCTGCGGACGCATCGGATGAACGGATTCGGGTTGTGGGACAGCGTGGTGAGCCGGGGCAAGGAAATGCTCGCCGCGCCGATCACCTTGCGTCTGAGGACGGACCAAGGCGAAGCCGCGTGGCAATTCGGCGAAGGACGTTGGATGAGCCTGCAACCGCATCGAGCCGTTTTTCAAGCGGAGGCGATCACGCCCGCGCTGCGGATTCGCACGCAATCCTCGCTCGAATACGACGGCTGCATGAAGGTCCGACTCGACCTGCTTCCGGGCGAGCGTCCCCAAACGATTCGGCGCCTCTGGCTCGAGATCCCACTCAAGGACGGCGAGGCGCCCTTGTTCCACTACTCGGCGTTTGAATGCATGCGGCGCAATTATGCCGGGAAGACGCCGTGCGGCGGCCAGATCGCGTGGGGACCAAGACCCGAGGCCTGGCTGCCGCCCCAGTGGTCGGCGAGGCCGGGCAGCGATGATGGTCTGCTGTGGACCTGCCGCGATATTCGCCCCTGGCAGCACGTCATCAAGAGCGATTTTGTCCCGTACATCTGGCTGGGCGGCGCGGAGCGGGGTTTGGCGTTCTTCGGTGCGAACGACAAGAGGTATGTGCTCGATCCGCACGGGACGGTCCAGACCCTCGAACGCCGCGGGGAAACGCTTTATCTGCGGGTCGATTTCGTCAACAAACCGTCCGTCATCGCCCAAGAGCGCCAAGTCGTCTTTGGCTTGCAGGCGAGCCCGACGCGGCCCATGCCGGAGAATTGGCGGCTGCGGCATCGCGTCACGCCGGGGATGCCGGGTCCCGTCGTCTGCTGGGGCGGCTATATCTGCGCGGACAAGTACCCCGAGAGCGAGCACTTCAACGTGGCCGATGCGATCGTGGACGTCCGCCGCACCGGCATCGTGAAGCGCGCGGTTTTCGAGCAACTCGACCGGGAGCGCGGGGAGCCTTGGAAGCGCCCGTGGGGCGGCAAGGGCGCGCCCGGATTCGACACTTGGCTGGATCGCGATTTTTGGTGGTTCGTCAATCAAGCGAAGGAGCTGCATGACCGGAGCGATTGGCGGCAAATCGCCGCCGAGGGCACCTTTTCGCCGAGTGAGGCGAAAGTCCTGGCGAATCCTTCGTGGATCACCTACACGGAGGAGCACGCCTCGGACATCTCACGCCCCGAATGGGAAGTCTTTCAAGACGAGTGGCGCGCGGATTATCCCTGGACCCAACCGCGCACGGAAATCGTGGAGCAGATGCAGCCAGTGAACAATTTCGGATGCGGGCATCAAGCCTTCCCGGAGAGTTACGTGGATTTTTCGCTATACTATCAGAACGAATGGATGAAGCGCGGCATCGGCGTCTATTTCGACAACACGATGCCCTACACGATCTACAATCCCCTGCTCTCGGACGCCTACTACGACGAGCACGGGGTCGTCCAGCCCGCCTGCAGTATTTGGGAGCAGCGCGCCTACTATAAGCGCGTGTGGCAACTAATGAACGTGTGGACGCGCAGAGGGGTGCCGTACCCGCTGGACTTCGCCCAACACATCACCAACACCCTGCTGCTGCCTTTGAACACCTGGAACACGGTCAACCTCGATATCGAGTGGGAGTGGCATCTCGACCCGGCCTCCACCCCGTCCGTGCGGGAGGGGCATCGAGACGCCAAAGCGGCCTGGAGGGCGCGGCTGCCGTTTCCGTCCGATCTTCTTCTGGCCGAAACCACGGGCCGGCAAACCGGCAGCATGGGCGACGCTCTGCACCCTCTGTTAGGTTATGTGGGCTCGGCAAAAGAAAGGCCGGCCTCCTACGCGCTCAGCGAATGGGGCATGCGGGCCGTGCATGAGCTTGACCGCGCGAACCTGACCGTGGATCGGGCGATGTGGAAGTTCGGTTACGGAACGCCTCGCGTGCGCGTCGTTAACTATTGGTCCGATGAACCGCCTCTCGCGGTGAACGACCCCGAGTACAATAAGTGGCTGCTTCTCGTTCGCCCGGAGGACCGCTGCCTGTTCCTCGTCGTCCAGACGTGGTTCAAAGCCGATACTCAAGTCACGTTGACGCTCGACCGCAATCGATTGGGCTTCCTGCCGCCTGCGAAAGTAATCGACCTCGATACAAAGAAGCCCATTCCCATCACCGGTTCGAATCTCGTGCTGCCGATGCGCGGTCCGTACGGGACGCGCGTGGCGGTGATCGGCGGCGTGGGCGGTTGATTCGTTGCGGCGGCCGATCGGAGGGTGCATCCCGCCAATGTCTCCGCGAAAGGGATGAAACAGCCGCGAAAGTACGCAAAACACTCAAAAGGCAGTATGAAAAGGGGGGCTTTGCACCCGTTCCTGCCAACCGTCGCCGTACGGACGGGACCCGCTCCAGATCGGAAGCTCACAATTCGGCCGTATTCCGTGCCTCGCCCGAGCGGCCCTATCATGTAGTGGTCACCACGGGCATGAGCGACCGCCCAATGTGGCAATCGGGGCGCTAAACCGAATCCGAGTTGAGGTTTGTATGGGAGAACGGCTCCGACACGCTCCTGGAGAAACCGGAGGAGATCGGTCTGACCGAAGTGGTGGATATCAAACGCAGAGCCGTGGTCTAAAGCCGGTGAAGACGTTTTCTTGGCACCCGCCCCAGCCGGCAGAGCGGATTCAGCCAGTCTTGTTACTTTGGAACTAACAGGCCCCGATCTGTGATTGGCCAAAGAGCGCACGCCGGCGGCAGCACCAAAAGACATCTCTCGATCCAGCGTGAGAGCCAATCCCTGGCAGTTGTTACGCCGGAGCAAAATCGACCACTGTAATCACCGGCTGCCGACCGGAAGCTCCCTGGCCGCCTCGTAATCTTTCAGGGAGACCTGCACGCGAATATATCCGAAGGTGTTCCCGTTCAAGCCCATCGCCTGCATCAGGTGCTCGCCAGGCAGGAACGCTGAAATACCCGACGCGCGCAACCGGCTCACAAACATCCCCGCACCTTGCCGTAAGATCGCTCCACCCTGGCAACTCGAATGTGATAGTCCGCATACCACACCCGCTTGCCGGCTTCCAATCTTGATTTCTCCGTCATCACACACGTCATCCATTTTTCGCTCATTCCCAACGCCGATGGTTCCCTCAATACGGATGGCAACACAATCAAGCCCGCCTACACGGCCGACCTGGTGACACGCGCCCACGCCGCGGGTCGCAAGGCGCTGATTTGCGTAGGGGGTGCGGGCACGAGTTTCCAGAACGCGGTGAGCGGCAGCTATCTCGCCGGCTTTCTCACGCACCTGACGAACTTCATCGAGACCCACATCACCGACAGGGCTGGTGCCGACACGTGGACCGATGCTTGGTTCGCCCTGCGCGAACTGCTTCAAAACGCCCTTGATGAGGGCGGCGGATGGGACGTGGTTGAGGAGTACGTGCATCTGGCCAGCGGCGAGGTGGACGGCTCCATCTCGTTTGAAAAGGCGCTGGTCAAATCCATCGTGCGGCTCGTCTATCCGCGAAAGGTTGCGGTCAAGGCGATCTGAGGCCCCTCCACGTTCCAGGGATTTCAGTCCCGGGCAGGTGCTATTTGCCGGATGGGCTGACCACGACAATCATGAAGGTGCCAGGTTTCGGGGTCGGTCGTCTCTGATTCTCCGACCCGGGCTCAAACTGCGCGGTGGGCAGATACAAGTTCTGAGTGGCCGGGTCGATGCCCATAGTTCGCGCCCCGCGCCGAGTGCTCACCGTCTGAACCGCCTCAAAGTGTCCGGGCGCGGTCTCGCGGGCAACTGTGAGTGTGCCGTCGCCGCAACTGGCAAAGACATCCCCGTCGAATCGGGTGGCGTCCACACCCGCGCCAATCGGCAGGGCAGCAATGACCTTTCCGTTATCCGCATCCACGGCGACCAGTTTCTGCGGCTTTCGGGACA
>JAJYHY010000063.1 GCA_021784555.1 bacterium
CAGGCCCATAATGCTCTCGGTTTTTGTTCAGCGCCAATATTCCACCCTCCGGTCAAATCAGGGAAGTACAATTTCCAGCCCCCTATGTACAGCCCGCCCACTGGTTGTTGGGCATTCCAGCCGATGTATTCATCGCGCGGCTTGACTTGCCAAGCCGAGGCCCCGAACCCCAGCAGGGCCAAAAGCCGCCGCTGCGCGCTCCGAACCAGGTAGCGCATTTGGGCGCCACTCGGCAACTCATCTCCTTGGGCTGGCCCAGCACGTTGAGCCACCCCAAGGAGATGAGTTGCCGAGTGGCCCTGCTCCGGATGGAGAAGGACGGGCTGATTGGCTTGCCGGCGCCTTTGACAAAGAACGGGCGTGGGCCAGGGCACGGCGCGGAGTGGAGCCTAGCAGGGCGCAAAGCTTGTGTCCCGAAAAGAAACTGGAAATCTACCGCTTCAGGGGTTTAGCGAATGTTTACTGGTTGACGGGTAAGTTGACGGGTTAAGTCGTTGATTATCAACGATCCTGACGGGTTGACGGGTAAAACGAAGTATATACCCCCCGCCAACCCGCACTGCCACTGAATTAGGGGGTGATTCCCTGTCTCTTGCTCATGCTCTTACTCTTGCTCTCTAAGTTGTTCTGGGGGAGCAGGATCATGAGCAGGAGCAAGGTGCGCTTCGTGAAGTCGTGTGCATCCGGGGGTGAAAGCCCCCCAAGTCTGGCGGCCAAGCCGTCAGAGTTCGAAGTGAAAACGATGAATGGAAAAGTCTAGCCAACATCCCAAGACCGAGGGTTGCTCGGCGGGAGGAGAACCGGTGGATTTAGCGTTTTACCGGGTCAAACGACCGTCGAGAAGCGTACCCAGGGAAAAGCGCGAGCCGCGGGCCGGACCCGCATCCGGCCAAAGCCATCCGGCCTCGAAAAGCTCAACTGCAAGCGGAGAGGGCGTCTTGCTGTCCGAATCCAACACCCAATCGCCCGTTCAAGGCAAGGGCGAGGGGGGCTTGCCGGGGTCTCAGAGCGTGGCGCGCGCTGAAGGAAACACACGGAACGAAGGAGGCCCGGAGAGAACGCCTGCCGCACTAACTGCGAGTACCACGCAGGAAGGGCGGCGCAACGACAAGGAGCGCCGTCAAGCAAACCGGGAGTCGGATTGGCTCATAGTGTGGGCCTCATCCGAAAATGGGTGCGGGCGGGGATACTGGAGGAGGATGGCAAAGTCATCCATCCCCAGACGGGCACACCACAGGGGGGAATCATCTCCCCCGTGCTGCCCAAACTGATGAAGGAGCTGGCCTCCAAGCTCCGGGGCACCTGGAACTATTACGGCCTCATCGACAACTATCGTCGGATGAAGCTCTTTATGAGGAGTCGCAAAGGAGCCTGTATAAATGGCTCAATCGGCGCAGTCAGCGCCAAAGTCTGACTTGGCGGGCCTTTCGCCGCCTGTGGGAACGGTTCCACATGCCCGCACCGCGCATCGTGGAAGAATAGAATCGAAGGATGCCTTGCCAGCGGGAGATGAGTTTCTGCCAGCGGCTGCTACCGTGGCCCTGGCTGCACCCGCAGGCACATGCGCGAGCGAGGCGAACAGCGGAAGGCGGGTGCGGTTGGCCAGGGCGAGATAGGGCCATCAGAGCGTTGGCTGAAGCGGTGGGGGGCTTCCATGAGCACACCTTGCAAGGTGTGCTCATGGCAGGTCAAGCCGCTCTCAGGACGACGCTGCCGCATCAACATCAGGACGTCTTCCCCGCACCATTCCTAAATCCCAAGTCTCCGTCTATGACAAACCCGGCTCTCGACGCCAGCCGCTCCAGCGAGTATCGTCCCCCACATGAGTTCCTTTCATAATGGAAAGCTCCCGGACGCCCAACGCGTCGGGGTCAGTCCTGCATCTTTTTCCGCCACTTCGCCTTCCATTCCCGCGGAAAAAGTGAGGACTGACCACGACGCACTCCCGGACGCCCAAGGCCATTTCGGCCCGTATGGGGGGCGCTATGTGCCTGAAACGCTCATGCATCCCCTGCGCGAGTTGGAGGAGGAGTTCTTTCGCGCCCAGGAGGATCCGTCGTTTCGCCGCGAATTGGATTACTACCTGAAGGAGTTCTGCGGACGCCCCACGCCTCTTTACCTGGCCGAGCGGCTCACCCGCGAACTGGGCGGGGCGCGGATTTACCTCAAGCGCGAGGATTTGCTCCACACCGGCGCCCACAAGATCAATAATTGCATCGGGCAAATCCTCCTGGCGCGGCGGATGGGCAAGACGCGCGTCATTGCCGAAACGGGGGCGGGGCAGCATGGCGTGGCCACCGCGACGGTGGCCGCGATGTTCGGGTTCAAGTGCGTCGTCTATATGGGCGCGGTGGATTGCGAACGGCAGGCGCTGAATGTGTTCCGGATGAGGATGCTCGGCGCCGAGGTCGTGCCGGTAAAGGCAGGCCAGCAGACGCTCAAAGAGGCCATCAACGAGGCCATGCGCGATTGGGTCACCAACGTGCGCACCACCCATTACATCCTTGGCACCGCCTATGGCGCCCACCCCTACCCGCTCATGGTCCGCAATTTCCAGCGCGTGATTGGCGACGAAGCCCGGCGCCAGATCCTCGAAAAAGAAGGCCGCCTGCCCAACCTCCTCATCGCCTGCGTGGGCGGCGGCTCAAACGCCTTGGGACTCTTTTACCCCTTCCTGGAGGACGAATCCGTCCGCATGATTGGCGTGGAAGCTGGCGGCGAAGGCATCGCCGCGGGCAAACACGCCGCCCGGTTCCAAGGCGGCTCCCTCGGTGTGCTGCAGGGCACCCGCTCCTATCTGCTCCAGGATGAAGTGGGTCAGGTCCAACTCACCCATAGCGTCTCGGCCGGCCTGGACTACGCCGCCGTCGGCCCCGAACATGCCTGGCTCCGCGATCAAAAACGCGTCGATTACACTTACGCCACCGATGACCAGGCGCTCGAGGCCTTCATGAAACTCGCCCGCTTGGAGGGAATCATTCCCGCCCTCGAATCCGCCCACGCCGTCGCCGAAGCCATCTGCCGCGCCCCGGAATGCGCCCGCGATCAGGTCATCATCGTCAACCTCTCCGGACGCGGCGACAAGGATGTCTCCCAGGCGGCCAGGCTGCTGGGACTGAACGATGAGAACGCCGGCCCTGCCCCCTCCGCCGCGGCCCAGCCAGAATCCTCGGCTCTGAAAACTTGTTCTTAAGAGGTCAAGTTTCGGCCACCTTTATCGAATTTGCCGATTCTCGAGTAAGCCAAAACAATCCGCGGTGCGCCGGCGGTCTGGGTGCTCAAACGTGGATTCCAAGCTTCTTCACTTTCCGACCCACGCCATCCATCAACGCACCCCAGAATGTCAATCAAAGTGTAACGATCGCGTAACGGTTACATTTCCCCTAACTCCCTCCCTCCCAGCCACTTGCAAAAACCGCAATTCACCTCCGCGTAACACTTCCCCCTCCTTAGAGTCTGTCTCAAAATTCGCGGGAAGGCTTGCGGCGAGGGATTTTGGCCGTGGCCGAGGCGGCGCGCCCCGCGCATCCCCTCTGCGGGCTGTAAGAGGCGAGCCAACGAAGGCCACGGGCAAAAGAGCCGCCGCAAGCCCCGGCCAATTCTAAAGCAGGCTCTTAGAGAACCGGCGTCTGACACTGCGCCGCCCGAAATGAAAGACGAAAATTATGATAACTCGCATCACCTTGCGACCGCCCCTGAAAAATGCGGTCTCCGGAAACCTGCGGAAACCTGCGGAAGGCTGCGGAAGCTTCAAACCGGCACCTGGTATGGGAGAACAGGGGGCCCCAAAATCGCAAATCGCAAATCAACAATCCATAGTAGGCTATGGACGCCTATAGAAACCAAAAGCGCATCCCCACCACCGAACCAGGGCGCCACTGCACCACCACCTCCGCTACCGCAAATCGCAAATCGCAAATCAAAAATCCACCCTCCCCCCTGTGCGCTCAAACGCACAGTTCCCAATTTAAGGAATATGCGATAAGATCCCTCCGTTATGAAAGCCAATGATGCATCCGAGGACGGTTGGCTTCTAGCCGGCGCCCATTCCGGCTCGCAGTCCAACTATTCACCTCTGCGCCCATCGTGGCGTTGCGCCTTCACCCTGATCGAACTTCTGGTGGTCATCGCCGTCATCGCGCTTTTGGCCGCCATGCTGCTGCCTGCGCTATACCGCGCCAAGCAATCGGCCTATGCCGCCGTCTGCCAGAGCAACCTCCACCAATGGGGCCTTGGCCTGCGCATGTACGTGGACGACCTGGGCGGCTACCCCGCCAACACCTTCGACGGTTACGACCTGCCTTACGGCTTCTCCAATCTCTGGTTCCAGCGTTTGGAACCATACACCCGGGCAAAATGGCCGCAATGGAACGAGGCGGACCAGCGGTACGAGCCGGGGCAGAGCGCGGCCATCTGCCCCGCATACAGCCACCTTTCCCTGCCGGCGATTTACGAGGGACCGGGAAACCCGGGTCTCCACCTCGGCAGCTACGGCTACAACATCGGGGGCGGGTCGGCGGCGATGACCGTGAACGGAACAACGGACCCGCAGGCCGGCCCGACAATGGGCGCGCAGGGCCTCGGGCTGGCACGAACAGCGGATGCCGGCGACTGGGACTGCATTCACATGAGGCCGGTGACAGACGCTGAGATAGTGGACCCAAGCGGCATGATTGCCATTGGCGACGCAAACCTGGTACGGGCGTTCTATGGCGATGCAACGCCCGCAAGGTCCGGCGCGGGGGGATTTTTTGATCAAAGCGTGGCGCCGCTCGGGTTGCCTGACGCCTCCGTCTTTGTGGCCGGGGCGCCCGCGCTGCGGCAGCTCAACCAGAGTTTAGGTCCGGTATCCCTCGACGGGCGGCTGACCCGCGAGCGTCACGGCGGGCGGTTCAACATGCTCTTTTGCGACGGCCACGTGTCTCTCCTGAGTGCGCAAGGCTTATTCGATTGGCGCCAGAACTCGGTGCTTCGGCACTGGAACAGGGACAACCTACCGCATCCGGCATGGTGGGACGAAATCTATGGGCCGAGGCGCTGACCAGGCGCGCTACCGCCCGCCGCAGGGGAGATGGGCATGTCGGCGTAGCGGTCAGCGCAAAACACACAAAGCACGTAAAACCGAAATATGAAATCGTTATGACCCTGAAACCAAAACAGTCCTCGTTCTATCTCTCGGCGTTGCTCCTGGCACTGGCGCGCACCGTCTGCCTCGGCGCAGACCCGCTCGATGAATGGCAGTGGCGCAACCCGCTGCCCAACGCCAACGTCTTTAACGGCATCACCTACGCCGATGGCCGGTTCGTCGCCGTCGGCAACGGCGGCTGGCTCGCCACCTCCAGCAACGGCTTGGTCTGGGCGGAGAGCGAGATCGGCCCCGTCCTTGGCTCGAACACGACCTACGACCTGTACGCGATCGCTTACGGTTCCAACACCTTTGTCGCGGCGGGCTACGCCCAGCCCGCGGTCGGCTACGGTCAGGGCATAATTCTGACCTCGCCCGATGCGATAACCTGGACCCCCGCGCCTGTCCCCCGGGGCCTCTACAGGCTCACCGCGGCGCTTTATGCGGCTGACCGGTTCGTGGTCGCCGGCGATTCCACTGGCGGCGGCGTTCTCCTGATCTCAGCGGATGGAGCGAGCTGGACAATGCAACAGCCTGGCTCTCTGCCGTTTCTCTCACTGGCGTACGGCAATGGAACCTACCTCGCCGGCACCGGCAATGCGCTCTACCTCTCCGACGACCCGGCGCAGGGCTGGCGGAAGTGGATCCTGAACCCCGCCGACACCAACACCTGGTTCCTCACCGCACCGTTGTCTGGGCTGGCGTACGGCGGCGGAGTCTATGTTGGGGTCGGGGGATCGTACCCAATCGTCTCTCCGGATCCCTACTCCTGGACGACCTTCACCTTCACTAACCTGCCACCTCAGCGGGTCCCCATCTCCACCGTGGCCTACGGCGCCGGGGACTTTGTCGGCGTTGGGGGCAACGGGCTGGTGGCGACCTCCGCCGACGGCGCGAAGTGGCTGCAGCGTTCCCTGCCGTCCGGCGCCAACCTGCACGCCTTGGCTTACGGAAACGGGACGTGGGTCATGCTGGGCGAGCCGGATATCATCGTGAGCACCAATCTCGCGAGGGCCGCCGTGTCGGTGTATGTCGCTAGCTTCGAGGACTTAGTGACCAACGTAACCACCGCGGATCTCATGGGCGTGGCCTATGGCAATGGGCGGTTCCTGGCCGCGGGCTATGGTGGACGCGCCTTCGTCTCGACGGACGGCGCTCGGTGGGCGCCGGCCGGGAGCGTGGGCCTGCCGGCCGACGCTGGGGTGGAAGCGGTAGCTTACGGGGCTGGCATTTACGCGGCGGCCGACTCAGACGGGAATATCGCGTCCTCAACCGACGGCATCGAGTGGACACGCAGAGTATCGACGGTGGCGCCCGGGGCCTTTTACGTGAGCCTCACCTACGGCGGCGGGCGGCTGGTCTTTGTCGGCGGCGGGTCGAGCGGGGACGCCGTTGCGGCAAGCTCGACCAACGGCGTGGATTGGACGGTCGCGGACACCGGCTACGCGGGGCGGCTGGACGCCGTTGCCTACGGCAACGGGACATACGTGGCGGGCGGCGACGCGGTGCTCACTTCACCCGACGCCACCAATTGGACGGTCCAGTACTCCGGGGCGAGCGCGACGGTCCGCGGCCTTGCTTATGGCGACGGCCAATTCGTCGCCGTTGGCGACGCCCTCATCATGACCTCGCCCGATGGCGCAAGCTGGACGCCCGCCCGGACGCCCACCGCCGCCGACTTAACGGCGGTCAGCTTCGGGCACGGGGCGTTCGTGGCGCTGGGCAAGCGAGGCCCCATCCTGACCTCGACCAACGGGCTTGACTGGGTGACACACGACATCGGCACGATGTGGTATCTGGGCGGCATCGCCTACGGCCAGGGCACGTTTATTGTCGTGGGCGCGACGGGGACCATTCTGCAATCCGGGCAATTGCCGCTGACCGGCTTGCGCCTCGGCCCGATCGCGGCCCTGGCCAACGGCGCCGTTTCATTCGGCGCCGCCGGACCGCCGGACGAGACCTGGACAATCCAAGCCTCAGACAACCTGCTGGATTGGAGCTGCTTCACCGACCTCCCAGGCACGAACGGGACGGTGGAGGTCGTCGATCCCGGCGCGACGAACGATACCCAGCGGTTCTACCGGGGCGTTGGCTGGTGAGGAGGCCCAGGTTATAAAGTGCGGCGGCCGTCGTCTTGGAATCTGGGCGGGGCTTCTGGCCATTGCACCGGACTCGACCCATCATTCCAGGCTTGCCAGTTTCATAGCCTCATGCTCCCACCTCGGATTGAGTTCGCCCAACCGTTTCTGGACCGCGACGAGCTGGCGGTTGATTTCCTGGGCCAGGCCGGGCGTTTCGTAGGTCTCAGGCTTCTCGATCCCCATAAGCATGGTGGATGCCCTGGAGCCGGATGACGCGATGACCGCTGCGCTGAGGCTGCGGGAATTCAGAATCGATCCGGCTCTCGGCCTTGGTGGGCGCCTCCAGCTTCTCCATCCGCTCGATCTGGCGCAGCTTGCTCTGGGCCTGGGCTGCCTTGGTGTTCTTGGCCCGGAAACGGTTGACGAACTCCATCAGCCGGGCGATTTCGCGCTCCTGGTGTTTGTAGGCGGCCAGAAGCTGCTGCTCGTGCGCCTCGCGTTGCTCCAGGTAATCGTCATAGCCGCCGCGATAGCGGATGAGCCGGCATCTGTTTGGTTTTGGCCTCGAGAGCGTAGCCTCCCAGCTCGTTGAAACGGTCGTGGATGTCGTCGTGGATTTCCGCGGCCTGGAGGGCCTCGGCGGGGTGGTCGGATTCCCAGGCCTTGAGAATCCGGCGCAAGCGGGTCTATTCGGGGCTGATCGCGGTGGCCAGTTCAATTACCGTTTCATCCCCAACCGGTGCGTTCTCCTGCGGCAGATAGCCGATACGCAGACCCCGCTCAAAGGAGATCTGGCCCGCATCGGCCGATTCCTCGCCAAGGATGATCGAAAACAGAGTTGTCTTGCCCGCAGCATTGGGGCCGACAAGACCAATCCGGTGCTGGCGGTTCACCTGAAGCGTGCCATCGGCGAACAGAACCCGGTCGTCATACGCTTTTTGAGTGCCTGAAAGAGTCAGCATCTGGAATTTCCACGTGCCGGGCCAGTTTAGCGGATCGTCCGGCCTTTTGCCAGGTTTTGAAGATGCGGTTAAGTTCCAGGGCGCATTTCTCCGGCCGTTGTAGAACGCCGAAGCCATCGGTGCTTCTCCCTTGCGCATCAGCAGATCTGAGGTAATGTAGTAGAGATGTTCACCATGGTCCGATTTGGCGGCGCGCCTTTTGTGCCGTGTGTGAGCCGTAATGAATCTATGCGCAAGCAATCCTCAAACCAATCCGGGCGCCTCAACCGGCGCCGTTTTCTCAAAGCCACCGCTCTAACGGCCGTGGCGGCCTCCGGCCCCGCTCTCTTGGCCGCGGAAGATGAAGCCGGGCTTCGGCGCCCGATCCTTGGCAAAGGCGATCACACCTACGAGTGCATTCATGACTGGGGGAAACTGCCTCCGAGCATCACCTACGGTAATACGCATGGCGTCTGCCAGGACTCCCAAGGCCGCGTCCATATTGCCCACACGGTCGGCGCCGGCAGTCTCAAGGACGACACCATTGTCGTTTTTGACGAGGACGGCAGGTTCGTCCGCTCCTGGGGCGCGGAGTTCAAGGGAGGCGCGCATGGGCTGCACATCAATAAAGAGGGCCGCGAGGAATTCCTGTACCTATGCGACTACACGCGCCACCTGATGGTCAAGACCACACTTGAAGGCAAGGATGTGTTCCGGCTAAGCGTGCCGATGGAGTCCGGCCTCTACAGCAGCGTCGAGGAGTATCATCCAACCAATGTCGCCACCGCACCCAACGGCGATTTTTACGTCGCCGATGGTTACGGCAAGAGTTGGATCCACCAGTATTCCGCCAGCGCCAAATACATCCGCTCGTTTGGAGGCCCCGGCAAGGAAAGAGGCCAGACCCTCTGCTCCCACGGGCTGATGGTCGATACACGCGGCCCTGAACCCCTGCTGGTTGTGGCGGATCGGAGCAATCACCGCCTCCAATATTTTACGTTCGAGGGCCGGCCTATTTGTTTTGTCACCGAAGGGATGCGGTTGCCCTGCCACTTCCATCAACACCAGGGCGACTTGGTCGTGCCGGACCTCATGGCGGAAGTTACAATCCTGGACCGCACCAACAAAGTTATCGTGCATCTGGGCGATGGCGGCACATACAAGGGCCTGCGCGACAGGCCGCGCACGAGCTTCATCCCTGGCAAGTTCATCGCGCCGCACAGCGCCTACTACGACGCCGAAGGCAATATCTTCGTGGTCGAATGGGTCGAGGTCGGGCGCGTTACCAAGTTGCGAAAGATAGCATAGAAGCAACGGGTGCGGACGCTGCTCGCCCGCACCCGTAGGCTAACGGGGTTAAGTGGAGGTCGAGAATCATCCCGGCCTCCGCTGAGAATCCCGGGGCTTACTGCGCCAGGCGATAGAATTCCGCCTGCGCGCCGGTGGTAGGATCAATCTGGAACGGACTGGTTGGATTGCCGGGCACCGGCGTCCAGGTCATCAGATCGCTGGACTGCTGGAGCACAGCGGTCCCAGACCAGCTCAGGGTGATCTTGCCGTTGGTAAAAACCACCGGGTTGAAGGCCGGAGGCGCCCCCGGAGCGTAGGAAGAAAGATACGCCCCAGGAATCGGCTGGAGGTCCTTCGCGGCGGTTGAATCGGTGGAGATGCGCCAAGCCACTTTCACATAGTCGCCGCCGCCGCCTTCGGTCTGAAGGGCCTGGATAAAGTAGGGCTGGCCGGCCTGGAGCGGTATGGGGTTCGAGGTGGTGGGATTGCCAGGATCCTGGAAACCGTGGCAGCAGCCGCTCTCATCGGCGATCTGCTGCAGGTTGATCGGATTCGCATCCGTGCTCAGGAACAGACGAGAGGCATCGTCGCTGGCCAGGAAGAACGTGTATTCCCCGGTGACGGCAGGGGTGATCCAGCCAGACACGCTGCATCCATAGTGGTCGCCCAGCGATCCGAACGCGGGGTTGTTGTTGAGGTCGCCGCTGGTGATCTCACTGGAGTCAAATGAAGACAAGTAGGCATTGGTCTCCGGCGAGACGCCATAGGAGGGATCGCCGACGAGCTGGTCCACTGTGGGAGTTCCGCTCGTCCCGAGGGAGGCGCCCAGATAATAGTAATCCCACTCCAGCTTGCCGGCGCTGACGTTGGGGGCCTTGAAGCTGATGGGGGTCTGCGAGACCAGGTTGCCCACCGAGGTTTGGTCTTTCACCCCGGTGATGGTCAGCGAATAGGTCTGGCCTGGGGTCAACGGGCTGGTTTGGAGGAAGACCTCCCGCCAATCCCCGCCCAGCGACACCGCAGCAGCCATGGCGGGCATCACCACTGAACTGATTGTGACACCACCGCCGATGGCGTAATGGCTCGCATCGCCGCCTGTGGTCGGGTCGATACGTTTGCTGAACAGTACCTTTACCAGGACGGGGTTGGTCGCTGCCGTCTGCGGAAAGGCCGGAGGGGTGCCCAAGGCGCTTAGTGAAAGCACCACTGGAGGGTTGGTATCGGCGGTAACCAGTACCTTTGCGTCAGCCGTCGTGCTGTTGCCCAACGGATTGCTGGTGACCAGGTGATAGAGTCCCGAATCCGAGATAGTGGCCTGGCTGATGACCAGGCTCAGATTGGTCACGTTCTGAGGGTAGTGGAGCGTCTGATCAGAGTTGAGGGCTGTCGGCTGGAGAGCCACGCCATCCTTGTACCACTGGTAGGAGTTGGGCAGGCCGGAAACGACGGGCGACAGGGTGATAGTACTGCCCTCCATGTTGGTGACACCCACAGGCTGCTGGGTGACCTGTGAAGCCACAAAAGCAGCGCTCCAGTGATTGGAGATCTGCTCGTCTGTGAGGGCGTAATTGTAAAAAGCAACGTCACTGATGGCCCCTTTGAAGAACAGCACATTGTCGGCGCGGGAGCCGATGTAGAAGCCTTTGACGTTGTTGGGGGCGAAGGGCGGGCTCTGCTCGCTCACGTAGTTGTCCGAGAAGCCGGGGTTGCCGGTGGTTGAAGCGGCGTGGCGGCCATCGATGTAGCAATAGATATTGCTGCTGCCGTCGTAAACGCCGACGACATAGGTCCACTCACCGGGCTTTGGGACCATGTCGTCGCCCGTAACCATGTCGTATCCGCCCCCGGCGGCGGTGTGGAATTCAAATCCGGGATAGTTGCCGTCGAGGTAAAACTCATAGCCGCCGGAGCGCGCTGGACGGTCCATCGAGCCAACCGGCACGTAAAAGGCCTCGCTGTCGGGCGCGGCCCAGAACTCGCAGGTGAAGGGGCCGTTGGGATTGAGGGTGGGGGTAAGCGGCACAATGGCGCGTCCGGTCGATCCATCGAGATGAACGGCGGCATCGCCGCCCGTATGGCTGGGGACGCCAAAGCTGACGCCGTTCGTGCTGAAGATGGCGTCATTGCCGCCTGCGGAATCGACGGCGGTCGGACCGGCGCTGTCGTCCAGGCGCCAGAACGCCGTAGGGTGATCATTCATGACTATCGATGCGTAACCGCTGGGCGGCGGGACAAATGTAAGGGCGATGGGCCGAGAATCCGCGCTGCCATAGGGATTCTGCACGCTGAGGGTGTAGCTACCGGAGGAGTTTGTCGTCGTGTCGGTTAGCGTGAGCTTGGAAGTGGTGGCGTCGGCGATGGCCGTGCCGTTAAACTTCCACTGATAGGTAAAGGGCAGCGTGCCCGCAACGTTGACTACCAGGACTGGCGAGCCGCCGGCCAGGAGTGTCCGTGAGGCGGGTTGGCTCACGATAGAAGGCGCGGTGGTGTTGGTGCCGTAGTAGAACTTGGAGTAATGGATCTGGACCTCATTGGCTGATAGCGCCGTGCTGTAGATAGCCAGTTCGTCCACCGTTCCCGCCCACCGATTATCCTCGTCGTAGGTTCCCATTCCCCCGATCCAGGCGGGGGCGCCGCTCCCATAAATGCCGAACTGCGGCTGCGTCTTGGTGCCGAGCGACTGGCCGTTCACATAAGGGGTGATATTATTGGTGCTGTCGAAGACGATGGCGACATGGGTGAGCTTGCCAATCAGGTTGTTTGGAAGCGCCCAGGAGAGCTGCCCGGCAAAATCATTCGAGTAGATGAGGCTTCCGCCGTCCTTCGAGGCCCTAATGGCGTAATAGATGCTGCTGCTGTCGTAGGCCTCGGAAAAGATGGTTGGGTCGGTGGCGGTGGCCTGGCTCATGTAAACCAGCGCCTCTATGGTTCCATTTCCGCCGGGAAATTCGAAGGCGGGATTGTTCGGGATCTGAACGTCGCCATCGGCATTGAAAGCAACGGCCCTCTGGCCAAAGGCGCGGTTAGTATTGCCATCATAGGTCGCGTTCAACTCAAGCGCGCCGTTGTGCGCGGCGTCTTTCGTATCGGTCAGGGTCGTGCCGGTATCGTTGTCCACCGGGTAATAGGCTATCAACGAGGACTCGCCGTTAATGGCGTCGCGGTAGGCGCTCACGTTGGCGGAGATCGGGCTCACCACAGTGAGGGTGGCCACGGAACTGGTTACCGAGCCGCTGCTGTTTTGCAGGACGCAGTCGAATTTACTCCCGCTGTCAGTTGCGGTCACCTGAGGCAAATCCAGCGTTGGGCCTGTCTCGCCTGAGACGTTGGCCCCATCGCGGCGCCACTGGTAGGTAATGCTGTTATCGAAGGAGGCGGTCACGGTGAACAGGGCGGCGCCGCCGTTCCAGACTGGCGTATTCTGCGGCTGGACCGCGATATTTGGAGAGGCCGGCCGCAGCAGCAGGTCGCTGGTGGAGAACTGGCCGGGGTCGAAGGTGAACATGCGGGCTTCGTCAAGGTAACCGTCGAAGGCCTGGTTGTCGCCCGGGGCGCTGATCATATAGACGTCTCCGGCCGAAACGGTGGCGACATTGGTGAGACTCGCTCCGCAGGTAACGCCGTTGGTGTAAAAGGTGGTGATGCCGCCGTCATTGACGATGGCTAGGTGCATCCACCGGTTCGTGTCGATGGGCGCCTCATCTCCAATGGTCGTTCCGCTTCCGATTACGAACGCATCGATATAAGAGGGGCCGGTGCCTGGGGCGTTAATCCGCAGCGCCACGCCGCCGGATTGGCCGGAGGAGAAGATCCAACCACCACTCCCTCCGGCGATGCCGTTGTCTTGCGGCAACACCCAGATCTCAATGCCGAAATCGGTCGCCGGCGGGTTGTAGCTGATGCCCCACATCGAACTCTGTCGCTTGCCTCCCTGTCCCACTCCCACGCGAATGCACTGGGAGCTCGTGTAACCGGTGCCGTCCAAGGGGCCGCCGACACCGTTGTTGATGAGTTGAGCCGCGACGTTGCCCCCGGAGGCGGGAGCGGTCGAGTACGCTGAGCCGAATGTGCGGGTGTGGCCGCTGGAGTCGTTGATGGGCTGGGTGCTATCGAGATGCCACCAGCCCTGCACGGTCACGTCGGCCGAGCTAATACACGCTCCCCCTAAGAGGAGTGCCAATGGGAGAAGAATTCGTTTCATACTCACTTGTTCGGTTTTACTTGGGACTGACAGGTCCATTTGACTGAGGCGCTCCAGTGCGGGACAGCCACCCATCGCAAAGGGCTGCGATCTTCAACCGCCTTCGTGCTGAATCTCGACTCATCATGGACCTTCGCCGCCTGTTATGCCGGAAGCGGGGTTCTTGTCAACGATATTCTGGTTGGAATCCCAGGGGAGGGGCCGACAATAACCCCAGCCTGCGGCGGTGACTGGACGACTCGTGTCGCCCGCGGATAGAAGCGACGACAGTCGGCCGGCTCATTGGGGCCGTTTGGCCAGGAGATGCAAGGCCTCAGCCCGGACCAAGGACAGCCGCTCGCTCGACTCCGCCAGAGCCTCGAGCTCCTCGCGCTCTTTCTCCCCCAACAGCCCCTCATTATTATGCGCCATTAGCTCCTGCAAGCGCCGGTCCGCTTTAGCAGGCAGCCCCAAGTCACCAATCGATTCAATCCAATCCAATGGTGCATCGATAACCGAGCTCATGGAAAAAACCTAGGAGATTCGGCCGGGACTGTCAATCTCCGTGGATGCTCACTTGGTTGGAATTCCGAGGGCATCCGGCTACAGATAAGGGTCGAAATTGTACTTCCCTGATTGGACGGGAGGGTGGAATATTGGCGCTGAACAAAAACCGAGAGCATTATGGGCCTGATTGACTATCTAAAAACCCAATTCCTGGAAATCATCCAATGGGAGGACGATTCGCGCGACACCATCTCCTACCGCTACCCGGACATGGACAAAGAGATTAAGCGCGGGGCGCAGCTTATCGTGCGGGAATCGCAGGTGGCCCAGTTCGTCTATCTGGGCCAGTTCGGCGACACTTTCCTCCCCGGCAAATGGACGCTTACGACGGACAACATCCCCATCCTCTCCACACTCAAGGGCTGGAAATACGGGCTGGAATCCCCCTTCAAAGCGGATGTCTATTTCATCACCACGCGGCTTTTTACCGGCAACAAATGGGGCACGGCAAATCCGATCATGATGCGCGACTCGGATTTGGGCATCGTGCGCGTTCGGGCCTACGGAACCTATGACTTCCACGTGGTCGAGCCGAAGCTCTTTCTGCGGGAGGTGGCGGGCACCGACGACCATTTCCGGCTCGATGAGTTTGCCGACACAATGCGTTCCCGAATCGTGAGCGTCTTTTCGGATGCCTTGGCCTCGGCGAAGCTTCCGGTGCTGGACGTGGCCTCGCGCTACCAGGAACTGGGGGAGGCGCTGCTGCCGGCCATTAATCCTGCCGTGACGGCCAAATACGGCCTGGAGATCCCGAGCTTCATCGTTGAGAACGTATCGCTGCCGGCCGAAGTTGAGCAGGCCATCGATAAACGTTCCAGCATGTCCGCGGTGGGGAACCTCAATGATTACGTCAAATTCCAGATGGCGGAGAGCATGACTAAAGGCGAGGGAGGGAGCATGGCCAATTCCGCCGCGCAGCTCGGCGCCGGCTTGGCCATGGGCCAGCAAATGGCGGCCGCCATGTCCGCCGCGCAAGCCAATCCTCGCAGCACCAATCCCGCCGCCGTTCCCGCCCCGCCGCCCAGCTTTGCCTCCAATCCGCCGGCGCCGCCCGATTTTCCCGAACTGCTTGGGCCGACCGAGGCTGCCAAGGCACTCGGGGTGAGTGAGGCGGACGTGCTCTCGGTGCTCGCCGACGGCTCGCTGAAGGGCAAGAAGATCGGGAGCACCTGGCGTATCACGCGCCAGGCCCTCCAGGAATTCCTCGGCAGTTAGCCCGAAGATTCCATGCCGCGAATGAAACAGCAACAATCCGCGCCGCCTCTATAAGCCGGCTAAGTGGGACCGCTATGGCCGAAGCCCTTGCCCAGAAAAAGTTCTCCTGCCCGGCTTGCGGGGCGGAGGCGCGATGGGACCCGGAGAAGAAGGCCCTGGTTTGCCCGTTCTGCGGCACGGTCTCGCCCGCGCAGACCGAGTTGAGCGCCGAGGGAGAAGAGGTCATTGTCGAGCACGACTTGGTCAAGGCACTGCGAGGCATTCCGGACGACCAGCGGGGTTGGCAGGCCAAGAAGGTGTCTGTCAAATGCCAGAGCTGCCAGGCGATTTCCGTCTTCGATCCGGACCGAGTGGGGCAGCGGTGCGATTTTTGCGGCTCGACCGCCCTGGTGCCTTATGAGGAAATCAAGGAGGCCTTCCGCCCGGAAAGCCTGCTCCCCATGAAGCTCTCCGAGGACGCGGTGCGCGATTCCATTCATCGGTGGTACGGGAGCCGATGGTTCGCCCCCAACAAACTCAAGGGCGCCGCTATGACCGACATCGTCAAGGGTCTTTACATTCCCTACTGGACCTTCGACGCGCAGGTCCATGCCAACTGGAGGGCTGAGAGCGGCTACTTCTACTACGAGACTGAGACCTACACGGATTCCAATGGCCGACTTCAAACCCGCCAGGTGCAGCGGGTGCGCTGGGAGCCAAGCTGGGGCGCGCTGGACCATTTCTTCGATGATGAGCTAGTGCCGGCCTCGCGCGGCGTCCGGCCCAAGATGCTTCACCGCATTGAGCCGTTCCCCACCAAGGAACTCAAGCCCTACAATGCGGGTTATCTGTCGGGTTGGGTAGTCGAACGCTACCAAATCGACCTGGTCGCCGCCGCCAAAGAGGCGCGGGACGAGATGGACGCGGAAATGTACAAGATGTGCGGCGCGCGCGTTCCGGGCGACACGTATCGGAGCCTGCGCGTCGATTCAGACTATTCCGGCCAGACCTTCAAGCACATCCTGGTGCCGATCTGGCTGCTTACTTACAACTATGGCCAACGCGGTTTTCAAGTCGTGATCAACGGCTACACCGGCGCCATCGCAGGGCAATATCCCAAGAGTTGGGTAAAAATCCTGCTCACCGTGTCGGCCGTCGCGGCGATTATCGGGCTGGTCGTTCTTTTCGCCCACCATTGATTTGCCAGAGCGGCTGGATCGAGGAATATGCGTACGCGCGACCGGTCTCGACGCCCTGCCGATTGGAATTCGGCGATACGGCAGATTGGGAAATCTGCGCTACGAAGCATTCCGTCGTGCGCCCTCGCGGTCTCCCCTCTCTCAAATTTGGTTGAAGGCCGGGCCGCTCCCTGGTAGAAATATCGCCATGAAACGCTGGCCTCTTCTCTTCGTGTGGCTTCTTGCCTCCGTACTGGCGCCCCGGTTTGCTTCCGGCGCAGACCACCTGACCGCGCTCAACCCCAAAATCCGTGTGCTGGTTGTGACCGGCGGCCACCCCTTCGAACACGGCCCCTTCTTCAAGCTGTTCGCCGACAACCCGGACATCACTTTCAAGGCCGTTGAACATCCACACGCGCAGGCAATGTTCAGGCCCCAGGCCGCCAAACAGTACGACGTGCTGGTGCTATATGACATGTACCAGGAGATTTCGGATCAAGGGAAGGCCGATTTCATCAACCTGCTCAAGGCGGGCAAGGGCCTGGTGGTGCTCCACCACGCTATTGCTTCCTACCAGGACTGGCCCGAATACCAGAAGATCATCGGCGCGCGTTACTACCTCCAGCCGACGGTGGTGGACGGCGTGGAAAAAGCCCGCTCGGCCTACCGCGAGGGCATGCATTTCAGGATTCACATTGTGGATCCCCGCAATCCAATCACGCGCGGGATGCATGATTTCGAAATGCACGACGAGTGCTATAGACTTTTCGATCTCGCCGACGGCGTGCATCCACTGCTCACCACCGATGAGCCGCTGAGCAACAAGGTGATTGCCTGGTGGAAGACCTACGCCGCCGCCCGCGTGGTTTATATCCAGTCTGGTCACGACCATTTCGCCTACGACAACCCGAATTACCAGCGTCTCCTAAGGCAGGCCATTCGTTGGGTGGCAAGAAGAGAATGATTTCCGATTTGCGATTTGCGATTTGCGATTGAAGACAAGCGCCGTCCGGCGGAGAGGTCGCCGTGCTTGCGCTCAAAGCCGCTAAGTTGGCGATTGCCTCGAGCACTTCCGCCTTTTCTCATCCCCCCACGCGTGGCAGGACCGATTTTTCATGCATACGCACGATGCTTCGGTCCAGCCCGGCGCGGCATCTGTAACCGGGCCGGTTTGCCGGGCCTTCTGCGCCGTTTAGGGCCAGTCCGGGGTAGCGCCTGCATGCGCCTTGGTTACAAACGGAGCAAGTTTTTGGAGTTGTGGTCTGATTTCATTATGATATCATATTCATGGCTATATTACCAAAGGCAGCCTATGAATACCGATGAACCTTCGGCCAATCATGAGAAAGTCGTCCGAGTCCAAAACGGCTGGATTCTTCTCCCAACAAACATCGCGCTGTGCCTCGGCTCAATTGCGCTGCTGGTGTATTCGATCACCGGCGGGGTGCCCAACGTGGGACATCCCTTTTGGGCCCTTTTCACCGGCGCCATCCTGCTCGAAATCACCAGCGTCATCTTTTGGCTGGGCTTTTTTACTTTGCAGCCCAACGAGGCGCGGGTGTTAGTGCTCTTTGGGGCCTATAAGGGCACGGTGCGCGACTCGGGCTTTCACTGGGGCAACCCATTTTACTCCAACGGGCCGGGCAGAGCCTCAAGCGCCCAGGACGGGCAAGGCGGCGGTTCCACGGCCAAACCGACGGCGGCGGTCGTCGCCGCGCTCCGCGCCCGTTCCTCCCGTTTCAAAGTCTCCTTGCGCGCGCGCAACTTCAACAGCGAGAAACTCAAGGTAAACGACAAACGGGGCAACCCCGTCGAGATAGCCGCGGTGGTGGTCTGGCGAGTGCAGGACACCGCGCAGGCGAGCTTCGACGTCGAGGATTTCGAGAATTACGTGCGCGTGCAGACCGAATCGGCGATTCGGCACTTGGCCAGCGCCTACGCTTACGACCATGGCGAGGAAAACGAGGTCACCCTCCGCAGCAGCGTGGATGAAGTCTCCCTGGCGCTCAAACAGGAACTGCAGGCCAGGCTGGACAAGGCCGGAGTGGAAGTCGAGGAGACGCGGCTCACGCACCTGGCCTACGCGCCGGAGATCGCCCAGTCGATGCTGCGCCGCCAGCAGGCCGAGGCGGTGATTGCGGCGCGGCAAAAAATCGTCCATGGGGCGGTCAGCATGGTGGATATGGCCCTGCGGGAGCTGGCGGAGAAGCAGGTGGTGGAGTTGGATCCCGAGCGGCGCGCCTCGATGGTCAGCAACCTGATGGTCGTTCTCTGTGGAGAATCCGAGGTGCATCCCGTGGTCAACACGGGCACGCTTTACGCCTGACGCCAGGCATGGCCTCCCGCAAACCGTTCCTGCTCCGCATCGACCCCGAGCTGTGGGCTGAACTCGAGGCCTGGGCCGCCGACGAGCTTCGCAGTGTCAACGGCCAGATCGAGTATCTCCTCCGCCAGGCGGTGTTGAAACGCAAAGGCCGGTCGCCCGACCCTCATGGCCGTCCGAAGGAGGGCGACCGGAAGGAGCGGCCCGGTTGACGAGGAACCTCGCGATGTCTCGCCGGCAGGCCGAATGGGATTCGGCAGACCTGACACTGGCCTGAAGCTGTGATAGGGTAGGAGTGATGACCTCTGAGCGGAAAGTGCGCGAGATGAAGCGCAGACACTCCAAAGAGCTGCTTCAACAGCCGGGAGTCTGCGGAGTTGGCGTCCAGAAAGATGAAGAGGGGAATTTCATTCTCACCGTCCATCTCGACGCCAGCCGGCCGGAAGCCGCCTTAGCCGTGCCTAGTTTTATTGAGGGTTGCCGAGTTGAGCGATTCTTCAGCGGACCATTCGTGAAGCACTGAATCGCCCGGTTCGTGCCTCTTCCAATGCGGGCGCAGGTCGGCGGCCGTTTCCCCTCGACTTGTTAATGACCCGGAACAGCGCATCACTACGCGGCAAACAGCGCCAGGGCCGGATAATCTCGCGTTGCGCTCAATGATCCCCGAAATTCGAAGCGCCGGCCCATACAGTCTGTCAGTCAGAGGACGCGACAATAAAATACGCGGCCGCGTAGTGCCCAATTCCTCAAGAGCCGGGTTGGCGACTTGAAGGCGGCGTCCGGCGACTCCATTCTGTTCGAGGAAACGCATCGCCTCTTTGGTGACGCGGTTCAATTCCGCAAACTGGTTACGGAAACGCCGTTCAAATCCTGATGAGGACGGCCAAGACTCTGGCGGCTCATGGGGGCAGATGCCTTCTCACCCAGCTCCAGCCTCCCGTCCGCACGGTCATCGACATTGCCAACGCCCTTCCCCCCCAGAATATCTTCGCCAGTGTCGAAGAGGCGGACCCGATTGCCAGCAGGTCCAACTCCATCATCTCTCCCCGTCGGGTGGGATGCTTCTGCTCGATGCGGATACCGCAGGTGTGCGCCTCCTCCGTCGCAAAAACAGCCTTGGCAAGCTGGAAACCGCAAGGCGCAACCATG
Organism: bacterium; assembly: GCA_021784555.1. GTDB lineage: Bacteria > Verrucomicrobiota > Verrucomicrobiia > Limisphaerales > UBA8199 > JAJYHY01. The sequence goes on from JAJYHY010000063.1 coordinate 20,029, forward strand.
TCTTCAATGAGTGTTCCCATGCTGTCGGAAAGCTCCGCAAGCCGCTTGTTGAAGTCCCTCCTTTCCTCCTTCCACTCCGCATTGGCACTCATCCAGCGTTCATTGGCCTGCCTCCACCGCTCGTCGGCCTGCTTCCACCGCTCGTCGGCCCGCTTGCGATCCTCGTCGGCCCGGCGCTGGAGTTCAAGCAGCCGCTCGTCGGTGCGGCGGTTGCTGGCACGGATCTCGGCGGTGCTGGAACGGATCTCGGCTATCGCCAAGTTCGTTTGTTCGACGAACACGGCCATCGCCCGTTCCAAATCACTCATTCGTTCCTCGCTCACCCTAATTATATTATGCTGGTTGATACGGCGTGATGTCAAGGAATGGCCGCGGTCCGCGGCAATTCTCGTTTTGATGGCCGGTCCGATGGTCGTGTGTCCAGATGCTTGGCTGATTCATTCCGAATCCGGAAACAGCGAACCACGCTAGAGGCTCTCCGAAAAGGTCCGGTCCGGCTCACTTAATCGCTCACTCCTTTGAAGACAATCGCGGGGCGCGCGAGCGTGGTGCTCAGGGCTCGAAGCAGTCCCCTGCCATTATCACCGTCGAGAATTACTGTACCGCATCCTGGTCGTTTGCGATATCTACTACAATGGTGTTATCCCCCTGCTGGGTGTTTGGCAGAACCGCGAGGTTGGACGACTGGGCGCACCCACCGGGATACGCGTAGTCCACCTGGGGGCCGTTTACGTACAGCGAAAGCCCGAGCTTGGATAGTAGAAACTGCCCAGCGGGCCGGTTTGGTAGTCGGCCGTGAGGTCCGTGAGGTTGTAGGCGCCGCCGAGGGAGTTCGCCGTGCCACTGGTGAAACCGTTATTGGAGCGGGAAAGCAGCCCGTTGCCGTAGCTGTCCACCGAGAGGCTCTGGCTGGCGCCGTCGAAGAGGTTGTCCTTGACGTACCAGTGGGGCTGGCTCACGGCGCCGGTCTGGAAGGTGAGGCCCAGGGAGCCTTGTTTGAACAGGTTGTTGTAACAACTCAGGGTGGCGTTGTAGTCGCCTGGGGCGCCGTGCTGCGGGCGCGCTGAGCTGCGACGCGGCCGCTGCCAGGGCCGCCGGGTCGCGGCGCGCGGGGCTGTGGCCCGCCGGCGTCGCCCATGGTTCTCCCGTCCGTAGGCATTCATGGCAGCAAGAGGACGCGGTAGAATCGCTGGCGGGCCGCGACGGCGTCGGTCTTGACCGCGGTGGAGGAGTTGGCGACGACGTCTCCGGGCAGGTCCGTCCAGTTGGTGCCCGCTAAATCAGTGCGGTACTGCACGCGATAGCTCCGGCCCGGAATGGCTTCCCAGACAAGATGAACGAGGCCGCTGGAGACCCGGATCGACCGGAACTTTGGAACCAGGTTCAGCCCGCTGATCTTGAAGATGACGCCCCCGGCTCCGGGCGGCCCCCCCCCGGCGGCGGCTCCATACAGGTCGCCATCGCGGGCCTGGAGAAGGGCCCGAGTTGGCGCCGAGCCATTGGTCTCCTCGAACCTGGCCAGGGTGGTCAGGATGCCGTCCGCCGTCACCCTGAACACCGTCCCGAGACCGCGCCCGTTGAAGAGGGAGAGATCGCCGCCAAAGGCGGTGGTGCCGTAGAAATTGCCATCGCTGGCCTGGATGAGCCCGGCGTATGGGACGGCCCCGTTGGTCTGGTCGAAACTAACCAGCGTGGTCAAGGCCCCATCTGGCGTCATCTTGAACACCGTGCCGTGGCCGAACTCCCCGCCGGCGACTGTAGTACCGTAGAAGTCGCCGTCCGTGGCCAGCACCAGGGCGCTTTCGGGAAAGCTCCCATTCGTGCCCTGGAAAGCCATCAAGGTCTTTAACGCGCCGTCGAGGCCGAGCCTGTAGATAGTTCCGTAGCCGTTGCCCAGATTCAGGGAAATATCCCCGCCCTCCTCGGTGGCGCCATAAAGGGCACCGCCGGGGCCATCGACGAGTCCGCCCCAGGGGCCATCTCCGCTCGTGCTGGGGTGGCTAAACCGGTGCAGGGTCGTCAGGAGCCCGGCCGGCGTCATCTGGAAAACTGTATCGGCCGTGCCGTAGAAGTTGCCATCGGTGCCGAGCAGCAGCTTGGCAGTCGGGCCGGCTCCGTTGGTCCCGTCGAAGCTGGCCAGCGTTGTCAGCCCGCCGCCAGGGCTTAAGCTGAACACCGTGCCAGCGTTGTACCTGCCCCCACTCGCGGTTGTGCCATAGAAGTTGCCGTCGGCCCCCTCCAGGAGGCCGGCATACGGATTGGCGCCGTTCGTGCCGTGAAAGTCCGCCAGCGTCGTTAGCTCACCCGAAGGAGTCACTTCGAATACCGTGCCGTCGTCGCGGGCCCCCCCGCTGTAGGTGGTCCCGTAGAGGTTGCCATTGGCGCCCTGAGCGAGCTGGCACCATGGGCCGCGGCCCGCGCTCCCCGTGAAGCTCGCAACTATCGTAAGCGTTTGTGCTGTCGCGGTCGCCGCTCGGACCGCCAGGAGCATGGCCATTGCTTGAGTCCACGCCTTCATAAGGAGATTACGCTTCATTCGCTGTCGTGCTGCTGCTCACTCACTGTGTCGGATCTGCCGCTCAGGGCGAGTAGCAGTTGGCCGAGGTTATGACCATGGAAAAGTAGTTGACCTTGTCGCTGTCGCCGCTGATTACGGCTTTGATCGTGTTCTCCCGTCCAGCGTTCAGGTAGGGAAGAGAAGCCAGGCCCGTCCAAGCGGCGCAGCCGTCGTTATGAAAGTACCCGACATAATGTGTATTGACGTATAGGTAGCAGTAATTGTCAATGCAGAGGGCAAAGCTCAGGCCGGTGGCACTGGGCGCGTAAACCGTCGTCGTGCATGTCCACTGATCCGTGTCGTACCACACGGTCATCGCGGGCGGCTGGGGCGAGTTGCATCCGCCGCCATAGCCCGGGTCGCCGAATGGCGCCTGCCGCGGGCCGAGGTGTTGACCTGTGGTGTCGTCGGTCACATCCCAGAACGCGCTAGGGCCAAGGATTGGGGCGATGGGGTAGTGGTAGCCAATGTCAACCGTCCCGCTGTCCGGTGTCTGGCTGACCTGTGTGGTGTAGGCGTCGAGTCCGGCCGCAGAGGCGGACCGGCTGCCGGCGTCCACAAGGCTGTGGAGGTCGCCGCTGCCGGAGCTTGGGTAGTAGAAACTGCCCAGCGGGCCGGTTTGGTAGTCGGCCGTCAGGCCGGTCGGATCACTTGCGCCGCCAGTGGAATCGGTGGTGCCGCTGGTGGAACCATTATTTGAACGGGAGAGCAGCCCGTTGCCGTGGCTGTCCACCGAGAGGCTCTGGTTGGCGCCGTCGAAGAGGTTGTCCTTGACGTACCAGTGGGGCTGGCTCACGGCGCCGGTCTGGAAGGTGATGCCAAGTGACCCTCCCTTGAACAGGTTGTTGTAGCAGTTGAACACGGCATTGCAGTCGCTGGGGTCCTTGTGGCGCGGGCGTGGCGGGCCGTGGCGCGGCCGTTGCCAGTGCCGCTGGGTCACGGCGCCCGGGGCTGTGCCTCGCCGGCGTCGCGCGTGGTTCCTCCGTCTGTAGTCATTCATGGCAGCAAGAGGACTCGGTAGAATCGGTGGCGGGCCGCGACGGCGTCGGTCTTGACCGCGGTGGAGGAGTTGGCGACGACGTCTCCGGGCAGGTCCGTCCAGTTCGTGCTTCCCAGATCGGTCCGGTACTGCACGCGATAGCTCCGGCCCGGAATGGCTCCCCAGGCAAGATGGACGAGGCCGCCGGAGATCTGGATGGACTGGAATTTCGGCACCAGGTTCAGTCCGCTCACCCTGAAGATGCTGCCCTTGTTGAACTTTCCGCCGCCGGTCGTGCCGTAAAGGTTGCCGTCGCTCGCCTCCAAGAGGCTGGCGAAGGACCACCCGCCGTTGGTGAAGGCGTCGCCGAAGATGACGAGGGTGGTCAGCCTGCCATCGGGCGACATGCGGAAGAGCGTCCCCGCTCCACGCCCGTTGACAAGGGAAAGATTGCCGCCCTGCGACGCCGTGCCATAGAAGTTGCCGTCGGTACCCAGGAGGAGCCCGGCGTAGGGAGCGCCGCCGTTGGTCATGTCGAAGCTCACCAACGCGGTCAGGATGCCCGCCGTCGTCACCTTGAAGAGGGTGCCATGCCCGAACGCGCCGCCGGACACGGTCGTGCCGTAGAAGCTGCCGTCGCGCCCTTCGACCAGTTCGCCCTCCGGAAAGGCCCCATTTGTCTCCTCGAACGCCGCCAGACTGGTGAAGGCGCCGCTCTGCTTCAGCCTGAATACGGTCCCAACGCCCGAGCCGCTGTGGAGGGTGAGGTCGCCCCCCTGCGCGGTCGTGCCGTAGAAATTGCCATCGCTGCCCAGTGTCAGGCCTGCCCAGGGTGAGTCGCCGTTGGTGCCATGGAAGGTAACCAGCGTGGTGAGTTCGCCCTCGGGGGCGAGTTCGAATACCGTTCCGGCGTAAGGACCGGTGCCGCCCTCGGCCGTCGTTCCGTAGAGATTCCCGTTGGTGCCCTGTGCCACCCGCCCGAATAGGGACCCGCCATTTGTGGCGCTGAAGTTCACCAGCGTGGTCAGCGCGCCGTCGGGCGCCAGCTTGAAAACGGTCCCCCTGCCGTATTGGCCACCCTGGAATGTCGTTCCGTAAAGACTGCCGTCGGGGGCTTGCACGAGGCCACCGTAGGGCTCTTCACCATTGGTGAGAGCAAAGCTGACCAGGGGCGTCAGGGCGCCACCCGCGGTCAGCTTAAACACGGTGCCGTGACCATACCTGCCGCCGCCCCCGGCAGTGCCGTACAAGTTCCCGTCTCTGCCCTGAACGATGGCGGCCGGGAGGCCGGCGCCGTCGGTCCCGTCGAGGCTGGCAAATGTCGTCACCGCCATGCGCTGGCCCAGCGCGCTAACCGCCAGCAGCGGCAGCATCATAAGCGAGTTGTGTGTAGCTATTTTCATAAAGTGGGCGGTTGGGATTTCGCCCCCGCCGACGGGCAGCCCGCCCGCGGCTTCGCGGCTCCCCCCGGGCGAGTCAGCCAGCCGCGACCTCACGGCGAGAAGCACCCGGCGGCTGTCATCACCATTGAAAAATAGTCCACGCCGTCACGGTCGCCCCAGATGACCGCCCGGAGCGTGTTGTTCGCCCCGGCGTTGATGTATGGCAGGGGTGCCAGATCCGTCCAAGCGGAGCAGCCCCCGCTAATTTCCGGGAGCGGGTTACCGTTGACGTACAGGTCGCAGTAGTTGTCTATGCGAACCGAGTACTCCACCGTGGCCCCAGCCGGCACGTATATTGTCTTGTCCAACTGCCACGTGGTCCAGTCGTACCAGGCCGTGATCTCAGGCGGCTCCGGCCACTCGTCGCACGGATTGGGATCGTACCCCGGATCGCCGAACGGCGCCTGCAGCAGGCCAAGGTAGACTGGATTGTTCGGGTCGGTTATGTCTGTAACGTCCCAGAACGCGCTAGGGCCAAGGATTGGGGCGATGGGGTAGTGGTAGCCGATGTCAACCGTCCCGCTGTCCGGTGTCTGGCTGACCTGTGTGGTGTAGGCGTCGAGTCCGGCCGCCGAGGCGGACCGGCTGCCAGCGTCAATGAGGCTGGCAAGATCGTTTGCGCCGGATGCGGGATAATAGAAATCGCCCAGCGGACCGGCCTCATAGTCGGCCGTAAGGCCGGTCAGGTCGCCGGCGCCGCCCAGCGAGTCCGCTGTGCCGCTCGTAAACCCGTTATTGGAGCGGAGCACGAGTGCCTCACCGTAAGAATCGCCGGAGAGCGACTGGCTGCAGCCGTCGAAGAGGTTGTCCTTAACATACCAGTTCGGCATGGGCGCACCCCCGGTCTGGTAGTTGAGATCAAGTGACCCGCCTCGAAGCAAGTTATTGTAGAGATTGAGCGTGACCGGGTTGCCGGTCGGATTGTACGTCGGCGTGGATACGAACGAGAGCTGGCTCTCCGGGAGCCGGTTGTTGACGAGGCTGACCGTCTGGCCGCCCTCCAGGGCGGGCGGGTCAAGGGTGGCCTCGCACTGTACGTCCCTCAGCACGCAATCCTGGAACGAGACCGTCGTGAACGGAGGCATGGCCGTCGTGGTCCACATGACATGGCCCAGCTCGCCCTGCCCGATGGAGAACTCCGTGGATTGGAATTGGAACTGGCGTGAGGCGTCGGCGCTGCCGCCGCTCTCCAGGAACTCGTTGCCGGCGCCGGACTCCTCCTGAACGTTTTCGGTGCTGACGATGCGGTTCATGAGTCCGGCCTGGCAGGCGCCCTGCGCCGTGGCGTCCACGTTGGCGCCGTTGCCGGTGGTGAGGGCGGGAATCCCCCGCAGCCCCACCACCACGCCGTCTTGGAGCGTGAGGGTCGAGGTCAGCGTCACGTTCCCGAACACGTAATCGAGGATTGGGTAGTGGTAGCCGAGGTCCGGCGCACCCGTGTCCCCAAGGCCGAGCGGCGTCAAAGTTGTAGGATAAGAGATGCTGGTGTTCAGGTACTCCTCCGGCCCGGCGGTCGTTCTCTTCCGGAGCTCCGCCAGCAGGCCTTGGTCGATGTCAAGGGTGCCAGCATCCTGGAGGGCGGGGTCGGCAAGGTAGAACGCGGCCCCGCCCTCCCCGAGAAAGGCGCCTCCGGAAACGACCGAGGGCGGGACGTGGGCGTTGGGGAAGTACTGCGGGGTGTCGTTGTAGAAGCCGTTCGGGTCGCCGCTCACGTCGTTCTCGTTCGGTGCATAGAAGCTGGAGAGGTTGGCCAGCACGCAGTTCGTGAAATACAGGTGGACGCTCGACGCGTCGCCTGTAGCCATCGCTGAACCTGCGGGGTTGCCGGAGAGCGTCGAATTCACTGAGTAAACGTTCACGTAGGCAAGGCCGTTGAGCAGCGCACCGCCGTCTGGAAGGCCGTCCCTGGCGAGAAGGCTGTTCAGGAGGTTGAGCGCGCCCTGGCCGGGCATCTCCACCCCATACCAGCAATCGACGATCTGGCTGTCCGAGAGGGTGGCCGTCATCGAGACGCCAGTCACGGAGAGGCCTTGGTGCGCGTGCAGAATCCTTAAGTTACTTAACGAGAGCGTGCCGCTGCCGCTGTTCGGGCCGGCGTACGCCAGGGCGGGGTTCGCGTAGTACTCGCCAGCCGGACTGCCAGAGGAGCCGCTAATGGTCTGGCCTGGCGCGTTGTCGTCCTTGGTGGTGAAGATGACCGGGCGGTATTCGGTGGCGAGGTCGGTGATGGTGGCGGGGTCATAGACGTTGAGGGAGGCGCCGGAGGCGTATTTCAAAACTGCCCCGCCCTCGAATGTTGTTGCACCAGATAGGTTTACGGCGGCGCTGATATAGTAGGTCGTGTCTCCACGGAATGTATAGCCGCTCTGGTCGGTGTTTATGATTTCATAATCGGCCGCCAAACCCCGTTCCGGCGCGGGTGCGCCGGCGAACTCCATCTTGCGGGTCCGGTCTCGGGTTGTGCCGGGCGCGGGTGCTGGCAGCAGGCGCTTCGAGGAGAGGGCGTAGAGGGGCGAGTCTTTCGAGGCCTTGGGCCGGTTCAGCGAGAGCGTCGGCAATTGGGCAAGTTGGTTGGAGATAGCCGAGAGGCTGATGGACTCGATGAGCACCGTCCGCCCGCCCTGCGTTGTCCACTGCTTCATTACCGGTGCCGAAGGGGAATTTGTGCCCGACATGAAGGCCTTGCCGCGGACCATCTTCATCACGCCGAAATCCAGAGAATCGTCCGGAAGGGGCGCGCCGGCGGCGGGCCTGGCGGGCCATGTCCGAATGACGGGCGTGGGAGCGGCGGTGAACTCGGTTAGGACCTGCAAGACGCAGGAGGCGGAGGACAGGCCGAAGGCCTCGGGCGGCGGAGGCTGAGCCAGGAAGACGATGGTCTGGCTCAGCCCCGCCTTGGTGCAGGCGTAGCGGACGTTTGCCCGGACGCCCTGGAAGGCATTGGTGTAAAGCACCTGGTTGCCGTTGACGATCTGGCCCTGGCTGTCCTGGGCCTGGGCGATGAGCACCGTTTTGGCGCTGGCCAGGCTGTAGTAGCTCAGGCCGATTACCGTGCTTCGCAGTTCTTTGCCGTCGGGCGTCTGGAGGTCGATGGCGCCCGCCGTGTTCAAGTTGTTGGCGAAGATGACCTTATGTTGGGCGTACTGGAAGACGGCGCCGCCCGGATAGGCGTCCACCTCCGCTTTCGAGGCGAGCCAGCCGGACGGTCCGGCGTAGTTTAAGCCCGTAGCCAGCTCAACGTAGGCCTGGTTAGTGCCCATGCAAAAACTAATTCCGATTTATTCTGGGGAAGATGGTGTAGTTCCACTTTGGCAAGGTGGTGTGCTTGCGGAGGTCCAGACCGGCCCATTGGAGTTTGGAGACTTTCACCTTGG
>JAJYHY010000064.1 GCA_021784555.1 bacterium
TGGCGAACAGCGCGAACGACAGGCTAAAGTCGAACCCGGTGGCCGAGCTCTTCGTGCCGAGATGGAAGTACTGGGCCACGTCGCTGGCAAATACCTTCATCTGCACGATTACGTAGAAGATTGCGGACACGATTCCACCCCACACCACCGCCTTCAGGCCCGCGCCGCTGGTTTCGACCGCCTCGCCGGCGTCGCTCCCCTCCTGGCCGGCGCCCACCTTGAGCACCTCCGCGCACGCCACCCCCTCCGGGTACGGGAGCGGGGAGTCGGTCACCAGCGCCCGCCGCAACGGAATCGTGTACATCACGCCCAGGATGCCGCCGGCCGCGCAGATCAGGAACGACTCCCAGAACGGGAAGCCGTTCCACCATCCGACCATGATCAGGCCGGGCAGCACGAAGATGATAGCGGATAGCGTGCCCGCCGCCGAGGCGACCGTCTGAACGATGTTGTTCTCCTGGACCGTGGCGTCCTGGAACCCCCGCAGGATCGCCATCGAAATTACCGCGGCGGGAATCGAGGTGGAGAACGTAATGCCAGCCTTCAGGCCGAAATAGACGTTCGCCGCCGTGAAGACCACGGTGATGACGACGCCGATGACCAGGCCACGGATGGTGAGCTCCGCTACCGGGGTGCCGGCGGCTCCAGATCGTGCGCTCATTCTAGAGTCCTTATACGGCCGCTCGCTACGCGGAGCCAATCGATTGAAATTGCCTTATCACGATGGAGCCAACAATGACACTCAGCGGCGCTGGTTCAAGCAAAAACGGCCGCGGAATGGACCTGGGCCTCTAACGGCATTCCGTAAGACCTTCCCGGAACGAAATTGTCCAGACCCGTCGGGGGCATTGGATTTCTTGCGCGTTGTGCCAAGAGGCCGGCGCCGAGATGATCAGGAAGCCCAGGCGAAAATAGGGAGAGGGAATCCGAAAAAGATTCCACTTTGTTGTTGACGCCGGCTCACCAATGATGATAAACAATTTGTTGTCATTTTAAACAACCATGAAAATACTGGAAACTATTAGGAGTACCCCCCCCAGTCCACAAGCGCTGCTTATAGCGGCTTTTCTGGCTCTCGCCCCAACCGCCGCCCTGCTTGCCCAATCGCCGGCTGAGGCCGGCTACACCGTTCTGGCCCGCGGCCCGATGGAGAAGCTCTGGGCCAGGCTCTCCTGGCAAACGAACAAAGACGGCTCCGTGACCACCATCACCAATTCCTCCTTTACCGAAATGGCCGACGGCCTGGAGTACTGGGACGGCCAGGCCGGCGCCTGGAAAGATTCCCAGGACCTCATCGAAATCCTGCCCGGGGGAGGCGCCGCCGCCCTCCACGGCCGCGTCAAGGCATACTTCGGTCCAGACCTTAATGCCCCCGGCGCCGTTACCCTCGTCGATAGCAATCGCACCTTCAAATGCGAGCCAATTGGACTTTTCTACTACGATGAAGCCCAGGACAAGACGATCCCTCTAGCCGGCCTCAGGAACTGTTCGGCGGAACTGCTGCCGCCCAACCAGGTCGTCTGGAGCTCGGTCCTGGACAAGGTAAGTGCCGACTACTTAGTGACTTACACAAAGGGGGCGATTGAGGCCTGCCTGGTTCTTCTCCAGAGGCCAAAACCGCCGGAATACTATGGATTGTCAAGCAACACCACCACTTTGGAATGGTGGAGCGCCTGGCAGGCCCCCCAGCCCAACCAAACCCCCGCGCCCATCGTCCCGGAACTCGGCTTTGTCGATTCCCTTCTCGATTTTGCCGGCGGCGTTATCATGCCGCGTGGCCGTGCCTTCAGCACCGGCAACGAACCGCCCAGCCTGCCCGGCACGCCCGCCCCTGTCCTCAGGCCCGGCCCGGACGCGCAGGGCTATATCCCGGTGGCCAAGAGCTGGAATAATATGGGCGCCTCCAGCGTGCTGGTCGAGGGCGTCTGCTGGACTAACATCGCCCCGCTGCTGAGTTCCCTGCCCGAGGTCTCCCAGGCCGCCAAACCCGCCGCCAAGGAGCGCCTGCTATGCCTGCGCGAGGCCGTCGGGCGGCAAGACCAGGTGGAACCTGGCAAGCCGGTCAGACCCGTCCTCCTCGCCTCCGCCGCGGGCTACCGGCCCAGGGGCGTGGCCCTGGACTATACCGTGGTCCAAGGCGGCACCGGCTTTGAGTTCGGGTACTCCGGCGGCGGCCCCCCCGACACCTTCTACGTCACCAGCACCGTCGATTTTAGCGGCGGAACGCTGATCTTCGACCAAAACGGCGTCATCAAGTACGCCCCCAATACCAGCATCGACTTCGATGGCAGTGAAGCCGTCACCTGCAACGGCACCCTGGCCAGCCCCACCATGTTCACTTCCAGAGACGATGATCTCTATGGGCAGACACTGCCAGACAGCAACCACCTTCCTAGCCAGCCCGACTGGGTCACCGCTCTGTGGGACGAGCCCGGCGGCCGCAGCCTCACCTTCCAGCACATGACCTTCCGCTGGGTCTATAAGGGCATCGTCGTGCAAGATTACAACCCCGCCGACACGTATAACGTGAAGCTCTGCACCTTCCAGTTCTCCGGCGTGGGCATCGACATGGAGGACAACGCGCAAGGCTACATCCAAAACTCGACCGTCTGCAACGTGACTGAGCCAATTGACCCGACGGGCGGGGGCACCGTCTATGGAACCCCCGATGACATCTGCGCCAACAACGCCGATGCCAACAACGACGGCGTGCCCGACTATTGGGAGTACCAGTGGTTCGGCACCACCAGCGTAAACCTGAGCGCTGACTCCGACGGCGACTGCCTGTCCAACCTGCAGGAATACCAGAACGGCCTCAATCCCGCCCGGTTCCTCCAGATCACCAGCTCCTACGCCGCTCACGACTATGTCACGCACGCCGGCGACGGCACCACCTTCAACGTCAGCGCCAATCTCTCCTGCCCCAGCTACCAGTGGTACTCAAGCTCCACGGCAATACCGGGCGCGACCGGCGCCAGCTTCACCCCGACCGCCGACTTTGACGGGGACTACATCCACGCGGCGGTTTACAGCAGCTTCTACACCAACACCACGGCTGATGTGCCCGTCTATATCCTCGACGACCTCCGCTGGGGTATGTGGCAAAACTTCATGGCCGCCAGCAACGGGGCGGTTATCGCATACCAGGCCACGCACACACACCCGGATGGGTGGCCCGACGTTGCGCCCGACATCGCCTGGGTCACCGGCGGAAGGAGCCTGCTCTGCAACCATCCTGGCTATACCGGCATCTCCCTCTGCAACTCTTTCGAGGGTGCGCCCGGCCAGGTCCCGGTCACGGCCCTGACCCGGCGGCACGGCTACCTCAGAGGCCACGGCTCGGGTGACACTGGCATCTACGTCGGCCCCGGAAACACTTGGGAGGGCAGAAAAGTGTGGTTCTGCACGTCGGACAACGTCGTGGTAGAGGCGGACATCGAGGCCGCCTACGTCCGCAACAGGGTAAACTCCACCGGCACGAACGACTACACGATCGTTCTCTTTAGCCAGGACCTGCCCGCGGCTATCACCCCGATCCCCTACGTCATGGCCGAGCCCGCCCACCTGGACGACCTGCACTACCATGTTTGCTTCCGCAAATGCCAGAATGGCAACATCGGCGCGAACGTGCCAGGTTTCCTGCAGCAGGTCATCCTCGGCGATAGCGGCGGGCCGATGGTCCTTCCACTGCCGATAGCCGGGCAGCCCCTGGCCTTCGTCAAGGGCGAGGACACGGATCCGGTGATGGCCCAGACGCAGGCGGACATGGACTATCTCAGCACCTATTACGGGCTCAACACGAACAACTATCAGCTCAACTGGTACCGACCCTAAGTCGGAGGAGGTGGGATGTTCATGAAACCGAGCCTGATCTGCGCTATATGCCTCGGTGCGGTGGCGGCGGTGCCGCTGTGTGCCCAAAGCATTACATATACCGACCCCGCCGCATTCACCAACGCCGCCAATGCTCTGCTCAGCTACGATCTGAAGGCGGCGACCTTTCCGTTCGACCAGTTTTTCGACCTGCGCTATGGCGGGGGCTACGACGGCGAGCAGGACGTCGGCCCATCGGTCACCTTGGCTGGGATCCCACCCGGGGGTGGCCGTGAGCAGGCGTTCCTGCCGGGCATCACATTCCGAGGCGATGATCTCATCGCCGACAGCGGCCCCCAGTTTACCCTGACCGGCCCCATCCTCCGCAACTTCGACGCCGGCCACCCGCTGGTGATGGACTTCGAGAGCCCAGTTTACGCGTTCGGCGCGAATTTTTCCAGCGGGCTGGCGCCGGGGTCCAACTTCTTCACAGCGACGCTCACGCTGGACACCGGCGAGAGCTTCAGCTTGACCGCGGCCGGGAGCCCAAATTCAACATTCTTTGGGTTCGTTTCCCCGACCCCAGTCCGCCAGTTGGTCTTCAGTGATGGTGGCGTTTATCCCGCCGGTCCTGCTGACCCCAGCGTCTTCTTCCATGAGGAGTCCATCGGCAGCATCTTCATGATCGAGCAGGTCCCAGAGCCGAGCCGCTTCGCGCTGTTCGGCGTGGGCGCATTCGCGCTGCTCTGGTGCGCGCGCCGGAAAAAGCGCGCAACGACGGCGGGCCCGTGATGCTGCCGCTGCCATCTGGGGACCTTGCGTTCATTGGTGGCATCACCACCGCCTATATGACTGGCCAAGCCACCAACAACATTCAGACCGCCCTGAGCGGTCTGTACGACTATTTCTCCACGAACAGCGACCTTTATCACGGTTCCCTCAACTGGCAGCAGGATTTCCAGCTCAACTGGTACACCGCGCCCTGACCGCATAGCCCCCTCGTATATGAAAGCAAAGATCTGCGCCGCAATCTGCTGCGTCCCGCTGCTGTGGCCCGCCATCTCCGGCGCGCAGACCACCACCTACTCGGACGCCGCTGCGTTCTCCAACGCGGCCAACGCCCTCGTCGACTATGACCTGAACCGGAGGCCGGTTGCCTTCACCTTCGACGACTTCGTGCCGGACCCGAATGAAAATATTATTTTCGAGACGCTGGCTGTCGTCGTCCCGGGCATCGACCTTAGGATCCCTTTCCCCACCTACGTATCGAGCGCGACGTTCGAGGCTGGTGGCGGCAGGAGCCTCGTGGCGAGCAGCTTCACCAGCGAGAGCCTGGCCGGTCCTGTGCTCAGGAACTTCGACAACACGCTGGCCCCCCTCTCGGTGCGCTTTACCGACCCGGTATACGCCCTTGGGGCGAACTTCTCCAGCGACCTGTCTCCGTACCTCTCCAACTTCACGGCGACGCTGACGCTGGACACGGGAGAGCAGTTCACGTTCAACGCGCAGGCGGCTCCGTACTCGACCTTCTTCGGCTTCATCTCGCCGACCCCGGTGCGGGAGTTGACCTTCAGCGACGGGGGCATCGGCCCCATCGGGAACGGCTTCTACGCCCACGAGGAGCAGATCGGGGACATCTTCACCATCACCCAGGTTCCCGAGCCGGGCGGCCTCGCGTTGTTTGGCCTGGGCGGGCTCGCGCTGTTGTGGCGAGTTCGGCGGGTGAGTCGCCAGCGAGGCGCACAGCAAGGCCCCTACCCCGCCCTCTCCCTGCGGCAGCCTCGCCCCGATTGGCGGCGAGGCGGCGGTGATGGTGACCGGCGCCGTGGTTGCCGGCATTGTTATTGGCTTTCTGACCCGCGCGGTGAGGTGCGAGGATGAAGCCATCAGGCACGCGGAGGGGCGGCGTCATCGAGACCAGGAGGCCAGCCGCTCGGGGTGGGTGGGGGGAGGCGAATCACCTGCCGTGAGGCCCGGAGGCCGGGTGCTCCAGGCTCCCGCAATCGCCAATCGCAAATCTAAAATCCCAAATTCACCGGGCCAACCGTGACAGCGAGAACTCCAGGACGGCGTAACCGTCGATTTGGAAGTGCTCCACCACAATTCCCACCGTCTTATCCGCCGGCAGCACGAGTTTGCCGGTGTCACGCGTGGGTCCATGCCACTTCCAGTCCTCGATGATCGGTCTGCCATCGACACTCACCCGCACCCCGTCGTCGCTGAGCGTCCTGAACTCCCAGGTCCCCTTTTGCAAGGGCAGGCGCGTGCGGGCTATCATGCCGAAATGGTCCTGGCCGAACCTGGCCGCGGTGACCTTGCGCGAAATGCCCAACTCGCTCGGCCCGCGCATTCCATACCGTAGCGAGAGTTCGTCGAGTTGCGCGGTCACGGCTGTGGGGCCCTTCGCGAGCTTGCGGTAACCTGCCAGGTCCTTTCGAGGGTCGATATTGGGCGGCCATTTAAAGAAGGTTGCCTTCCATTTGGCGGCAATGAGCGTACCCTTCTTTTCCGCGATGGGCTTTCCTTGCGCTTGGACCTTCAGCACATACGGGTGGACGCCCGGCGCCAAGGCCTTCACAGTCGCAAGCGATTGGCCGGCTTCGCCGGGAACCGCGGCCAGCCCCGCCCTCACGCCATCGCCCGTGACGGTCAATCGCACATCCGCTGTGGGCACTTGAAAGATGTCGAACTGGGCCGTGCCGCCGCTCGACTTAGCCAACCGCACCAGCGGCGAAACGTGGTCCCAGGGACCCCACTGCGTCATGATAATATTTTGGCGGCCGCGCAGTTGAGGCCGCGCGCCGACCGGGTGTTTGCGGCCAAAGACCGGGAAGTGAGGCAGGCGGAGCGGCTCGATGACCCGCTGATTGTCCCAAACCACCTCGTAGGCGGGGTCGGCCAGGATTTTTTTGCCCACACCGGCCAGCTTGTTTGGACCGATAACGGCCTGTCCCGGCCCCCGGAACTGGAAAGCCAAGCTATCGCCCTCGAAGGTGTTGCCCCCTATCACCGAGCCAGTCGATGCATACCCGTTGGCCTTCGCCCACTTCGTCCTGGCGAACTCCGGGTTGGCGCCGCCCCACAAGTGGACGCCGCATTTGTTCTTCACGAACAGATTGTGGAGGATGTAATTATCGCCCCCATGGTCAATGTTCACGCCGCCGCGCTCAAGGCCGTAGCCCATGTCGCCGTTCCTCTCGAAATCGTTGCCGGCGATAAGCGTCTGGCGCGAGTAGCCCGCCCAAACGCCGCAAATGGCATTGCCCACAATCCGGTTCTTCAAATACTTGTTGCCGAAAGAAAACGTGTTCTCAATCCCGTGCGCGGCCGCATAAGAAAAATCGTTTCCAATCAGCAGGTTATCGTCGTTGCCTCTTCGTTTATACCACTCGACCGGGTGGTTGCCGGCTTGTCCCAGCGCCTCCCGCCCCGCGAACCCGAAAAAGCCGTCTCCGCCGTGCGTGACGGAGTTCTCCGCGAAAACGTTGTCGTTGTTTTGTTCAAACACGAAAATGCCGGCTGAATCCTGGCCGCGATTATACACCCCGTGGCTGTAGCCTCGAACGCAGAAATCAACGGCGTTGCGGCTGATGACATTGCTCGAACACCGCCATAAGGCTATCCCCCACCCGGAGTTGAAGGAGAAATCATTGTCATACACTCTGGAGGACGTGACGCGATCGAGGCACAAACCGTTCTGCCCGTGCCACACCCGCGAGTCGCGCACCGTGACGCCGCGGGATTGCTCCACATATAGTGCCGCGCCGTAATTCTTGAGCCATTCATGATGGTCGTTGTTGTGGCCGTAGAGCCAATCCGCCTCGTCCTCCGCCTCCGGCGTGGACCCCAAATGCGCGCGGCGGTTGTCCGAGGCGTCGATGTCCTCGAGAGTGAGGCCGTCGGCCTTGGTCGCCCAAAGCCCGCACCAAAACCCGCTGAGGCGCGCGCCGCGAATGGTCACACCGGCCTGTCCGTTCAAGCGAATGCCATAGCCTCTGTAGGCATCGGGTCGGGTGTAAAGCGGTGAACCGCGCAGGACGGACCCCTTGGCAAACTCGACTTCAATACTCGGCGCGCCGATAACGATGACTCCTGGGCCGTTGGTGTCCTGGATGACCGCGCCCGGTGGAATCACCACCCGGCAGGATTGCGTGATGACCGTGTCGGGGCGCTTCAGGGTGATCGTGGGCAGGCGGCTTACGACGGCTTTGTCACCGGCCGAGGCGGAAGCCTGAGCCGGCTCGGCTCGCGAACCGCCAGCGCTGAACTGAAGAACGGACGCCAGGAGGAGTGCGCGCAAGCCGAGCGGTGGGTATGAAGTAAGACAAGCTGTCATTTATGCCGCCATCTTACCGGAGCGGCTGCTGATGTCGAGATTGCCATGCGATGGCGCCGGATGCGGAGCAATCCACCACTCGCTTCCCTTTTTGTCACCCAAAGTGTAACGATCGCGTAACGGTTACATTCGAGACAAGCCTGACCAAACCCGCACAAACCTATACAAACCTAATGTGAATGTGGGCTCTGGCCGGGCGTCTAATATGAAGAGGTCCGCTGTAGCTCGCTGGCAAGGCGATGGCGATAGTTTGAGCGGTGAAAGCGCCAGGAGCATCTCTTGGTGCTTGAGGATCGCCAACACCCCGGCGATGATAATGCTGAATGAAAGGTATCTGCCATGAAACGCCTTGATCTTCGAATCTGCGGGTGCCTGTGCGCGGGGCTGATGCTCGGCGCCTCAGGCCTCACAGCGCAAACACCATCCGCGACTGCCACCAGCCAGACGGCACCGACCCTCGCGGCCGTCGTCAATCCATCCGGCCTGCCTTACGGCGTGGAGGACATTTTGAAATTGAGCCGGGCGCAGATCAGCGACGACATCATCATCAATTACATCGAGAATTCGGGCACGGTCTATAACCTGGCGCCGAAGGACATCGTGTACCTGCGCGACCAGGGGGTCTCGGACGCGGTCGTCAATGCCATGCTCGATCAGCGCAAGAAAGCCGTGCAGACCAGCCAGGCAAGCGAGGAGGCTCAGGCCGCGGCCTCTTCGGGCAACGACTTGGCTTCGGGGTACGCCGCCTACCCGCCCATCGGCGTCCCTCCCGTCGTCCCGATCTATGTCCCGGCTTATGTTCCACCCCCGGTGGTAGTACAGCAAGCACCCGCCTCGACGCTCTTCATCATTCCCTACAGGCAAACGTCACCCGCTTCCTATTACGCCGGTTCCGGGGTCGATAACTACTACCCTTACTGTGGACCCTATAACTATTACCCTGATTACGCACCCTGTACCAGCCCTTACCTGTACTTTGGCCCGCAGTACTCCGCCCCCGCGGCCTCCTTCGTGGCAGGCTTTGGCGGGGGTCCACGCTATTTCAGCCATTTCGGCGGTTTCAGCCATTCTGGTGTTCGATATTTTGGCGGAAGACACTTCGGAGGTGGAGCCCGCTTTGGCGCCAGACACTTCGGCGGAGCGCGCTTTGGTGGCCTTCGGGGTGGCGGGCGTTTGGGCGGCGGCCATCGCCGTTGAACCGCCAGAGTCCTTGAACTTCAAAACATGTTGTAAACAAGTCAAGTTTGATGAGGGCTTGCATCAGGGCTGGGTCAAGAGAGGGGCAAGGATGGCCAATTCGCGTGTTGTGCCAGGCGAGTTTTGCGGCCAGTCTCCCGCTCGAGAGTAAATATGCAAACCACATCAGATCGAATCGCATGGCTCGGCGGCAAGCCGGGCGCTTGCACCTCCAGCGGCCCCGGCGAAGGCGTCGCTCGCCGGCTAGTTCTTCTAGGCGCCCCAGGAGTCGGCAAGGGAACGCAGGCCGAGTTGCTCGGAGAAAGGCTGGGCGCCTGTCACCTATCCACCGGAGACATCTTTCGCGCCGCCAAGACCATGCCGGAGTCCGAGCGCTCACCCGCCCTCGCCGCCGCGTTGGACTTCATGCGCCGGGGCGAGTTGGTTCCCGATGCCACGGTGCTCCAGGTGGTCCGGGAGCGCGTCCACTGTCTCCGCTGTCCGGGCGGCTTCCTCATGGACGGGTTTCCGCGGACCGTCGCGCAGGCTGAGGCCTTCGACGAGTGGCTGGCCTCACAACGCCTGAGGCTGGACGCCGTAGTGAATTACGAGTTGCCCTTGGAAAACGTGGTGGCCCGGATCAGCGGACGGCGCGTTTGCTCCCGGTGCAAGGCCGTTTATCACCTCCAGACGCGGCCTCCGAAGAAGCCTGGGGTCTGCGACCAGTGCGGCGGCGAACTCTACCAACGGGAGGATGACCGCCCGGAATCGGTGCGTGTGCGCATGGCCGCTTATGAAAAGAGCACCGCACCCCTCGCCGGCTACTACGGCGCCCGCGGCCTCCTCGTGCCCGTCTCGGCGGAGGGAACTCCGGAAGAAGTGTTTGGACGCACATTATCTTCGCTGGAAGCCAGGAGATGAATCTGGCGTAACTGATTAGGTGGTGACAGGAGCGCGGACGCCCTCGTCCGCGACTGCGGCATTCTGGAGACGCGGACGAGGGCGTCCGCGCTCCCATCGCGTGAGAAGAAAGAACTATGCGACATTCACTTGTAATGACTATCATCGGCCAGGACCGGGCCGGTCTCGTCGATTCGGTTGCCCGCCTGGTGGCCGAGCACGGCGGCAATTGGCTGGAGAGCCGGATGTCCCGGCTGGGCGGCCAGTTTGCGGGCATTCTGCGAATCGAGGTCCCGTCCGCCAATGAATCGGCATTGCTCGCTGCGCTCAAGGGACTTTCCTCCGAAGGCCTGACCGTGGTGGCGCAAGCAGACTCTCCCGTCCAAAAACGGGCCGCCTCGCGCCCGAATACGTTGGAAATTGTCGGCCAGGACCGGCCGGGCATCGTGCGCCAGATCTTTCGAGTGCTGGCGTCCTTCGGGGTGAACGTTGAGGAATTGCACACCGAATGCGCCAGCGCGCCCATGTCCGGCGAGACCTTGTTCAAGGCCCGCGCGCGGCTGAGCATTCCGGCTGAATGCGATACTGACCAACTGCGGCAAACGCTGGAGAAGATCGCGGCGGACCTCATTGTTGATGTTACATTGGGTGATGTGGAAAGCCAAACCGCGGCGCCGAGACCTTCTTGACCGGACGGAGGACTTGCGATTTTAGGTTTGCGATTTGCGATTGACATTGGAACCGCCGCAGCCGCGTCCCTGCGAGACGCCGCCTTCCGGCTGGGGGAGCGGCTCATTTTCGACGGCGCGTCGTGGAGCTTTGGGCAGGGAGAACATTGGGGTGTTTTGGGGGCGAACGGCTCGGGGAAATCGCTGTTCGGTGACGCGTTGCGCGGCGCGTTGCCGCTTGTTCCTGGCGACCTGACCTATCATTTTCGTCCTCCGGCCGGGCTGAGCGGCGAGGAGGCCATTGGCTATGTCTCGTTCGATCAGAGGAAACGCGACCTGGGCGACGCGACCGCGCAATCGCGCCGGACCAGTTTTGAGGAGGAAAGCAGCCCTCGACGGCGAATCGATCTGGGACATCAAACGGCATCTCGGCTGGCTCGCTCCGGAACTCCAACTTCATTTCAATGACCAGATGACCTGCTTCGAGGCGCTCGCCTCCGGGTTCCACGATACCCTGGGACTCTTCCATCGCCCCACCCCGCGTCAACGGCAGGCGGTTTACCGGTGGCTGGCTCGATTCGACCTGTCGCCATGGGCCGCCACCCCGCTCTTTGGTCTCTCGGCTGGTTTGCGCCGCATTGCCGAGGCAGACTGTGGCCTCGGGAAGCGGTCGGCCCGCGCCTCACCGTAATCGCCGCCTCCCATACCCACCAGCGGCATAGCAGGAGGACGTAACAGCCCAGAGCCGCAAACGCGGCAGCGGTTCCCAAATATGCGATTGTACGCGACATCGCGTCCGATCTGGCTCAAATGACCAAGCCCTGCCGGGAGAAGATGGTCAATCTCATGCCCATACAACATCCGCCTTGTCGCCGAAGAGAGCGCCCCACCACCAACTGCCGACCCGAACCCATCCTGATTTGTCGCTGCCCTGTAGGTCGCGCACCGCCACCAAAAATACCGTCTGCAACCGGGATGTCTCCGTCCAGTCGAACGCCCCGACTGAAAACCATAATTGCCTATACTTCAAAAGCCCAAAACCATTCTTCGCTGCCCATTTTCCCAAAACGGAAACCGGCCGTAAGTATCCCAGCCAGGAAAAAGCAAACATGGCTGCCATCAAAACAACCCTACGGCCGTGAGTTTGCGCAATTCGCCGTGGCCGCGGCGGCGGGCCTGACACAGGCGTTACGCAGCCGCGGCTTCACGGTCCAGGAGCAGCCTCACTCGCTCAACGCCCAACTGCCGGGCAGCCGGCTCCGCCTGCAAGTCACCGTCAATGCGCGCTATGCCGCCTTTCCGGGGCGCGCGGTGCCGGGCAAGGTGCTGCGGTTCGACTTGCCCGTGGCCTGTCTGGAAGACCTCCTGCGGGGCAAGCTGTGGGCGGCCACCGACCCCGCCCGCCGTCCCTCTAAACGCCAGAAGGACCGGCTCGATGTGACGCGTCTCTGCGAAGCGCATCCCCGGCTGTTGCCGCTGGTCCCGCCCGGCCTCATCCCCGAAGTGGACGAGCTAAAGAGCGTGGAGACAGAAAAACTGAAACACTGAAAGCCAGAGGCCAGAGGTCGGAGGCCGGAGGGCGGAGGCGTGCCCGACGGATTTGATCACCGCCCCTTTTTAACATGGTTCGTCAGTAAGGGTTCATGCCAGGCATGGCCCGCCTGGGCCAGCAGATCGTCCGCGGCGACTGGTCCCCAGGTGGCGGCGGAATAGAACTCGCGGTTGGACAGGGGCCGCTGGCCCCAGGCGCCGCGGATGCTATCCACAATCCCCCAGGCGGCCTCGACCTCGTCCCGGCGGATAAACAGGGTGGCGTCGCCCGCCATCGCCTCGAGCAAGAGCCGCTCGTAGGCCTCCGGCGTGTAGGCGCCAAACTCCGAGTCGTAGCTGAAGTGCATCCGCACGGGCCGGACTTCGACGCCGATGCCGGGCACCTTGCCGTTGAACCGAAGGTAGATGCCTTCCTCGGGTTGGAGTCGCAGGGCCAATGCGTTGGCGTCAAGCTGCTGGCCGCAGTCCGCCGCGAACAGCACGTGCGGCGTCGGGCAAAACTGAACCCGCACTTCACTGGCGCTGACGGGCAGACATTTGCCCGTGCGCAGGTAAAACGGCACGCCCGACCAACGCCAGTTGTCAACAAAGAGCTTCAGCCCCACATAAGTCTCGACGTTCGAATCCGGCTTCACCTTGGGCTCCTGGCGGTAGCCCGGACGCAGCTCGCCATCTACGACTCCGGCAAAGTATTGGCCGCGCACCACCTGCCTGGCCACGTCCTCCTGGGAGAGTGGACGGAGCGAGCGGAGCAGCTTGACCTTTTCATCCCGAATCGCCTCCGCGTCCAGCGACACGGGCGGTTCCATGGCGACCAGGGAGAGAATCTGCAACAGGTGGTTTTGCACCATATCGCGCAACGCGCCTGCCTCCTCGTAGTAACCGCCACGCTGTTCCACACCTTGGTGCTCCGCCACGGTGATCTGAACGTGGCTGATCGAACCGCGCGCCCAAAGGCGCTCGAAAATCGAGTTCGAGAAGCGGAACATGAGGATGTTTTGAACGGTCTCTTTGCCCAGGTAATGGTCGATGCGAAAGACCTGCTGCTCGCTGGCAAAGCGGGTGAGTTCCCGATTCAATTGCCGGGCCGACTCCAGGTCGCGTCCAAAAGGTTTTTCGATGACAATGCGCTGCCAGCCCTGCTCCCCGCCTTTGTGGAGCAGCCCACAGGTGTGCAACTGCTCGACTGCCTGCCCAAACTGGCTGGGCGGTGTCGCGAGGTAAAAGAGCAGGTTACGGCGTAAAGGTTCCTTTCCATAGGAACTGAGTTGGCGCTCGAGTGCCTGAAAGGCCTCGGGCTCGGTGATGTCTCCCCTGGTATAGGAGAGGTGCCCGGCAAAATCTTGCCAGACCACGGCATCGACCGGTTTGGTGCGCGAAAACTCGTCCAGTGCCTGGCGCAATTCGTCCCGCCAGGAATCATCGGTCTTTTCGCGCCTGGCGAACCCCACGATCCGGTAGTCCGAAGGCATTTGGCCCTCCTGGTGCAGGTGATAAAGCGCCGGAATCAGCTTCCGCGCGGTCAGGTCGCCGCTGGCGCCAAAGATGACCACCGAGCATGGTTCCAGCGAGCGCTGCGTCTGCCCTAAGCGGCAGGTGAGCAGATCGTCAAATTGTTCGGCTTGATTCATGGAACACCTTCGCCGAGGTTGGCGGGAATTTCAATCCGGGCGAGCCGCGACGTGGCGTGCCGCGAGCGAAACCCGGTTTGTATGGTGTCTCTGCGTGCTTCGCGTCTCTGCGGTGAGATACGCCCCGTGAAACCACCGAGCGCCAGCGAGGGAACTCGCGGGTTAATGAACCGCGGAGACGCGAGGCACGCGGAGGAAGGTTTGAGGTCAGAAGCCTGGCAGGGGGGCAGACCAGCATCTCGGGGGGAAGCTCCTACCCTCTGCTTTGCCCCAGTGCGTTGTGGATTTCGGAGAAGATGTCGTCGAGGGACTTGGTAATCGACCAGGTCGGATAATGGGCTTTAAGCTTGGCCAGGTCGCTGATATAGCAGATGTGGTCGCCTTCGCGGTTCTTATCCACGTACTCGGAGACCATTTTCTTGCCGGTGAGGGCCGCGGCGCGGTCGAAGGCCTCGATAATGGAACAACTATTTCCGCGCCCGCCGCCGATGTTATAGACTTCGCCGGAGCGCGGGTTTTCAAAGAAAGCATGGATGAAGCGGGCCACGTCCAGGGAATGAATGTTGTCGCGGACCTGCTTGCCCTTGTAGCCGTAAATTCTGTAGGTGCGGCCTTCGAGGTTGCACTTCACCAGGTAGCTCAGGAAGCCGTGCAACTCCACGCCGGAGTGGTTCGGGCCGGTGAGGCAACCACCGCGCAGGCAACAGGTCTTCATGCCAAAATAACGGCCATACTCCTGGACCATGACATCGCCCGCGAGCTTCGACGCGCCAAAGAGACTGTGCTTGCTCTGGTCGATGGGGAAGTCCTCGCGGATGCCATCGGCGTAGGCCGGGTCGGCATAATCCCAGCGGGTGGGCAGCTCCTTGAGAGGAATGGCATTTGGCCGGTCGCCATAGACCTTGTTCGTGCTCAGGTGAACAAAGACCGCCTCGGGGGCATTGCGCCGAACGGCCTCGAGCAGGTTGAGCGTGCCGCCGGCATTGACGTCAAAATCGTCGAACGGGCGGGAGGCGGCCAAGTCGTGGCTCGGTTGGGCGGCGGTGTGGACGACCAGTTGAGGACGAAGGCCTTGGAGGAGGGCCTCGACTCCTTGACGGTCGCGGACGTCCAATTCGTGGTGGTGGAAGCGCTGATGCGTGGCCTGGAGCCGGCGTTGGTTCCAGCGCGTGTCGCCGCCGGGCCCGAAGAAGTCGGCGCGCATGTTGTTGTCGATGCCATGAACCTGCCAGCCGAGCTTGCAAAAGTAATCGACCACCTCGGAGCCGATCAGGCCCGAAGAACCGGTCACCAACATCGACGAGGAGCCGGCGGAGGTGGAACGGGAGGGGGGAGTGTCATTGGACATAGGTAATGGTGTCGATTTTGGATTGGACCGGTCTATGGGTTCAAGCTATTGATTGCGTTCAAGCCACCGCGCCTTATCCAGTCTCCACTGAGCAAAGCGGGCATTGGCGAAGAGGGTAGCGCGTAGCGAGGATTCGTCAATGCGCATCCTGACAATCGGTCCCTTTTCCAAATAGCGACCCTCGCTGTGCTTCCTTGGCCAAGCTTGGCGCGCTGCGGTGGACACAGGCTTTAATGGGGATTTGGAACTGCCAGAGGCCCTGCACGCGGCGACGAATGCTCGATTCATTGGCCGTGCTCGTTTCCTCCTTGCTGCGGGCCAGACTGCGGTCGAGGATGCGTTTTTGGTCAGTTTTCCGCGGCCCTGGAACGGTGGACACGGTATAAACATACCAGACGATAAAATGATTACGACTCGACCCCACAGCGAAACGATTATCGCGCGCATCAAGCGGGAGCCGGGATTTGCGCGGGCGCTCTACGCGGAGGCGATCAATTCCCTTTTGGAGGGTGAAACCGCCGTCGCCCTCTCCATTCTCCGCGACCTGGTCAACGCCCAAGTCACCTTCAAGGAATTGTCCCGGCAAACGGGCTTGGGGGAGAAGTCACTCCACCGGATGCTTGGCCGCAACGGCAACCCCACCGCGCGCAACCTGGGCCTCATCATCCGCCGCATCGCCGAGCACTTGAAGGTCACGCCGAGCGTGCGAGTCTCCGCAGCCCGTTGACTCCGATTTCGCCCCGGCCTGATCCGCCGGGGAAGCCCTGCCGGGCGCGTGCCTTCATCACACCCCGGCGGGCAAGCATTGAAGGTGCTTGTCGGCAGCGTGGATAGCGGCGGTGTCCCGGTCATCCCTGTTGCAGTCCGTGGCCAGGCTTGGCGCGCTGTGGTGGACACGGGCTTTAGCTTCGCAGGCGTAAGCGCGTCCACACCCCCTTGGAGAACCTCCATCCCGGCTACGTCGGCCGCATCTTGCGCACGATTCGCCTGGCACTAAGCCTCCTTCTCCTGCGCGCCGCGCCCCGGTACTATACAGAACTGGCCTTCCTGGTACAGCTTCCCGTATTGAGGGAGTTCGCGACCTGGAACTGCGCGCTGCTCATTGCGCGAAGGGTGCCGAAGAACTTCATTCGGATTAAGGACCACCACCAAGACCAGCTTGCTGCGCCCAAGCTTGCGCCGCCTGCGGATCGCTTCCCATCCAACTTTTGATGACCTGGCTCGTCATCTGCTGGCGCTTGGCCGGATCGGCTATCATTCCAAGGAATGGCGCCGCCTGTTCGGGGTGCTTGGCCGATGCCCCCTGAATGAATCCTAAAACTGCGCCTTCACGCGCCGCGTCGGCGGGCAGCGATTCGACCCATTGTGCGGCGCTGGCCGGGTCGCTGGCCGCCCAACCATTCGCTACCACCCCGACCGCGGCGTTGCGGGCCGTCCCCGTCGGAAGCGAAGCGCTCCATTCCGCGGCGGCGGCAGGGGCGTCCCCGGCC
The DNA here is from genome assembly GCA_021784555.1 of bacterium. GTDB lineage: Bacteria > Verrucomicrobiota > Verrucomicrobiia > Limisphaerales > UBA8199 > JAJYHY01. The sequence continues at coordinate 16,914 of JAJYHY010000064.1, forward strand.
CATCTCTGGGCAAGTCCGGAAATCGTGCGCGCCTGCGCCGGGCCCGGCGTCATGCCTGCGACGAGCGGCGCCAGTTCCGCTGCCGGCAGGGATCCCCGGTACAGTCCAAGGACCAGGTCGTCACGGTCCGGCCCCGGAGGCAGCGAAGCGACCCAGTCGCAGGCCTCGGCATGCATGAGCGCACCCCCAAAGAACGCGATATCGATAGCCGCCCTCGTTAGTTCACCGGAGCGCGCGTCACTGAATGGAAACTCGTTCAGCGTAAACTGCACCAGGGCTTTCGGATCCGTGGGGAATAGGCACGATTCCAAACCGCTCCATGCTCGTTGGCGCAACTCTCCGGCAGGCAAGCTGCTGACCCAGGCCAAGGCGGCCGGCCCGTCTTCTTGGGCCCAGTTCTCCGCCACGGTCTTCGCCAGGTCGCCAGCCAAGGCTGGATTGGTTTGAGAGGTGACCAAGTCCACTGCCTGGCTCGGATCGAGCTTGGCTGCCTCAGACGCGATGCCGATAAGCGCCGTTTTCCTTTGTTGCGGGTCTGGAAGCGCCTTCGCCCAGGCCAGGGCGTCGGGCACGCTCTCGCTCGCCAGGCTCATTGCGGCGCCGGACAGGATGCCGCCCGAACCCCAGACCTCTCCAAGCAGGCCCAGCGCCGCCTGCGGGTCGGTGCCGGCCACCCGTAGGCCAACGATGCTCGCAGCCTCAGTCCTTTCCTTTCCAGCCGGCAGGTTCGTCAGCGCCATTGCGGCAGCCGACGGGTCGCTGAATGACATCCCCTCGATAGCGGCCCCGAGCGCCTTGTCCCGGTTCCGGCCAGGCGGCATTTGCGAAGCCCACGCTAGAGCGGCATTCGGCTCTTCCTTCGCCCAGCCCCGCAGGGCCTCCTGAGTCAGGCCCTCGGCAGCCTTTTGGTTGGGCATCGCCGAAATCGCCGCCAGCGCCCCCGTCGGATCCTTCTCGCCCCACGCCCTGAAGAGCCGGCCAGCGACGTCCCCTCGAGCTTCTGGCGGCAAGTCCTTGATGAGCGCCCAGGCCTTTGGAAACTCCCGCGGAGAAAGCGCGAAGATCATGGGAAGGACGTCGTCCTCCGACCAATCCTCGATCGGACCTCTCAGTCTATTTAGCCTACTTTCCAGCGTGCTCATCAAGGTGCCTGGCCCTGGCAACAGGGCCGGTATGTCAGCCTGACTTTGGTTCATAGCGGGGGAGGGACTTTCCCGGTGAGCATCTCCTGGAATCCTGCCAGGAACGGCGGTTCCGGCGGATGCCTGCTGTATGGGCATTCGGGTGGTTGTTGGCCGGGGCCCGTGAACGCCGAACCCCAATAACAGCCCGATGAGGTAAGCGCCTGCCGCCAGCATGGTGAAGGCCAGCGGACGCCGGGATGAAGAAGTAGTGTTCATTTGCTGGATGGTCCGAGTAGTTTCTGCTTCTCTTCCGCCGGCAGAGACGTGCCTTGCAGCCAGGTGCGCGCTGGGACCGGGTCGCTCTGCAGCCAAGCCCGCCCAATTCTTTCAATTTGCGCGTCCCGCTCCCCTTCATTGCCGAAGGCCGAGACCCAATCCGATGCCAGCGCAGGTTCCGCAGTGCCCGCATATAGAACAAATGCCCTCGCGGCGGCTGCCTGCGTCGGCCCGGCAGGGAGACTCCTGATCCAGGTATCCGGTGCGCTAGTCCCGCTGTCCTGGCACCAACACCTAAGGAGGCCCTGCGCCGCCGTCTGGCGGGCCGGGCCCTCTGGAAGGTCTTGAACCCATTGGGCCGCACTCTCGGGATCCGCGATGGCCCAGCGGTAGGCTACGTCCGAGGCCGCTTGTGACTGCAACTGGCTGGAGGGCATCTGGGATACATACTCCGCGGCTTGAGCGGGGTCCAGACCGCCAAGGACACCCCGAACGGCGGCATCGCGTTTAGATCCCTCGGGCAGCGCCGCGGCCCAGTCCAGCGCGGCCTGTGAATCCTCTCCCGCCCATGTGCCGAGAACCTCTGGAAGCAGGTCGAACGGCCAGGGAGCGGAAGGCTGTTGCAAGGCGAACTCGGCTGCGGCAGCGGGGTCTTTGCCGGCCCACTGGCGTAGGGCGGGGCCGAGCGCGGCCATACGCACCCTTCCTTCTGGCAGGTTCGTTGCCCAGGCCAGGGCGGCCCCCATGTCCTCCTCCGCCCAGGTCCCAACCATTGCCCCCACCCAGTAGGTATTGACGTCGAGATTGGTGCCGCCGCTGCCGCTCAGCAGTGGCGCCACCTGGGCGGGATCGGCCTGCCCGAGGCTGTCCAAGATCCCGCTGACGGCGTCGCTTCGTTCGTGGACGTCGGTCAAGCCCTGCGCCCAGGCGATGGCGGCGACCGCATCATTGTGTGCCCAAGATGTCGCCAGTGCCCGGATGATGCCCGACCGCTCTCCCGACGCGGGCAGCCCAAGGACATAGCTGGCGGCGGCGGCGGGATCGCGCAGGGCCCAGGCCTTCGTCAACTCCGAAGCGACCGCGTCATGGAGCGCGCCCGGCGGCATATTCGTCAGGCCCGCTGACGCGAGGCTGGGATCAGTTAGGGCTGCTCCCGTTATCACCCGCGCCAGGGCGAGCGTATTCGCCGGTTCGGTCTGTTGAACCCACGCCACAGCCGCCGCCGGTTCTCTTTTGGCCCACCCCCGAAGAATATCGTTCGCCGGATCCGCCAAGCCCCAGCCCTGCCCTGGGCCCGCTGCCGCCCTCAAAGCGGCACGCGGATCGCGCTCCCCCCAGTAATGCAGCAAATACCCCCGGAAGGTTTCTCGGATGCCGAAAGGAAGCTGTTTTGAGAGAAGCCAGGCGCGAGGATAGTCTGAAGCCGAGAGCGACCAGGCCAAATAGCGCATCTCGTCCTCGTCAAAGTTGTCCTGTACCGATCGCATCCGGTTCGAACGTACCCATTTCTGAAGCCTGGCGATCCCGGGGCTGGTCTCCACCTCCTGGTCTCGATCAGAGGCCGTTGCGCCCGCCCCGATGACCTGGCGGGCAGTCTGCGCCGGGTTGACCCGCGGTGCTGCCGCGGGTCGGATCAGCATTGGTGTCGTGAGCCCGGCTACGAAGAGCAGACCAATGATTGTCGTCTGGAGTTTAGTCATAAACAATGCCCTCAACACGATTGATCGAACCGACGGCCCCAGGCTTGCGCCGGAACCGACTGCGCTGGTCAACGCCGCCGCAACCTCCGGCGGCGCGGCTTCGACGGAATGCGCCCCCAGCACGGAGGCGATGAGCGCCGCTGAAGCGGTTATGCCCCGCGCCGCAAACCCGTGCCGGAGCCTCTCCAGGGCGCGCGCGACCCGCTTCCTTGCAGCCTCTTCGCTCAATCCCAGCGTTTGGCCAATCTCACCCATCGAACGCCGTTCGAAAAACCGGAGCAGCACGATGTCCCGGTCCGCCGCCTTTAACCGGGCGAGCGCATCGTCCAGTTGCGGCGCGATTCGTTCCCAGAGCGGCTCGTCCGCGGGTGAGTTGAAATTGAGTTCGTTCATGGCGGCGGCTTCCTGCTCTCTCGCGCGACGCCGTTCCTCGGTGCGCACTACCTTGGCCGCCAGGTTCCGGGCGGTGCAATGCAACCAACCGGAGAGCACCGGGCGATTCATCAACCGGCGGGCGTCTCGGCTCAAGGCGAGAAACACGGATTGGGAGACTTCCTGGGCCATAGGCCGGTTTCTGAGCATGCGAAAAGCAGCCGAATAGACAAGATCGACGTGCCGTCGCACCAGTTCGGCGAACGCCGCCTCCGAGCCTCGCTCGGCGTAATCGGACAGCAACTCGGCGTCACGCTTGCTATTCATTTCCACAAGATATTACCCGAGCCCAAGAAAATGGGACATCCAAAGAACCTGTCTTCCCCCTCTCCGCCCTTGCCACGCCGCAATGTCTCACCCGCGTTCCTTCAATGGCGTTAAGCCAGACATTCACAGCCTCGGAGGAATGCTGGAGCAGGTGCTACGATCTCTCGGCCTCGCAGGAGGCATGAGTGCGCTACGCGTGGGGGATCCTTAAGCAGAATCCGTTCGGTGTCCGCCTCAGCCTCACCGAATCAACGCACTATCCGGAGGGACATGGCGGTCTTTCTGTTAGCTTTTCGAGCGGCAGTGGAGGGAGGGGTCTGGATTGGTTGCTTTATGCTAGCTTTCTGAGCATCGGTTCGGAAAAGTCGGCAAGAGACATCAGAGGCAGACAGGCGGGGGGTGAAACCGGGCGATCCTTGAGAAACCATTGATTTTATTGGATTGAATTGGGTTTGGCTCAATGTTTTCGGGGTGGTGGTGGGAGAAGGATTCGAACCTTCGTAGGCGTCAGCCAGCAGATTTACAGTCTGCCCTCGTTGGCCACTTGAGTATCCCACCGTGACGGCCCGCTGGGAGAGCGGGCGCAAAATCTAGCCGCACCCGCCGGGCCTTGTCAACGTCTTCCGCTTGCCCTAATTTGCACGGATGTTTGATTCGATCAGCAGCCGGTTGCAAAATGCGTTCAGGAACCTTCGGGGTCTGGGCAGGATTTCGGAGGAGAACGTGGGCGATGCCTTGCGTGAGGTGAGATTGGCGCTGCTGGAGGCGGACGTGAATTTTAAGGTGGCGCGCGACTTCATCGAGCGGGTCAAAAACGAGTCGATCGGCCAAGGCGTGGTCCAGAGCATTCAGCCGGGCCAGCAGATGATCAAGATTATCCACGACGAGATGGTCAAGCTGCTCGGTTCGGCCAACGCTGGCCTGCAGTTGAGCGGCAATCCGAGTTGTGTGCTCATGGTGGGGCTGCACGGGTCGGGAAAGACCACTTCCAGCGCCAAACTGGCGCGCCTGCTCCATAAGCAGGGCCGCACCCCGCTGCTGGTCGCCGCCGATGCCTATCGTCCCGCCGCCATGGAGCAGTTGGAAACCCTGGGCAAACAGCTCGACATTCCCGCTTACGTCTCGCGCGGTGAGACCGACCTGCTCAAAATAGCCTCCGGGGCGATGGCCTTGGCCCGCGAAACGAACCGCAACACGCTCATCTTCGACACGGCGGGGAGGCTGCAAATCGACGAACCGCTGGTCCAGGAGTTGGTCCGCCTGCGGGATAGGACCAAGCCGCAAGAAATCCTGCTGGTGCTCGACGCGGCCACCGGGCAAGAAGCCGTCAATGTCGCCACGCACTTCGACCAGGCATTGAATATTACCGGCTCAATTCTCACCAAGCTCGACGGCGACGCGCGCGGAGGCGCCGCCTTGAGTCTCAAAGCCGTTACCGGCAAACCGATCAAGTTCGCCGGGGTTGGGGAAAAGCTGGAGGATTTCGAGCCCTTCCACCCGGAGCGGATGGCCTCCAGGATTCTAGGAATGGGCGACGTGGTAAGCCTGGTGGAAAGGGCGGCGGAAGCCGTGGACGTGGAGCAGGCCCAACGGCTGGAAGAGAAGATGCGCAAAGGGCAGTTCACGCTGGATGACTTTCTCCAGCAATTGCGCCAGATGAAGAAGATCGGGTCGCTGGAAACAATTCTCGGTCTGTTGCCCGGCGGAGCGGAGGCAATCAAAGGAGCTGATTTGGCGAAGCAGGAGCGCGAATTCCGCCATACGGAAGGGATAATCTGCGCCATGACCGCCCAAGAGCGGCACAGCCCCCAGATCCTCAACGCCCGGCGCCGTCAGCGGATTGCCAAAGGCAGCGGTGTCTCGGTGACTGAAGTCAACACGGTGCTCAACCGGTTCGCCCAGATGCAGCAAATGATGAAGAAAATGGGCAAGTTCCAGAAGATGCTCGCTCGCATGGGCGGCGGAGCGGCCGGGTTGCTCCGCCCATGACCCCCGGCAACAGCCACCAGCCAATATCAACGGCCCAACGTCCGATCAATGCCGCGACCGGAAGGCATTGGACGTTGGTTGTTCGTTGTTGGATGTTGGATGTTCGCCGGTCCAGGGCTTCAAGGCGCCAAAAATCCTCGGGGGAATGCTCTCAGGGTTTGGAGTCGTCCTTCGGTTCCTTGCCTTTCTCGTCTTTGAGGATCGCCAGGAATTGCTTCATGGCGGGCGAGAGGACCTTGTTCTTCTTGTAAATCGCCGCCAGCGGACGGTAGTAATCACCGTCTTCGATCTTCACCTGGGCCAGTGTTTGCTTGTTGACCTCCTGGATGACCGTGCTCTCAGGAACGATAGCCACCCCGGCGTCGATCTCGACGGCCCTCTTGACGGTCTCGATGTTGTCGAACTCCATCACGTGATGCACCACAACGGAGCGTTGCTTGAGGATCTTGTCTAGTGCCTTTCGGGTCGGGATGTCCGGTTCGAAACCGATGAATTTTTGGCCCGCCAGACTCTTGAGCCGGACCGCCTTGTTCTTCGCGAAGGGATGTTGAGGGTGGCAGATGAGCACGAGCGGGTCCTTGCGTAGCGGGAAGATCAGGAGCTTCGTGTCACGCGCCGGATAGGCGACCAAACCCAGATCGACGACATTGCCGATGACGTCTTCATACACCTGATTGGCTCGGCGGTATTCGACGTGAACATTCACCGTGGGATAGGCCTTGAGGAACTTCTTCAGATAGGGCGGCAGATCGTGCAACCCGATGCTGTAGATGGTCGCCAGCCGGATGGTGCCGGAAATGATCTCTTTGAGTTCCTTGAGCCTGGCGTGGAGCGAGTCGTAGGTCTGGACGACTTGCTTGCTGTGGTCGTAGAGAACCTGGCCCTCGCGGGTGAGGCGGAACTTTTTCTTGCTCCGCTCAATAAGAAGGGCCTTGAAAATCCGTTCCAGAGAACTGATCTGCTGGCTCACGGCCGACTGAGTCACCTCGTTGATCTGCGCCGCCCTGGTGAAACTCTGCGTGTCGGCCAGGTCACAGAACACTTTTAGGCTTTCAATTTGCATAAGGCTAAGAAATACCAGATAGCAGGCAATCAGTCAACTTATGTTTTATCTCCGCAATCAAGCCACATTATGACTAATGCCTCCGCCAGGCCTCGGTTTAGGAGCGGCGCAACCTCCCCTGCCTCTGAAACCTTCAAACTCCCGATCACTGGAGAGGCTCGGCTCGCTTCCGAACCACGGTCTAACCGTCCGCTGCCAAGGCTTGTTTGACTTTAACCAGAAGCTCCAGGGTAGTAAAGGGCTTTTGCAAATAGTTTTGCCCGGAGGCGGCGCTGCTTGCTCCGATAGAACCGCTGGCGCACAGAATCCGTGTCGCGGGCGCCAGCCGTCGAACCCGCTCGACCAGTTCACGCCCGCTTATGCCCGGCATGACCAGATCGGTGATGAGCAGGTCGATCGCCGGCGCCTTCCGGTTGAGGAGTTTCAGCGCCTCCTGCCCGTTGCGCGCGGTCAACACCTGGTAGCCGTACGCCGAAAGGATGGTCCGCCCCATCGTCAGGAGCAACTCCTCGTCATCAACTACCAGGATGGTCTGTCCGCCGCCGAGGCCCTCCTCCGGCATAGAGTTGTCCTGGAGGACCCGCTTCTCCGCCGGAAGATAAATGCGGGCCGAGGTTCCGCCCCCGGCCTGGCTGGAGAGCGCAATCCCTCCGCCCTGGGTGGTCACGACGCCATAAGCCCATGCCAGCCCCAAACCGCGATGGCTCCCTTCTTTAGTGGTGAAGAAAGGCTCAAAGACGCGGGGCAGCACCGCCGGGCTGATGCCGCAACCATTGTCGGTGATTTCTGCGCAGACATAGGCCCCCGCCCCCAGCCGCGCATTATGGTCCTGGAACGGCTCCGCCAGCTCGACATTTCGCGTCTGTACCGTAATCTGGCCGCCTCCTTGAAGCGATTCAACCGCGTTCTCAAGCACCTTGAGCAGCGCCTGCCGCATCTTGGTCTCGTCGAACCTGGCGGCGAAGAGCCCCTGTTCGAGCCGGACGTTCCATGCGACGGCCCCGGCCTCGGCGCCGCCATTTTGCCGGAAGGAGTCCACCGTGCGCTGCACCACCAGGTTCAGGTTATCCGAGTAGGACCGGCTCTGCGCCGCCTCCAGGCTAAAAGCTCCCAGCGCGCTGGCTATGTCGCCGGCCTTGGCGGCCGACCTCTCAATTTCCATCAATGACCGCCTCCAGGGGCTGTCTGGCCCCAGTTGACCGAGAAGAAACGAGGCATGTCCCAGAATGCCGGTCAGGGCGTTGTTGAAATCCAGGGCAACGGTGCGCGCCAGCTTGAGCGCGCACTCGAGCTTTTGCTTCTGCGCCAGCACCGCCGTCTCCGCGGACGGTGTTGGGCGGAGCTGGCCCGAGGCCCCGGGCGAGAACATCTGCAGCAGAACACATTTCTTAACTTGAAAAGGGAATTGGCACACAGACACCTCGTAGGGGATGGTGTCGCCGCCCTTGACGAGAAGGTGCAGAGTGACTAGGGGAGACGATGAACCCTCCCAGCGGGCCAGGAATTGGTCGGCCGTATCCAGGTTGTCCGCGGCCCAAATAGCCGACAGAGGCGGCGCCGAGCCTTCCAGAGCGTTGCCAAACACCCGGACGGCCATCTGGTTGGCGCGGCAGATGGCGTTGCCGGAGTCCACCACGATGGCCGGCCAGCCGGCGGACTCGAGGGCGAAAGTGACTTCAGGATTCATCCCGACGGGCGCTTGACTTAGATCTCGGCTTAAAAATCATCAGGCTTGAGCCGAGGATCTCAAGTCTGAGGTTTGAGCTCCAAAAACCCGCCGATGTCCGAACGGCTCTGAACCAAACCGTAAGAGTATGAGCACACCTCCCCTGCTCAATCAAGCATCCCTGCAACTGCTCAGGAACCCCCGGAAAGCTGGCCGGCTCCTGCCAGGTTAAGCTTCAAGTGCCGCCCAAGCAAAACCTGGGCGCTTCGCCCCTACCGGCGCCCCGCCTATGAGAGCGTCTTTTGAATCTTGACTTCAGTCGCCGTGGCGCAATTGCAACTCCACGCGCTGGGAGCCAACCTTCACCACCGCGGTCTCAGCCTTGATTTCCAGGCATGTCACTTCTACGTTGGCCCCCGAAGGCAGCTTAATGGCCCCGGTTTCGCCCTCCTCGAATGTGCGCCCGTTGATCAGCGCCAGCTTGCGCGGGGGACTGGTTATCCCGTTGAGCACCAAGTCGGACACTCTTGCGGCGGCGGCCGCTATCCTGGCCATTTCCGGCCCAACTGCGGTATGTGGAAAGAAAGGATTGCGCCCCTCGGCGGGGCTGGCCGGAATGACGAAAACCGACTTTGGAATCGGTGGATCAGCCGCCGGCGGCGTCGCCCGCCCCGCCTTACGATGGGAGGCGGGCGGAGGGCCGGCCTGGGAGCAGAGCGCGTAAGAGACCGCGCAGAGCAAAGCAAGAGAATGCCGTTTCATCATGCGATCCTTTGGTTAAGAGTTGCCGGGCTTGACGAGCATCACTACGTCCATCTTGAACGAGAGTCTTTCATCGTCACCCGGATTTGCCGAGGGCAAGGGCTCAAGCGTCAGATTGAGCAACTGCATGTACGGGAATTCGTTCTCAAAATCGGCCACAAATTTGCCGAAATCGTCAAAGTAAGCCGATCCTCCGATGGTGAGCGTCGCCTGCTTGTAGGGGAAATCGGGAAAGAGGGCCATCTGCTTCGGACCATCAATCTTGCTGAACTGGGGGATATCCACCTTGTAGTCCGCCCTGAAGCGGCGAATGGTGCTGATCGCCCAGGAATACAAATCTCCGCTCGCCATCCCGCCTTCAATCTGAGCCAGCGTCTTTTTCGAGTCGGCGAGGTCGTCATCGATCTGTTGGGCTTGTCTCATCGTGCGGGTGACATCGCCCAGCTTGCGCTCCAGCGTGGTTCGCTGGGCCGAAAGCAGGCCTATGCTCTGTCTCTGCGGACTGATGAGGAGGAACCACACGCCCGCCAAAGCGGCGGCGGTGGCCACGATGGCTATGGTCAGTTGGTTGCGTTTCTCCTGTGAGAGCTTGTTCATCTTACGAGGTCTTGCAGACGGCATTCGAGTGTGAACGGCACGAACGCTTTGGCGCCGACGCCGGCCTGGGGTGGGGAGAGGCTCGCCAGGCGGACCTCGTTGGCCTTGCCCAGCAGGTCCTTGAAATAGGGACAGTTCTGCACCGAGGCCTTGAACTTGGCAACCTGGTCGCCAGGCGTGGGGCCGGTATCCTTGGCGTCGAGGGTAACGACCACATTCTCCGTGACCGTGGCCGGCTTGCCTGGGATGATGCGATGATGGAAATCCTTGGTTGGCGCGGTGCCGGGCGTGTAGGTGCAACTCTGCTCGCTACGCAGCCGGGTTAATCGGACGTAATTGACAGTGGTTTGCTGCAAGGCGTTTAACATGCTGCCCTGGAGAAACCGCTCCGCCGCCAGCCTCCGCAGACAAGAGAGCCGATGCTTCATGTCGGCCAGCTTCTTTTGGTTCGCCAGCACCCGCGTATAGGCGTTGGTATGGGAGGCCAGTTCGGCTTCCAGCCCGTTCAGCCGTCCCTTTAGGACAAGCTTCCTGACTTGCAGTGAACTGCTCCACACCAGCAACACAATCACCAACAGCACTCCAAGGATGATTGCCCGTTTGACGGGGTCCCGCCTGCGCAACTCCTCCTGCGCCCGGGCTTCAGCAAGTAGATTGAGGCGTATTGGCATAGGATTAAAGCACCGCCAGCGCGGCGCCCACCGCGACCGTCAGTTGAGGCGCCACGCTATCAATTTCGGCGCTTTGCTGGGCCGGCAGCGCCATCTGCAAAAAACTGACCGGATTCCACCTCTTGCACTCGGCCATTAGCTCCACCTGGAGCGTCTGGACAATGAACTCGGAACCGGCCGAACCGCCGCTCACGAAGATTTGGCTGACCGCCTTGTCCGCCTGGTGTTCGAAGCAATCGATCGAGGCCCGCAACTCACGTCCCAGAGGCAGTACCAACGGTTCCAGGTTCGCTTGCACCTCGGTTGGAATGCCTATCTTAATACTTTCCGCCTCCGCGTAGCTCACTCCCAGGGCCTGCGCCAGCCCTGAGGTGAGCCGGTCCCCGCCAATGGCGACCACCCGGCTCAGCGCCAATTCCCCATGGTCCAGCAGACAGATGCTCGTGCTCTTAAAACCAATATCCACCAGCGCCACGGCTTCTCGCTCAAAAACCTCCCTCATGGCCCTTTCAAACGCGTTCACCGGGCCGATCAGACCGGGGACGACACATTCCGGCGTCAATCCAGCCCCTTTGATCGCCGCCTGGAGATCCTCAATGATCTGCTGTTTGGTTCCCGCTGTGAGGACCCGCTGCTTGAGGCTTCCATTTGCCGGCTTGGGCGCCGCGGTTGGCTTTCCCTCTGCGCGAGGGACAGGAGCGAAGCAATCAAAAACGTAACCGGGCAGGTCCTGTTGTAAATAAGCCTTGCTGTTGGTCTTAAGGACCTGGCGCATCTCGCTGATGGGCATTGGTGGCAACTGGGCGTGGCGCACTATCGAA
>JAJYHY010000441.1 GCA_021784555.1 bacterium
GTCATGGGCTTCCAGCCGATTTTCAAACCCCCGGCCGAGATGATGCAGTTCGAGCATCCCTGGTCGCTGGTGCTCTTCGCGCTGCTCGGAGTGGGTTGCGGCCTGCTGGCGCGTTTTTTGTTCGCCGTGTTTTTTCGCATCGAGCGCTTTTTCCGGCGGTTTCCTTTATGGCTGGCAACCACGATTGGCGGGTTTTGCACCGGCCTTGTTGGACTGGCGCTACCGTCCATTCTTGGAACCGGCTACGGCTGGGCGCAATTTGCCATTTCGCGGAATCCAGCGTTATTGACCACGCCGCTGGGGCATCACCCGGGCTTCTCCTTGGTGCTGCTGGCCGCCGCGGTGGGGGAGATTCTTGGGGCGTCTTTGACCTTGGGTTCGGGCAATTCGGGCGGCGCTTTTGGTCCCAGCGTGGTCACGGGCGGGATGTTCGGCGGGGCCTTTGGCTTTGTCGCCGCCCAACTGTTTCCGGGGCTCGGCCCCCAGCCGGGCAATTTCGCCATTGTCGGAATGATGGCCTTCTTCGCGGCGTCGGCCAAGGCGCCGATCTCGACCATCATTATGATTTCCGAAATGACCGGTGGTTATGGCCTGCTGGCGCCCGCCATGTTTGCGGTCGTCACCGCGTTTATCCTGTCAGGCAAGAAAACGATCTTCCCGGCTCAAGTCCCCAGCCGGCTGGATTCGCCATTCCATGCCGACGAGTTCGAGCCGATCGTTCTGCGGCGCGTCAAGACCAGCGACGTGATGATTCACCTGCCGGTGTGTGTCAATGCCGAGGCCTCCGTGGCCGATGCCATGGGGCTGATGGGCGATTATGGCATCAGCGGCCTGCCGGTGATCGACCATCACAAGCTGGCTGGACGGGTTACTTTGCTGGCCGCCAGCCGCGTTGCCGAAGATAAACGCCTCGGTGTCAAAGTTAGGGAGGTGATGTCTTCGGAGCGATTTGTAGCCTACCCGGAAGACGATCTCTTTACGGTTCTGAAACGGTTCGCGTCCAAGGATGTCGGCAACCTCCCCGTGGTGACGCGGGAGGACCCGGACCATCCGATTGGCTTGGTGGCCCGCTCCGGACTCTGGGCCGCCCTGGAGACCGCCAAGGAGCAACGCGCTAAAGACAGGGAGGCCGGCCTATGAAGTATGAAAGCCCTCATCCTTAAACAATACAACCAATTCGCCTGCGAAGAGGTCTCCACCCCGGAACCCGCCCCGGATGAAGTCCTGGTCGCCGTCAAGGCCTGCGGTATTTGCGGCAGCGACGTGCATGGCATGGACGGCAGTTCAGGGCGGCGGCGTCCCCCGATTATAATGGGACACGAGGCCTCCGGCGTCATCGCTGGAACCGGCAACCAGGTCAGCGGCTGGTCCACCGGCGAGCGCGTCACTTTTGATTCCACGATCTATTGCGGGCGTTGCGCCTTTTGCCGCTCTGGCCAGATCAACCTGTGCGACCAGCGGCGCGTGCTGGGGGTTTCCTGTGAAGACTACCGGCGGCAGGGCGCCTTCGCCGAATTCGTTACTGTCCCGGAGCGGATTCTATACCGGTTGCCGGAGAATCTCTCGTTTGAAGATGCGGCGTTGGTCGAACCGTTTTCGATTGCGCTGCACGCCATCAGCCGGCCCCCGCGCGCGCTCAACGACACGGCGGTCGTGGTAGGCGCCGGCATGATTGGCCTCGCCTTGATTCAGGCGCTGAGCCAGGCCGGCTGCGGGCGTTTAGTCGCCATCGATATTTCGCCCGAACGCCTTAACCTCGCCTCTCAACTCGGCGCCACGGACGTGGTCAACTCCGGCCAGGCTGACCCGTGTGAGTCTGTCGCCCAGCTCACTGCCAGACGTGGCGCCGACCTGGTTTTCGAGGCGGTGGGTCTCGGCGCGACGGTGGAGATGGCAATGAAATGCGCTCGGAAGGGCGGCACGGTCACCCTGGTCGGCAACGTCACCCCCAAGATCGATTTTCCGCTCCAAATGGCCGTGACTCGAGAATTGACGCTCTACGGTTCATGCGCCTCGCGCGGTGACTACCCGGCCTGCCTGGACATGCTCTCGCGCGGCGCCCTCAAGGCCGCCCCCCTAATCAGCGCGGTTGCGCCCTTGGCGGAAGGCGCCTCCTGGTTCGCCCGCCTGTACGCCAAAGAACCGGGTCTGATGAAAGTCGTGCTAAAACCCTGAGCCTGGATTATGAGCACCACCCTCTTTGATCTTTCCGGAAAAGTCGCCATTGTCACCGGCGCCAGCCGGGGATTGGGCCAGTACCTTGGCCGTGCCTTGGCCCGTGCGGGGGCTGACCTGGTTATCACCAGCCGAAAGCCGGACACCTTGAAAGCCTTCCAGGACGAAATCGAAGCCCTGGGGCGCCGAGCGTTGCCGCTGGCGCTGGATGTCCGCGATTACGAGAGTATTCAGGGAATAACACGCTCGGCGTTGGAGCATTACGGGAAAATCGACATCCTCGTGAACAATGCCGGCTGCAACATCCGCAAGCCGGCCCTGGAGGTTACCTGGGATGATTGGAATCTAATCCTGGACACCAACCTGCGCGGCACATTCTTCACGGCGCAAGCCGTCGCCCGCGAGATGATCCCTCGAAAACATGGCCGCATTATCAACATCGGTTCGGTGACCTGCGTCGCGGGGTACGCGGGCCTGGGGCCTTATGGCGCCAGCCGGGGCGGCGTCAAGCAGCTCACCATGAGCCTGGCCGATGATTGGGGCATCCACGGCATCACCGTCAATTGCCTGGCGCCGGGTTGGTTCAAAACCGCCCAGAACGCCATTATGTACGAAAACCAGGAATGGGTGAGCTACCTCTGCGACCGCATCCCGCTCAAGCGCCCCGGCCAACCCCATGACCTGGATGGCGCGGTGGTCTTCCTGGCCTCTGACGCCAGCGCCTACATCACTGGCCAGACATTCCTGGTCGATGGCGGCATTTCCACCGGCGCAACTCGCGCCTTGCCAAAATAGACTTTTGTTGTGCATCGTCCGCCCTTGGGCGAGATTGGCACGTGTATATGACCCCCGGCCAGGCCTTCCAGTGCCCGACTACTGTTTCAAATGGGCGGGCAGACGCGTCGTGACTCCCGCGCCGGAAAACCGGAACATAGTGGCGGCTTCGGCTCAGCTCTTGCCGACTCACGCGACGTGGTTCACCACCACGCATTGGAGCGTCGTCATGGAGGCGGCCCAGAACGCCGGCGATGGCGGCATCGACGCGCTGGAGCAACTTTGCCGCTCCTATTGGTACCCGCTCTATTCTTATGTCCGCCATCAGGGCGCCTCTGCGCACGACGCTGAGGACCTTGTTCAGGGCTTCTTCGCCCGCCTGCTGGAAAAGAATTACCTCCAAGACGTCGATCCGCTCAAAGGCCGCTTCCGCTCCTTCCTCTTGGCCGCGCTTAAGCACTTCCTGCTGGACGAAGCCAAGAAGCAGCGGGCCGAAAAGCGCGGCGGAGGGCGGGGCGTGCTCTCCCTGAACGAGCAGGCGGCCCAGGAACGATTTGAGCAGGAGGCGGCCGCCGACCTCACGCCCGAGCAAGCGTTCGACCGCAACTGGGCGCTGGCCATCATGGACCAGGCCATGGCCCGGCTGCGCGGCGAGATGCGCGCCGGCGTCAAAGAAGCTCAGTCAGAGCGATTGCTTGTCTTTCTCTCCAGCGCCCCCAGCGAACAGGATTATGCCAGGCTCGGCGCCGAATTGCGCATCAGCCGGGGCGCGGTCGCCGCCCGGGTCCATCGGCTGCGTCAACGATATCGGGAGTTGGTGCGCGAGCAGGTTGGCCAAACCGTGCTCGGCGAGGCCGGCCTGCGCGAGGAGATGCGCTACCTGATAGCCCTTCTCAGCCGATGAACGCCCGTAATTTGCCGCTATCTTTTTCTCTGTAATAGTTGGCGAACCGTGCGCAAAGACCGATGAGTGCCGCCCAACATTGTCCGCAATGCGGAACCGAGATGCCCGCCGGGGTAGTCGGCGGGTTGTGCCCGGCGTGCGTGGTGCGCTTCTCTTTCGCCGATAGTTCGGACGACGTGGCCGCCCTGGCCGCTTTGGAAGAGGCCCGCGTCCCGGCAGCCGCGCCGGCTCCGCCCCTGCGAGTTCTTGGCGGCTACGAGCTGCTCGAAGAGATTGCCCGGGGCGGCATGGGCGTGGTCTATAAGGCGCGGCAGCGGCGGCTCAACCGGCTGGTGGCGGTGAAGATGATCCTGGCCGGACAGCTCGCCGGCCCGGCCCGGGTGCGCCGGTTCCGGGCCGAGGCGGAGGCCGCCGCCACCTTGCAGCATCCGAACATCGTCGCCATCCATGAAGTGGGCGAGCACGAGGGCCAGCCCTACTTCTCCATGGACTACATCGAGGGGCCGAACCTCTCGAAGCTTGTCCGCGAGGGGCCGCTGCCCGCCGCCCGCGCTGCCCGCTACGTGAAGGTTATCGCCGAGGCCATCCAATACGCCCATGAGCGAGGCGTCCTGCACCGCGACCTCAAACCGGGCAACGTCCTTATCGACCCGCTCGACCAGCCGCGCATCACCGATTTCGGCCTGGCCAAACGGCTGGTTTCAACTTCGGATCAGGCCCCGACTTGCCCAAGGCCCGCCCTGCCGGAACCCTCGCGGGCTGAGAATTGGCGGGGTGAGTCTTCGGATTTTACCCTCTCCGGCCAGGTCCTCGGCTCGCCCAATTTCATGCCGCCGGAGCAGGCCGCCGGCAGAATCCGCGACATCGGCCCGGCCAGCGATGTTTATGGCCTCGGGGCGATACTGTACCACCTGCTCACCGCCCGGCCGCCGTTTGTGGGCGAGACGGTCCATGCCACCGTGCAACAGGTGGTCGAGGCCGAGCCGCCCGCGCCGAACTTGCTCAACCCAGCGGTGCCGCGCGACCTGGAAACCGTATGCCTCAAATGCCTGCAAAAGGAGCCGTCCAAGCGTTACGCCTCCGCCCGCGATTTGGCCGAGGAACTGGGCCGGTTTCTCAAGGGCGAACCGATCCGCGCGCGCCCGGTTTCACGAACCGAAAAGGCCTGGCGCTGGTGCCGACGCAACCCGGCCCTGACGACAGCCCTGTTCGCGCTGCTGGCCGTTCTGGCCGCCGGCCTGGCCGGCATCCTCTGGCAATGGCGCCAGGCGCAACACAACGCCGCCCAAGAGCGCGCTGAAGCAGCGATAGCCCGGGCACAAACGTTGGCCGCCCGCGAAAGCCTCTATGCCGCCGACATCAACCTGGCCCAGCAGGCTCTGGCCGCCAACAACCTCCGCCAAGCCCTCGACCTCCTCAACAAGCACATCCCCAAACCCGGTGAGCTGGACCTGCGCGGCTTCGAATGGCGCTATCTTTGGCAGCAATGCCAAGGAGACGAGCTCTTTAGCTTCCCAGGCCACAAGGGCATTGCTTCATCGCTAGCATTCTCTCCGGACGGAGAACTGCTCGCGACCGGAGGCTATGATAAGACCGTGCGGATATGGGACCTTGCTTCTCACCGCAGCGTTGCGACCCTCACCAACAGTGCGTCACCCCTTGGCGACTTTTCCAGCGGACTTGATTGGGTCCTCCAAAGGAACGCCGGAAACGTCGATAGCGTCGCCTTTTCGCCAAGCGGCCTCATGCTGGCCGAAGCTTCCGGGGACGAGGTCCGGCTCTGGGACACGAGAAGCTGGAGACCACTTCGCGCGCTCCCCGACTGATCTTCCCCCCTAATCGGGGCGGGGACCCTGGGGGGCGATTGCTCGCCTAACTCGTTGTCACTCCCGCCCTTTACGCGGATTGCGCAGGCGGTTTTTATTCGGCTTTTTTAGGCACAACA
>JAJYHY010000065.1 GCA_021784555.1 bacterium
CGGCGCAAGCAATCGTTCCATCGCTCTTATCATTTTCAACGGCGCGTCAAAAAATTAGTGTTTTAGGAGCTTATGAGCTTAATTCAATGGCAGTGGGGCGCCGGTCTAGGGTGGACGGCGCTGGCCGGCCCCTCCGCGCCAGCGGCGCCGGGGCCGGGTGTCGTGCCGTTGCTCGAACGATCTTACTTCTATGGCCGGAATTACTTCCTCCCGCGAAGTGGACGGGCGCAACTGATTCTCCAGACCGACCACGCGGACCTTGCCCCGGCGGTCCTTTACGTGCTGTTTGACGCGCAAGACATCCGGCAGAGCGCGCGCAAGGAACGCGCCTTCAATTTCGGAGTCGGCACCGGGTTCGAGCGGAGCGCGTTGCAGGTGGTGCTGGGTGGGTTCCCTTTTACAGCGTTGGGGCACGAAACGGTCACTGGTTGGGCGATGACGGACGGCATCCCGGCGGCGGAGGCCACTTGGTGGGCGGGCGGGCTGCAAGTGACCGAGCAGTTCCTGGCCTTGGCGGACGAAGGAGTCTTTCTGCGGCGGATCAAGGTGGCGTCGAGGAACCTGGCGGGGCCGGAATCGATCCATCTCCGGCTCTTTTTGCCGGGTGAAGACGCGGCAGTCCGCCACGGCTGGCTGGAGGCGCGGCAAGGCGGGGCCTGCCTCGGGCTGGGGCTGGGAGGTGCGATGCCCAACGCCGTTTCGCCCGCGCGCGGAATGTTGGATTGTTCCATATCGTTACGCGTAGTGCTCACGGTTGGATTGATTCAGATGGACACTTCGACCTGACGGCCAGCGCCTCCATTACCTTCGGCGATCCGATTATCTTTGGTTTCCGCGCCGACATGACGGTGCATGTCTACTCCTCTACGCAGGATGACGGTTCGCTGGCTTCCGGCTTCGATCTGACCCTCTCCGGCCACGCCACGTTCCTGATCGTCGGCGCGGATTTCACCGCCAGCATCCATATCGTCAATCACGGTGAGGTGTCGCTCGACGTGGACGCCGGTATTCGGATCTAGTTCTTCGGCTGGCACACCATCCATAAACACGCCCACTTCGTCCTGGGTTATATCAACGGGCAGCCCACTCCGCCGGTCCTCGCCGGCTGGAAGGACAATGACCGGGGCAGCGGCATCCTGCTGCTCTACACGGGACCTTATGCCGGACAGCGGAACGTCGCCTCGGGCGTGGCGGACGAGAATTACGTTGTCCAGGCGCTCTCGACGAACGGGGATGGCAGCCAGAACATCCGGGTCAATGGCATGGGCTACACCCAGGATTTCAGCAACGTGAGGAGTATCCTGGCTTATGGCGGCGACGGGAATGACAATATCCAGATTGTGTCAGGAGTTTCGGTCCCGGCTGAACTCCATGGCGGCGACGGGAATGACACAATCATAGATCAGGGCAGTGGGAGGGCGTTGATTTACGGGGACGCGGGTGACGACGTGCTCACGGGAGGTTCAGGCGTCAACACGATTTATGGCGGGGCGGGCAGCGACCTCATCACTGGGGGTGGCGCCAACGACATTCTTTATGGCGACGACGCCACGCCCAACGCGAGTACCGATGGGCCCGACGAGATCCATGGCGGCGGGGGTAATGACACTGTTTGCGGTGGTGATGGCAATGACTTGCTCTTTGGCGAGGACGGGAATGATTCGCTGTTCGGCCAGGGCGGCAATGACGTCCTCATCGGCGGGGCGGGAACGGACCAGATTGACGGCGGCGCCGGGATGGATTCCATCGTGTGGAACTCTGGCGATGGGGATGACACCCTGATCACAGGCGGTGACGATTCGGATTCCATCCAGTACCGCACTCAGCCAGGTCAATCGCGACCTTGGGGCCACACCGATTTACGGCCCGCCCGTCACTGACGACCAGGGCACGACCACCACACCGCAGATTAGCGCCACCCTTGATAGCTCCGCCGACAACGTATCAATCTACGGCAGCAGCCTTGATGACACATTCACCTTGGCCTCGATGGCCGGGGGCGTCACCAGTCCGGCGGGGGTCATCAACATTACCGAAACCAACAGCAACACCAGCGGCCTCAATTTCCAGATCCTCCAAGCCAAAGCCAGCAATGACACGCTGGCTCTGCATGCCGGCGACGGCAATGATTCCATTGATGCCAGCGCCGTCACCACTAACCTGCTCAAGCTGAACCTGAAGGGCGAGGGCGGCAATGACACGGTCATCGGCGGTTCGTTCGCCGATACCATCGATGGCGGCGAGGGTGACAACATCCTTGCGGGCGGGCCGGGCGTCGATGTCTTCGTCACCGGCACTGGCACGGACACGCTCCGAGAACAACGTGACGCCGACTTTGCCATCACCAGTACGCAGTTGACCATCGCGGGCGAGGTCGAGTCGCTGATCAATGGCTCCGGCCAACCGCTCTTGGACTATGTCGAACTGCGCGGCGGCAACGGGAATAACAATTTCACCGTGTCCAATTGGAGCGGGAATCTCAGCCTCGACGGTGGTGAGGGCAGCGATAATTACACGATCAACCTCGAGGGCAGCGGTTTGGCCAGCATCTCCGTGGCCGATAGCGGCACCGGCAACGGGTTCCCGAACAGCAACCAACTCACGGTCCAGGGCACCAGCAAGAACGACATCTTCCTGGTCCGGCGCGATGCGGTGACTGTCACTTCCAGCGATCTGCCGGAGGATAGTCATACCGAGACCATCAATTACAGCGGCCTGGCGACGGTCATCCTCAACGGCAACGCCGGTGATGATTCGTTTACGGTGGATGCGACCGGTGCGGCGTTTACCCTCAATGGCGGCGCGGGCGCGGACAGCTTTGTGGTCGGCCGTATTCTGGCCAAGCCGGGCGAGTCGGCCCCGGCGGGCGTGGAGGGTGTGTGGAGCACGCGCGGCTTCCTCAGCCAGGGGAATTTCTCGGTCATGACGATCCACGGTGACAGCGGAGATGACTATTTTGAGGTCAACCATAACACGGCCGAATTGTACCTGTATGGTGATGACGGCGACGACCTCTTCCTGGTCAAGACATACCTCCAGGAGGGTTCAGCTCTCTCGAATGTCAACGGCGGGACGGGCACGAACTCGATCCAGTACGTGGCCAACGGCCCGTTGCACATTGATGGCGGGGCCGGCTTTGACCGGCTGGTAATCGAAGGCACTGATGCCGATGACGTGTTCGTCATCACCGACACCGCCGTGTACGGCGGCGGACGCTCCATCGACTACACCAATATCGAGGGCATTGTTATCCTTGGCGGCGCGGGCAACGACACCTTCTATGTCCTGGGCAACAACATTCCACTGACAATCGAGGGCGGCTCCGGGAGCGACACCGTCAACATCGGCGGCAATGCGCCCAACTATGTCTATGACGCGCCGCCGTACACCTACGACCCACCGCCTTACCAGGTGCTTGAACCCGTGTTCAGCCAGCCTTACAGCTATAACATTACCGTGCCTGCCCACTGGGCGTTGACTTACAAGTATCTGAGCCTCGGCATTTTCGGCCGGTTCGCTCTGCCCTATTTTGAGTACGTGCCCGAGACCACAACGACCATCGATGTCCCAGCCATGTTCCTCGGCATGCAGTTGAAGACCATCGATCCGCCTCCAGTAACGATCGACCCCAACCCGCAGACTTTTGTCTTTAGCCAGGTGCATGACTTCAACGGGGTGCCCGGCGGTGTGAAGAGATATGATTGGACGAGCGCCACCGATGAGCCAGATCTGACCGGAACGCCCAGTGCCACCTTTGATATCGGCGGCATCCTTGTTCCAGTGAAGGTTATCGACAGCGACATCGGGACCGATCACAATGTGCTGAACGTTTGGAAGGATGGTGCCAACCCCCCTTCCAACACCGCGGGCACTCCCAACCAATTCAGAGACCGGGGCGAGGCCTTCCACTTCGCGCTGCCTTGATACAAAAGGATGGGCACGATGTAGGGCGGCTTCTCCTCCGGCTTGGCGTTCTTGCGCCAGCCCGCCCAGGTTGGATAGATGGTCGTGCGGGTGATGGATGGGGTGGAAGGGGTCTTCTGGCATAATTCAGCCTTTGGTAGCCCGCGGACACATCGAGGGCAACCCTATTCGAGATCGATCCCCGCGCGGGAGGCGAGAGAGGCAGGCCTTACAAACATTTTCGCAACATTTCTGTAAGATCGCGTCCCTCCAATGGGCTATTATAGGAAAGTACAGCCCCGATTATGGACGAAGACCCGGATGAATTCATCCCCACGCGCCAGAGCTTGCTCAGCCGCCTCAAGAACTGGGACGACGCGGCAAGCTGGCGGGAGTTCTTCAACACCTATTGGAAGCTGATCTACGCCGTGGCGCGGCGGGCCGGGCTGACGCACACCGAGGCCGAGGAGGTCGTGCAGGAGACCGTGCTCGGCGTGGCGAGGAGCATTGGGGAATTCCGCTACGACCCGACGCGGTCGTCATTCAAGAACTGGCTGATGCAAGTGACGCGGCACCGGATAGCCCGGCAGGTGGCCCGGCGCCGGCGCCAGCCGCCCGTGGATGAGGCGCCGCAGGAGACCTCGCGCACGCCGCTGCTGGAGCGGCTGCCAGACCCGGCCGGCGGCGGCCTGGAGGCCATCTGGGACGCCGAATGGGAGAAGAACCTGGTGGATACGGCGCTGCGCAGGGTCAAAGGCCGCGCCCCCATCCGGCAGTACCAGATGTTTGATTTTTTCGTGCTCAAGAAATGGCCCGCCGCCAAAGTGGCACGAACTCTGGGCGTGAGCATTGGCCACGTGTATGTGGCCAAGCACCGGATTACGCGGTTGATTAAGAAGGAGGTTGAGTTGCTTTCACAAAAGCCCCTATGAAAATGTTCCGCAGCCGTTGGAAGCGTCCCGCAACCGGCGAGGCCCGGCGGGAGCCGAAGCGGCGCCACTCATTCTATCAGCGTTTATTAGCGTGGATGAGCGGCTTTAAGCCCCTTGAACAATACGAGAGCGTCGGCCGGGAGCTTGCCCGGCGGATCGAGCGTCCGCTCTGGGGCGCTGGGAGTTTCTGCTCCTCGACCGGCTGACGCGCCAGGGCGGCTGGACCGCACGCTTCTGGCAAGCGCCGCGATGGAAGGAAGACGGCGCCAGGGCGGGGCAACCACAACCGATCGCACACCCATAACCGGCTCAGGCGCTTTCTGAAGACCTGCGGGATGGCCCCAGGGTAGAGGACTTTCTTGAACGGTTCCCTGGCGTCACTCGGGAGCACGCAAAGATGGTGCTCCAACCTGCTGAGCAGGGCCTCGTGCTCGCTCTTTCAGATCCGGAAGCACATTCCCGGGGCCGCCGCCACCTCAACGCCACCAGCCGGCTATCTGGAGTTGCCGTGGTAACCAACATCGAGGCTTGCCCCCTTTCTGACCCCTGGCACACACAATGAAGGGCATGGTTTTATTGAGTTGAATCGTGCCTCCGACTCCTTAGGCGTGGTCCGTTTCCGCCTCCCAGCCGCTCACTTAACTCGCTGGCGGAGCCTGCCCTCGAGGTCATCCACCAACTCCTCCAACTCCGATGTCTCCTTGCTCCTCAACTCCTGGCTCGCAGCCGTTCATCGACAAAGGTGGCCGGCTCCCGGCGCAAGCTCTCGATGGCCACCGCCAGCTTTGGCGGCAAGTAGGCGCGGGCCAAGTCGAGGGCGACATCGGGCCGGCCGAACACTTCCTTGAATAGATGGTCGTGCGGGTGATGGATGGGCTGGAAGGCGTCTTCTGGCATAATTCAGGCCCTTGGCAGCCCGTGGAAGTCTCGAGAGCAACTCTATTCGACCCCGGGAACACGCCCATCCGGCTCGACCTTGCCCGGCCTACTGGATTCTCACCCGGTAGAACCCTTGTTGGTTGGTCAGGGAGAGGGCCGGGAAGGCTTTGGTGGTTCCGTCGCCGGCAAGGGTGGACAGCGACGTCCACTGGGCCGGAGAGAGCGAAGGCGTGGACTCCAAGGCATAGCTCGCGCCCGCCGTGGTCGGGATTGAGAGCGAGAGGGAATGGTCCGAGCCGTTCCATTTGTAGGCAATCGAGGGCGCCTGTCCAAGGGGAGCCGCGAGCCGGCGCACGAGCCAGCGCGCGCTCCTGGGGAAGAGGCCGGTGTAGCCCGTGACGAGGAGGTTGCCGGCGGCGTCCGAAGTCACACCCCAGGCCTCCGCATCCGAGCCGGTCCCTTGCGCGGAATAGTAGTCCACGTTGGTCCAGGTCCCGTTGATTGGCCTGCGGACCACCCAGTGAAAGCGCCCGTCACTGCCGTCACTGCGCCCGACCACAACCGGGTTGCCCGCGGCGTCGAAGCCGACGCTCTCGGCAATCGAGAGTTCGCCCACGTCGGCATAAGTATCGATCGTCTGCCAGGTCGTCCCTCCATCTAGGCTCTCGCGGACCAGCCATTCTTCGGGCGGGTTTGGCCCGCTGGTCCCGGGAATTTGGATTGCGCCCGCGACATAAATGTCGCCCGACGCGTCGCTGGCGGCCGCAGTGGCCACGCTGAAGCCCGCGTTCGGCGGAAACGGGTTGATCGTTTCCCATGTAGCGCCTCCATCAAGGCTCCGTCTCGCCAGCGCGATCTCGCCGTTTGGCCCATACGTATAGCCCACAACCAAAAGCGCGCCGTCTGGCAGGTTGCGGCCCGGCGGCACGAACGCAATGCCCGTCGGGTAACTGTCACCCTCCATATCGTCAACCGTGGTCCAGCTCCAGGTGTGGTCGGCGCTGGAGAACGTGCCCTTGCGCACCAGCCAATGTTGGACCGCTGGCAAAGCCCCGGCGGTGCCCCAGCCGGCGACATACACGTTGCCGATGGAATCTCCCGCGACGGAAACGGCGGTGGAAAAATTCCCGGCAGGATACTGAAACGTGTCCATGGTGCTCCACGAATTGGTGCCGCTCGTCGGGCTGGAACTCATCCGCACATACCAGTATGCTGAGTGCTCGCTGGGATCGAGCTCTCCGGCCGACCACAGGTTCGAGTTGGAATCGAAGGCGAGGCCAGTGATGAACGCGGTTTCGCCCCCAGCGAGGTCCGGGTTGGAGTCGTCGCTCAGATACCAGTTCGTTTCGTCGCCCGTGGTCGTGCCAAACACGAGGCCTGATTGAGGCCCCGACGGGCCGGAATCATAGCCTCCCGCAAACACGTTCCCCGCGGCATCGGCCACGATGCTAAGGTAGGGGCCCCCGCTGCCATTCAGGACGAAGGTCTCCCAGGTCTGGCCTTTCGCCCCGGGGGTGAGCGTGACCAGGAGCGCCAGGAGCGCCGCACCCCAGGTGGACATCTTCCTCATTGTTGGCTGTTTCATGCTTTTAACTCCTATGGAGTGCTGCGCACGACCCAATGCCACGCCCCCAAGAGGTCTTGAGCGCGGCCTGTGACGAGCAAGTTGCCGGCCTTATCCGAAGTCACACCCCAGGCGAGTGCCGATCCGCCGAGTGCGTCTTTGCCGCCCCAGTCGTCCACCGTTGTCCAGGTCCCGTTGATTGGCCTCCGGACGATCCAGTGGTCGTACCCGTCGCTGCCAGTGCCGTACCCGACCACGACCGGGCTGCCGTTCGCGTCCATGCCGACGCCTTCAGGAGCGGCGGCACTCCCGTCCACATAGGTGTCAACGGTCTGCCAGGTTGCGCCTCCGTCCGAGCTCTCGCGGACGAGCCATTCCCAGACCTGCGTGCCATGCACTTTGATCTTGCCGAGGCCGACGACGTAAACATTGCCGAAGGCGTCGCCGGAGACTTTGTTCGCGAGCGCACCGGAGCTCGGCGTGTCCACGGTTTCCCAGTTTGCGCCGCCGTCAACGCTCCGGCGGGTGATCCACGAGCCGCTGCTCCCGGTGGTCCGGCCGACGGCGAATAGTGCGCCGCTCCCGAGGTTCGCGACGTTGAGGTTTCGTGGCACGAAGGCGATGCCGTAGGCCTCGCCGCTTTTGAACTGATCGGCCGTGGCCCAGCTCCAGGTCTGGTCAACGCTGGAGAACGTGGCTTTGCGCACCAGCCAGTACGTGCCGCCTGGAGGCCAGGGGGCGCCCCTCCACCCGACGACATAAACGTTGCCCGAAGCGTCTCCGGCAACCGAATTGGCGGAGGCAGAGCCGCCGTCGTACGGGAACTCATCCATTGCCTTCCACGAATCCGAGGTCGTGGGGTTGGAACTCATGCGCACATACCAATAGAAGGATCCCGCGCTGGCGTCATATAAGCTTCCGGCCGACCACAGGTTGCCAAACCAATCGAAAGCGAGGCCATAGGGGGAGGTCTCGTCACCCGGATTGGGATTCAAGTCGTCGCTCAGATACCAACTTGTTGATTCTTCGCTCGTTGTCGTGCCAAGCACCAGCCCGGGGGAGCCCCCAGAAGCTGCATAACCAAAGCCACCTGCAAAGACGTTTCCGGACGCGTCTGCGGTGATGGCGAATCCCCCCCTTCGCCGATGAACTGGTTGAAGTAGTTGAGGTCCATCGTCGTCCACGTCTCCGGCTGGGCCTGGGCGCTCGACTTGATAGGGCAGGCACCCAGCAGCAGTGCCGCGCCCCAAACAAACACGTTCTTCATTTTCATTACATTCCTTTCTTTGTTTTCAGTTTGTGTTCTAAGTCCTCGCGGCATCCAGCGCGCCCGCATTGGCGCGCCGGGCAGCCGATTGGTGAACAGGGATATAAGCCGCCGCCAGCAGGGCGATCTTACAAAAATCTTTCGAAAATTTTTCCGCGCCGTCCGGTGAGGGGTCCGAGGTCCTGTGTGGTGAGAGGTTTCATGGGGCTTCATCTAGCACGGAAAGGCCGGCAGCGGTATCTACAAAAGTGTAGAGGGCGGTATCTACAAAAGTGCAGAGGGCGGCCCCCGCAGGCATCTATACACGACGACGTGATTTCTTGTGGATAGACCCCACAGAAGAAAGCGAAGGCAACAAAGGATGCCCGCTGTCCTCGCCCTCCTTTGTCCGGAAATGCGCAATCAACCTTTTCTTGCCCCCATTTTTTGTCGTTTTCTCTTCTCCCGGATTCTTGCTCGTTGGCGAGAGCCTGGGAGGCAAAAAGATGGGGGCAAGAAGATGAAGAAGGAGACAAATCTGTCGTCGCGCATAAATCGAAGCAACCGGCCCTGGGGCGGTTCCTCCGCGCAGCGGGCCTCATTAAGATGGCCGACAGCTCATGGCCGCGGGCAAGGCGCTGGTCGTTTTAGCGAGGCTCCGCCTCAGACCTCCCAGCGAGGCCCCTTCCAGATTGAATTCCTTTGTCCCCATTCCTCTGTCAGGCTCATTTTGCGGACGTGGGTACGAGAGAGTGGCTCAGGAGTATCGGACAAAGGAATGGGGACAAGGGAATTGTTGTGAAGGCGTTGGTTGGCGAGGCTCGGCCCCAGCCAGGCGGCCTTGCAAACATTTTCCCAACATTTTTGTAAGACCGCGCCCCTCCAATGGGCTATTATAGGAAAGTACAGCCCCGATTATGGACGAAGACCCGGATGAATTCATCCCGACGCGCCAGAGCTTGCTCAGCCGCCCCAAGAACTGGGACGACGCGGCAAGCTGGCGGGAGTTCTTCAACACGTGTTGGAAGCTGATCCAGATGTTTGATTCTTTCGTGCTCAAGAAATGGTCCGCCGCCAAAGTGGCGCGGACGCTGGGCGCGAGCATCGGTCACGTGTATGTGGCCGGGCGCATCCCGTCAGGGCCCCCGCCCGTGCCGGGGTCAGTCCTCACTTTTTCCGCGGTAAAGGAAGGCGAAGTGGCAGAAAAAGGTGCAGGACTGACCCCCGCACGGGGTCCCGACGGGATGCGCACTAGGTGGCCAAGCACCGGATTACGCGGTTGATCAAGAAGGAAGTCGAGTTACTGTCACAAAAGCCCCTATGAAAATGTTCAGCAGCCATTGGAAGCGTCCCGCAACCGGCGAGGCCCGGCGGGAGCGGAGGCGGCGCCCCTCTTTTTATCAGCGTTTATTAGGCTGGGTTGGCTGGCGGCAGCGAGCGCATCCGGGCGCGACTGGCGTATCACCGGCCTCCAAGCGGGCGATGTCGCGGGCTTCCCGGCCTGGAGCTTCTCGCCATTGGAGCGCCCTGCCAACTTGGAAGTCGGCGATACGGCAGGTTTGGAAACCTGCGCTACGGGCTGGGGTGGATCGGTCGATGGCGGGGCGCATCACGATTGAAAAATGGGAGATGGTCGGCCCCGAAGTTGCCCGGCGAATCGAGCGTCCGCTCTGGAGACGGGTGGAGGCCGCGCTGCGGCGGGCGCATGGGGCTGGACTCGCTGAATCCCAAACCATGTTGCCGGCAAGTCAAGTTTTGCCGCGTGTGCGGGGCGGCACTGGCATTGAATTGAGCAAAGGGGCTACCCCCATCTTGCCCTTGCTCACGCTCATGAGCCTGCTGCCCCAGAGCAACTTAGAGAGTAAGAGTAAGAGCATGAGCAAGAGCAAGAGACAGGGAATCCCCCCTAATTCAATGGCAGTGGTGCGGAGCGGGGGGAGCGGTCTGCGCTGCGGCCGGCGGCAGTTCCCATTGGGCATTGGCAATGCCAAATGCACAATGCCAAATGTTCAATGTCCGATGAAACGGCAGCTTTTTACTCGGAAGGACGGTCCGAGGCACGGCCAGTGACAAAGTCCGCACAGTGTAGCGCAGACTTCCAAGTCTGCTGTGTCGCGGGCTTCCCAGCCCGCCGTCCGCGACTATTTCAGTGGCCTGCCGGCTGGGAAGCCGGCAATACAGCAGGTTCGGAGACCTGCGCTACGACTTTGTCACTGGCCGTGCGGTCCGAGGCCCTGCCCGGTTAGGCGCTCATGCACGAGATGGAAGCCAAAAGTGAAGTAGAAACGCCTCCAGCCGTTCCGGCCGCAGTCCGGCCCCCGCCGCGCGTTCCCGATCACGAGTTGCTGCGGCGGATTGGGCGCGGGGCCTACGGCGAGGTCTGGCTGGGGCGCAGCGTGACGGGGGCTTACCGGGCGGTGAAGATCGTCTCGGCCCAATCGTTCGATGACACGCGCCCCTTCGAGCGGGAGTTTTCGGGCATTCTCAAGTTCGAGCCGATCTCCCGCAAACACGACACCCAGGTCCATATCCTGCACGTGGGCCGGCGCGAGGACTATTTCTACTACGTGATGGAACTGGCGGACGATCAGGTCACCGGGCCGCAAGTCGAGCCGGAGCGCTACGCCCCCCGGACGCTCCGGAGCGAAGTTTCCCAGCGGGGCCGGCTGCCCTTTGAGGAGTGCCTGAGCATCAGCCTGGCGCTGACGACCGCGCTGGAGCATTTGCATGGGCACGGGCTGGTCCACCGCGATGTGAAGCCGGCGAACATCATCTTCGTCAATGGTGTCCCCAAGCTGGCGGACATTGGGTTGGTGACGGCGCTGGATGCCACGCGCTCGTTTGTGGGCACCGAAGGTTTCGCGCCGCCCGAAGGCCCCGGCACGCCGCAGGCGGATATTTACAGCCTGGGCAAGGTGCTTTACGAGATGGCCACCGGCAAAGACCGCCAGGACTTTCCCGAATTGCCGACCAACCTGGACGAACTGGCCAGCCGGGAAGGGATGCTGGAACTCAACGCCGTTGTGGCCAAGGCCTGCCGCCCGGACCCGGGCGAGCGTTATGCCTCGGCCCAGGCGATGCATGACGAGCTGCTGCTGTTGAAAGGCGGCAAATCGCTGGCCCGCTTGCGGACCTTGGAGCGGACCGTAGGCCGGCTCAAGCGGCTGAGTCTCGCGGGGGTGGTGCTAACGGCGCTCATCGCCACCGCGTTGGTTTGGCAATCCCACGAAACGCGCCAGATGAAGGCCCTGGCGACGCAGGCGCGCGCCGAGACCCTGGCCGCCCGCGAAAACCTTTACGCCACCGACATCGCCACAGCGCGCCTTGGAACAGGATAATCTGCGCCAGGCCCTGGACCTGCTGCGCAAGGAAGTCCCCAAGCCGGGCGAGCCGGACCTGCGCGGATTCGCGTGGCGCTACCTCTGGCGCCAATGCCAGAGCCAGGAACTCTTCAGCCTGCCGGGACACACAGAACAGGCCCTCTGCCTCGCCTTCTCCCCCGATGGCCGAAGCTTGGCCACGGGAAGCGCAACAGACCCGCCTGAAGTCAAGATTTGGGACCTGGCGACTCGACGCGCCAGGGCAACACTGAGCGCCCCACCTGCGGACCCTCAGGACGCCTTCTATGACCTTTCCTTCTCGCCCGGCGGGCGCCTTCTGGCGGCTGCCTCCCTGGCCAGCGTTGACATCTGGGATGGGAAGACGTTTGCGAGGCTCCGTTCTCTGCCGGGGAGCGCCGCCGTCGCCAAGTTTGTCCCAACCGGGCAACAGTTGCTCACGGCTGGCACCAACGGCCTAACCCTGTGGAACACCCGCACCTGGACCCCAGTGAAGACGCTCGTCCTGGGGAAAGAGTGGAGCGACAAATGGCGGTCGGAGTTTGCGATTGGACACTTCGACTACGTTCGAGTCGCGATTTCGCCGGATGGCGCCCGGCTCGCCGTCCCTACCGACGACGGCGTTGAGCTCTACAGCGTCCCTGACTTCCGAAAGGTAGGGCTTTTGAAGGACCGTCTTCCGCGCGTTCGATTCATGGCCTTCTCACCCGACGGCCGCACCTTGGCGGCCTGCACCACCCCCGACCGCGACGTGAAACTGTGGAGCGTGGCGGATCAGGAGGAGACCGGGTTGCTCTCGGGCCATACGGATACGATCAATGACGCCGCGTTTTCGCCCGATGGAAGGGAGTTGGTCACGTGCAGCAGCGACCAGACCATCAAACTCTGGGACGTGGCCAGCAGGCGGCTTGTCCGCACCTTCCTGGGCCACGCCGAGGAGGTGTACGATGCCGGCTTTTCACCCGACGGAAAGCTGCTGGCTTCCGTCGGCAAAGATGGCTCGGTGAAGGTCTGGGACCCGGCCAGTCCGCCGCCTCAAACCACTCGCCTTCGGAATTCAATCTTGCCCTTGGGCTTCAATTCCGAGGGGGATCTTGTCGCCGAGAGGTACGGGGAGACAAACAGCATCTTGGCAGCGATTGACCCGGAGTCGCTGCAAACCTTGGGCGATGAGGAGTTCGAACCAGGTCGCCAAAAGGGGTTCGGGGTCAGGTATTGGTCAAATCTT
The DNA here is from genome assembly GCA_021784555.1 of bacterium. Lineage (GTDB taxonomy): Bacteria > Verrucomicrobiota > Verrucomicrobiia > Limisphaerales > UBA8199 > JAJYHY01. Next base: position 13,091 of record JAJYHY010000065.1, read on the forward strand.
GGCGAGCTCTTCAGCGATGGCAGGACGGCCGCCTTTCCGATGAAACGCTCCGCCTCGAAAAGCCCGGGCTCGGAGTGGCTTGATCTATGGGATCTGAGCTGCGGCCAGTTTTTGTGCCCGCTTCGTGGAAGGCAGCGTAACTTCGTCTTCGCTCCGAAACGGCGGCTGCTCGCCACAGCCACGAACAGCCACACCGTTTGTCTCTGGCGAATCCCCAGCGCCACCCGCGTCGCGGTGCTTACCAACGCCTCCTGGACCCTGGCGTTTTCGCCCGATGAGACGATGCTGGCGACGTACCGAGACCTGCAGAGCTTCCAAATCGATATCTGGGACGTAAGCGACGCGGTCCCTCGTCGCATCGCTACGATCGCAGGTGGCGGTGCGGGCGTCACCTTCTCGCCGGATAGCCGACTGCTCGCCGTGGGAACGGGCGAAAGCCTTATCAAGCTCTGGGCCATCCCGTCCGCCCGCCTGGTCCGGACGCTGACTGGCCACAAGAGGTCTGGTATCATGCTTGTGTTCAGTCCAGACGGGCGGACCTTGGCGAGCATCTCCGAAGACATCCGGCTTTGGCAGGCGGCCACTGGGCGTGAATTGGTGCGGTTCCAGATACCGATGGACGACGTCGGGTTCGAAGGCCTCGAATTCTCGCCCGATGGCCGCAGCCTGGCGGCCGAGTGGATGGATATGCGGGGCCTCTGGGTCCAGACCTGGTTCGCCCCCTCGTTCGCCGAGATTGCGGTGGCCGAAGGGCGCGATTACCACGCCCTGGTGCATGATGCCGCGACGTGGCTCGACGTGGGAAAGGCGCTTGAAAAGCGAAATCGCCTTCCTGGGGCGATAGAAGCCTACGCGGAAGCGGCCAATCGTTCCACCAATGAGCCGTTTATGGATCCCGTTCGCCACACCGCCCTGCTGCGCCGCTCGAAGCTCCTGCTTCGGCAGGGCCAAGTCGCTGAAGCGGGCGCCGACAATTGCGCGGCCTTCGGCATTCCGCCGCGCGACCCGCGCACACCGGCCCGGCTTATTGACCTGTCTGCCTGGTACAATCTGCCGCTGGATTGCGAGAACCTTTCAATCATACCCCATCGGACTCCTTTCCTCGAGGGCCTGCCGAGCGGTATTCATCGCCTCCCCGGCGCGGGCACGGCCCGGTTTGATTTGCGCGGGGTCGTTCAACTCGGCGGCAACGTTGGCTTCTATCGGGCGCCGGCCTCAGTCGCGGGCATCCGTGTCGGCCAGCAATGCGGGAGGCTGCTCTTCCTGGAATCAGCCCATTTCCTCTCCAAGGAAGTCCGGGCGGCCCAAAACCAGGGCCTGGTGGTCGCTGACTATGTCGTTCATTACGGGGACGGCAAAGAAGCCGAAATCCCGGTCCGCTACGGGTTGAACGTGCGCGATTGGGTGTTTAGCGTTGACCCCGGCCACGTGCCAAACTCGAAGGTCGCTTGGACCGGAATGCACCCCAGGTTGCATAAGATCCGCATTTTCGAGCAGACGTGGACCAATCCCCGGCCGGAGGTGGAAATCGCCACGTTGGACTTCGTTTCCAAGATGACCAAGTGCGCCCCCTTCCTGATAGCGGTCACGGCGCAGTGACGTGTCTCCGGGTTTAGATAAATGAATCAAGCCACGACGCAGGATCCACCCTCGACGCATCCCTCTCCACCCGGTTCTCCGGTATGTAGCGAGTGTCTGGGAGAGAACGCAATTTCTTGAGTTTTTTCGTGGGTTTTCACGGGTTTTGGTGCTTCAGGGCGGGCGAATGTTGAGCCGCAGAGTGGCGGAAAAGCGGCTTTTTCGGGGGTTTTCGCGTTTTGGAGGCTCCGGATTCGCTCGGAACGGCCCCTGCGGGACGGCCCGGCCTTAGGGGTTGGGCGGGTAAGGTAGCCATCCTCATTCGCAGGTGGGAGCGGCGCAGGGCCAGATCGATCCAGCGCGCGGTGAGTCTCTTGTAGCGGCGATACACGGCGATCTCTTGGCGGACCGTGGCCACCTGGGCTTTAGGCACGTATTCGGTGTGGCTCTTCATCTGATAGGTGTAGCTGAGTTGGTAGTAGGGGCCTTTTTGCTTCTGGGGCTGGCGGTACTGGCGGGTGAGGGTGCCGGGGCGCATGGGTCCCAGCGCCGCCAGTTGGCTTTGGAGGGCGTGGATTTGGTCGTCGAGAATTTTCAAGATTGTTGAAGATTCTGCTTGCATAATGGGAGCATATACGTGCTATATATAGGGTGCAAGCACCAATTTATGCGCCAACCCTTCAACGCCGAGCCGGACCTCAAAGTCCTCCCCATCGAGAAGATCCCACTGCCGCTGAACAGCCGGGACGAGGCCGCGCCCAATTCGCCGCTCCTGCTTCCGGCCCTGCCGCTGGTCGGCGACTACGAACTGGACGACATTGCCCTGGTCGATGCCGCCACCGGCAAGACGCGGATGGAGGCCACGCCCTCGACCGTCCCGGTGCATGTGTTCGACCAAGTCCTCATCTCGAGTGTCACTTCCCAGCCGCTGACGCTGGACCAGATCCAGCAAAAGGGCATCGACATCGATGCGGACAACCTCACGCCGATTCCCAATGCCCGCGTCTATATCGGCCACTATAACCTCAACACGGTCAACAACGTGGTGGCAATCGTCAGTGCCGATTCCAGCGGCGCCTGGGAGGCGGCCAATGTGCCGATAGCGACGTGGGACGTACCGGCCAGGGCGTACAAGTTCACATCAGCGTCTGGTCCGATTACCAGATAGAAACCGACACCAACGGCTACTTCGACACCCAGACCGAGTTCCCGGCCAACACGACCTACGAGGTGGACGTGCTCGATCCGTCCTCCGGCTTGCGAGGCCGCAACTTCGTGGCGATGTTTGACGGCGTGCCGCTGGGCACTTACACCATCACCAGTTCCGGCCCGCTCACCGGTGGCAATGCCTCCGGGTTGGCGACGATCAGTTACAACGCCCAAACCGTCCAACTGGTCGAGCCGACGCTGGGCAACTTGCGGTTCGACGAAGACCTGCCATCGGTGGTACAGGTGACACCCGCCGATGCGACCCTGCGAGTGCCCATCACCCACGATGTTGAACTGCTCTTTAACGAGGCCCTCGACAGCAACTCGCTCGATCCCAGCGGCATCTTCATCCTCGGCACCAACGGCATTGTGTCTTCGACCCTGACGCTCCTGCCCGACACCAACGGCGTGATGCGCCTGGTCCGCATCCAGCCCAAGGCGCCGCTCCAGAGTCTGCAAGTCTATGAAGCCGTGGTCCTGGCCGGGGATGTGCCCGGTCCGAACGGGTCCGTCATTGGTTCGGGCCCCCGCGACCTGGTGGGCCGCCCCATGGCGGCCCCGTTTGAGTCGCGCTTCGCCACCGCCGACAGTACACCTCCGCAACTGGTCTCGATGTTTCCGGCCAATGGCGAGGTTCATCTCGAATCTCACCGCCGTCGTGGGCGGCGCGGCCAACGGTCTCCTGGCCTCCACGAACGGGCCGGAGTTGGTGGTGCGAGGAGTCGTGCCGGCCGCCGCGACACCATAGGTCGCTGTGCCGCTCACGCCGAACGTCCCGGCGACCAACCAATTCGCGGTGGCGCTGACAAACGCCCTGCCGCTGGGCGGGCCGTTCACCGCCACGGTCCCTGCCACCGACGCGGCCACCAACCGCACCGTAGTCACGCGCGCGTACCGGTTCAAAGGGACGGCGCCCCGCCGACAGTGGCTGTTTTGAGCCCGCCCGACAACACCCACCTCTCACTTAGCCAGCCGCTGAGGCTGGCGGCGCACCAGTCCTTGTTGGCAACACGCAATTTCTGGCTCCCGCCTTGGTTTTGACGCCGGGCGGGACGATGACCAAATCTGGCAACGGCCTCTTTACGATCGATCCCAGTGTGGCGCTCGATTGCGTTGGCGGCGCGATCTCCGTCGATTCTGGAACGCTGGCCTTGCCCGGCAGCCAAAGTGCTTACAGCAACGATGTCTTCAATGCGACCGCTAATACGGGCTTAGACCTCGTTCCCAACAATAACCTCGTCAATTTCACTGGAACACTGACTGGTTCGGGGGCCGGACAGATTCAGTTGAACTACGGCGCGCTTATCGGTCAGACGGCCACGCTTGACTTCGCGCCCGGCCTGTTCCAGTGGGTTGCCGGCCAGATGAACTGCGTCATAACCAATACGGGCGACCTCACCCTGACCAGCACCAACAACCACCAGTTGTGGGACCATCCGGGCGTGAGCGGTACCGACTTCTACAATGCCGGCCGGGTCCACCACGCCGCCGGCACGCTCACGCTTTCAGGCAACTACACCCAAAATGGCGGCGCGCTCAAGCTGGTGCTGGGCGGCGCGGGTGCCGGGCAACCCGGGCGTCTCGTGGTCGGCGGTGATGCGGCCCTCTCCGGCAGCCTGGACGTGACCCTGGCCAAGGGCTTCGTCCCGAACATCGGCGACCAGTTCCAAATCCTCTCCGGCAGCAGCCTCGGCGGGGCGTTTGATTCATCCAGCCTTCCGTTCGGCGCCGTCCTCACCAACGAGTCGAGCTCGACTTTTGCGGGTGACTTTTCAAGCGGTATCCAGACGAACACCTGGACGATCCCTCAAACCGCGCCCGCCCTTTATTCGATTGGCGTCACGAATGGATTGATTCGGATGACCAAGAATCCGGCGGCGCACAACCCGGGCGGATTGCAGGACATCGCCGCCAGCTTGAATTTGGCGCCATTTGGAGGCGCAATCTCCGGCGATTTCTCGGCCCAAATCACCTTCACCAACGCCGTCCTGCCGGGTCCGGGCCTTGACCAGGTGCAACTCAACCTCGGATTTCAAAACGGCTGGGTGTTTGATGACGTGTACGACAACTCCGGCGGCGCCAGGAACGTGCATGTCTGGACCGCTTCAGTGAATGGCCAGACGACCATCACCAACACCGCCGGAACATTCCGCATCACCCGCACCGGCGGCGCGCTCAGCGCCTATTACAACGCGAAACCCATCTTCTCGGAGAATAACACTTCGCCCCTGACCAGCCTCAACTTCGTCCTCCAGAACAACAATAACTCCGATGACGATACCGCCGTTGGCTATGAAAACTTCTCGCTCGGCACGCTCTCCGGCAAGGTCTCCAATACTTCGCGAATGAAACGAATCCCCAGTTCGCCAGACTTTGAGTCTCGCATCGCGCCGTTGAGGCCCTCCATGCGAAAATCCACGCCCCAATTGCCCAAGTGTTGCGACATGTGCGCGAACACCTTCTCGCCCGCTCCGCAGCCGTGGACGCGGGGGCCGGCGGCACTCTGCCCCAACAGCATTTCTTGTATTTCTTACCGCTGCCACGCCGCCCAATGTGGCGGCGCCAAGGCTGCCCAAGTAGATGTTGGCAATCATCCAGCATGGCCTTCGTGCCTTCTCAGGCGTTCAAGAGCATCCTCCCCGGGGGCCCTCTGCCTGCTCGGGCTGTGGGCGGCCCCGTCATTATTGGCGATTTTGCAGTTTCAGGTTTGATTCGTGTTGGCTGTAATAGACTCCCAAAACCCCAAACAGTATCAAATCGCAGTATCAGATTTGGCTTCCGGCCCTTTCCAACCTGTCACTCGAGTGTAACCGTCCGGGGGGCCGTCTTACGGTGGAGGAGGCGGGTGTGGCAGGCTGCCCGCTTGATATTGCGGGAAGGCGCCACGCCGTCGCGGTCCCTGCGCCGGATTATCCACCTGGGCACGGACCTACCGATTCGCGCCTTTGCTCATGCCGTCGTGCTTGGCCCCAGTCCGAATGTTCATTGCTGATGACGTTAGTATTGGGAAAACAATTGAGGGGCTGCCGATCGCGCGCGAGCTGCTGGACCGGAGCGAGATCAAATCTCTGTGTCCTCTGCCCGCCTTACCTCTGCAACCAGTGACAAAAGGAGTTCACCAAGAAACTCAACGTTGATGCGGTGTTCACCGGTTCCGGCACGATCAATCAATTCGAAAGTCGCATTCCCGCCGGCCTTGGGCGGCCTCTTGGCCGGCGGTTTGGGCGCGCGAGATTACCTGGGCCAGTGCGAGGAGAAGAATTACGGGGTTGAGCATTTTCATAACGTCATGAAGGTTTGCGGGGGCGGGAGGTCAAGGGAGAGCGATACGGAAAAGTCGAGATCCGAAGCGATTTTGTGCCTCGTGCCGCCGGTTCAGAGCCAGACGTGGCACACGCATTGGAGAAGAGCGCGAAGAGGTCAAGGCGAGCAGGCCCTGTCTCCGTCTGCCAAGTGAGTTGGGCTGCGTTTGGCCCGGCAACCGCGAGTGTGGCGTCCCGAAACTTGACGCAAGGGCGGCGAGGCCGGTCAATCACGGCGTTTTCCAGCCGCCAACCTGCCCGATCATCGAACCGGACGATACGCGCAGTCAAGCTGGCGCTCCTCCTCGAGGTCGCGAGTATGGTGAAATCGCGTCCCTCGACGGCATCGCCGGAGCCGTCTGTCCAGGTGAGTTGCCGGTTTAGTTTGGTCAAAGCGGCCAATAGCTTGGACAGGTCGCGGATTCCAAGGTTCACCCTGTCCAGCACCACCGTTGGCAAGGCGCCGACGCGGAAAAAACCGACTCGCTGGTAGTCGTGGTAGGTGTGCTTGACCGAGACAGCGCCACCGGCTTTGAGCCAAAACTAAGATAAACCGCCGAGCGGAAATTATCGATCCGCATGATTCCGTCAAAAGGCCCCATCTGTGCTCTGGCGGTATGCGGGACCGCCACCACGCGCGGTAGTATGAGGGCTCCCCAAACCAATGGGGAATGTCGTAATCTAGTTTTGATGGCCGCGGATGAGCGGTTGCGTAACACTGCCATGGTGGTGCAAGTCACCGTTCAACTGGTTCAGCCTTCTTCCACGTGCTCCCCAACCACACTATGCGGGATCAGGAGTCACGAGGCGATTCATGCCGAGTTTAAGGTAGATTTCATTGCGCATCTTTGGCCTCTGATTAATTCATTCGCCTCCGTGCGAGGACCGCACCCGATAAAATCGTGGTCCAGACGTGGGCGGGGCGCCCCCCGTCTTGCTCCCGTCGTCAGTCCACTGGATGGGCCGGCCCGTGCCAGCCAGCGGCCCGGCCACCACCTGCCATTGGCCTCGGGAGAGATTGTCCGTGCATTCAACGTAATACTGCCTCCCAACCTCCGTGGTGAAGGTGAATGTCAGGCCCTGGCCGGAGGGGCCAACCCCCAGGCCACCCACCCTGAGCGTGGGCTCAAGCTCGATGCTCGCCTCACCTGCCGTCGCAACGTTTATCCCGTCATAACTCCCCACGCCGCTCAGCGTGTAAACGCCCGCAACCCCGCTCACACTGTAGGACAGTGTCCGGGCCGTGTTGTCGAAGAACGGCCCCCACTTCACCTTCCGGTTCGCCGCATCCCATGTGCCTCCCTCCGTTATGCTGTACGGCGTCAACCCGGCAGGCAGGTCCTCCTCCACCGCATAGACGCTCACGGGCCCGTCCGGTGTGGCTTCAAGGGAGACCGTAGCGCCATCAACACTCCGCAGCATCGATGAGATGCCCACGTCATTGACCGCCACCGCGCCCGCACCGGAACCCAGGCTTGCCGCTTGCGCTCCAGTCGCGCCGGTGCCACTCGGGCAGGGCTGCGACACCCAACAGAGCGGGGGGTTCTGGCTCTGGTCAAACCCATAGCACTCGCCGTTCTTCCACAAATAGCCCACCCGCGTCACATACGAGATCGGAATCGGGTTGGGCGGATTCGGCCAGATGTCCCCCCGCTTCCATGCCGCCCCGTAAGCCGTCATTTCGCTGATCACGATCCGGGAGTTGGCGTCGGTATCCGCCGGGCAGATCTGGCCGCCTTGTGCCGGTGCCACCGTCGTGGTTGCATCCGCCGAGGAGTGCGGCGCTTCCAGGTTGCCAACGTTGTCCGTCGCCACGCTGTAAAAACTGTATGTGTGGCCATCCTCGCCATCGAAAACCGCCGATGTGCTGGCGGTTCCCCCTAGCCACCGCGTCCACGGTCCGCCGTCCGCCTGCACATAAACATCATAGCTGGCGATTCCGCTGCCGATGTCCGTGCCGGACCAGTTCACGGTGAAGGACGCGTTGGTTGCCGTGGAGGGCAGCGGCACAACGGAACTCGTGGGTGCATCGGCGTCTATCGTCACCAAGGCCTGCTTGTTGGTGTCATGGCCGAAGCTCGGGTTGCTCTCGTCAATCAAATCTGTGGCGATTGGCTGATTTTGATTGAATTGAATGGTTGCAACGCTCCGGATCTGGCTGCCTGTGACCAGACCAGACTTAGGCCGGATGGTGTAAGAAATCTGGCCCGTGCCGACGCCGGTGCTCGGGCTGGTTTCAGGTCGCAGGAAGCCCACATCGACCGGAGGCGGCAGACCGTTGGTTGGATTTACGGACCTGAAACTCGCCTCCAGCGAGCCCGTAACGGGATTCAAGCCGACGTCAATCTGCAAATCATAATTGAAGCCATTTTGCGTCAGATGCAGCGTGTTGGCGTAATGTTGCGAACCTGGCGGGATGGCAATGAACGTGTTCCCGAAGGCGATCTCTGTCAGTTGGAAGGTTGTCCAATCCAGTGAATTCGTGAGCGACTCCAGAATTGTCACATTTTGGGCTGGCGCAGAGGCGTTGGTCGCATTTTGGAACTGAATGGTCAAGGGTAAAAGAGTGTTCTCGCTGACGAAATTCGCGTTGCCATAGCCCATCGGTCCCACTAACGAGTTTGGGTCTCGCGGAGCACTAGGCCGAGAGGGATTGTTTGGACCGCCTTTACACATTGGAGGATATAGGTAACACATATCCGGCGGCGCTGGATCGGGAGGGGGCGCCGGGACGGGAGTTGGGGTATCTCTCACGCAGTGGCCGTGCCAGTCCCAGTGATAGCCTCCGGGACACTGTTTTTCTGGTTGATCGGGTCGGTCAAACGAACGACAGACACATTCCAGTTTCCCTGAAATTGGGTTGATCTGTAGCGTCTTGACTTCACCCGGCCCGCATTGTTCATCACACCCTTCTGGTTTTGGAAAACGTGGTGGCGAAAACGGAGGCAGCTCTCCGTCTCCGTCTCCGCCTCCACCTCCAGTTGGCGACGGAATGGCAGGATCAAGCGGTGGGTTAAGCACGATAACGTAAAGGTTGGCACGAACTCCGACGGCCGGTGCCGCAAATCCTCCCGTGAGTGGCAAATAAGCTGCTGCTCCGGCCAATAAAAAGTTGTTGGGCAGCGTTTCCGCTCCGTACTCTCCGACAAAAGCGAAAGGATTCTCCACACTTTCTTCACTGATAAGAGGAATCCCAAATGGCATATAGGCGTATACGTTTTCCAGCGACGGGGCTCCCGATGAATGTGAAACACCCGATGGACACGCGAGCAGTTCGCTGACATTGCCAGAAGAATCAAACGAATAAGCGATTACCGTTCCATCGGGGGCGATTCCTGAGACCAAACCCAACCCGAATTGATAGGCTGCATCGAGCACGCCACCGTTCAGATACTCCCCGATCAAATCAGCCGATCCAAACTGGTCAATTACCCGGTCTCTGCTTACTCCGTTGATTGCAGTGCGCGTCCGGTTACCAAGTGCATCATAGTAAGCTCGCCAACTCAAACCTGGACCTGAAAGCTGGGTTAACATATTATCTGCCGTCCATGATAGATTCGTCCCGCCTCCTCCTGAGACAATGTTCGTGAGATTGCCGTCTGCATCATATCGCAAAGTCGCGCTGCCGACTTGTGTGTATTGGTTCACCTCGTTCACGCTATAAACCGTGTTTGTGCTTCCATCGATCACAAGGAGGCGGTTGCCGAGAGCATCGTATGTGTAACTCGCCGTGCGGCCACTTGGGCCAGTCCAGGCGCTAAGGCGGCCATCGTCATCGTAATTATACGTCCAAGTTCCGCCGATCCCGGTTCGTGGGTCGCCTAAACCATAGGTCGTGGTCATCGTTTTTCGCCCGCCGCGGCTGTCATAGCTGCATTGGAATCTCGAAAGCAGCGTGCCATCGGAATAATGGTTGAAAACGTCCAAGGTCTGGCCCGCCGCGTCGTAACCATAGGTCGTATAAACCCCGTTGCCGAGGGTCTTCGTGGCCAAACGACCGACCGGATCATAAACATAAGTTACGATGTTTGAGCCATCTCCATCCGCCAGCGACTGCAGGCGACCACGGGCGTCATAATAGTAGTGGAGTGTGTGGCCGAGCTGATCGGCCATGGAAGCTCGCTGTCCACCCGGATAGTACGTGTATTGGAGCCACTGGCCGCCGGGGAAAATGACCTTCGTGAGCCGGTCATCCGCGTCAAATAGCCGCGTCGTCGTCCCAGTTGCGTCGGAATAGTTGGTGAGGTTACCGTGAGCATCGTAGCCGAAGGTCACAAGGGAGCCATCGGGATACAGCTTGGCAATCACACGCCCCACGGCATCATTGGTGTAAAATATCGTCTGGCCACGGCGGTTGGTCCAACTCGAAGGGCTGCCCAGTGGGTCATAAGCCCACCGCTCAATGCTGCCATCCGCGAATGTCGTTGAAATATGGTCTCCAGCAGCATCATACCCAAAGGTGGTGACATTGCCCTTGGCGTCAGTTAGCATGCTGAGTTCATTTAGGCTCGGTGTGTAGGTATATCGGGTGATATAGCCCAATTGATCGATATCGGAGACGCGGTTGCCATTTGCATCATAGGCGAAGTTCTGCGTGCGGCCGGCTGGGTCGGTAATCCTGAGGAGGTCACCGGAGCTATCGTATGCATATTGGGTCACATTTCCCAGTGGGTCTTCGGTGCGGACAAGTAATCCAAGATAATCGAAGTAGCTTTCCGTGCTGTTGGTTAGCGCGTCGGTCGTCGTTACCATCCCGCCTGAGTCGTAGGTGTAAGTCACCGGCTCAACCGCGCCACAGCAGCCGGAACGGCTGGTAAGCCGGCCGAGACTGTCGTAACTGTAGTTTTGCGTCGTTCCATCTGGGTTGATGACCTGGGTCAGAGCATGTTCCGCAGCATGACCGAGACCAATGCTATAGCTGTATTGCGTCTGCTCGCCCCGGTAATCTGTCACGGAAACAAGGTGTTCGCCCGTGCTGTCGTAGGTATATCTGGTTTGGCGTCCGAACGAATCCGTGACCGTGGCAATGCGTCCGTCACCGTTGTAAGTGAACACGAGATAGGGCCCGGCGTCGTGGACCAACTCCACAAGCCGCCCGTTTGCCCAGATTGCGGTAATGCGTGTGCCATGTGCGTCGGCCGCGTAGTTGAGGGTGCCGCCAGGGTTGAAAGCATATTGCGTGCCGTTGGCTTCCGTGAGGAGATATGTTCCGTCGCTTTGGCTCGTGAGCTTGCCGGTGTCGCCGGGCAGCGTTGTAAAGTAATTCGCGAGGTTGCGGCTATCGGGTTGGAAGACGCGACGGGAACTGCCCGGGCCGATGATGGTCACCGTACCAGGTTGGCCGCTTTGTGTATTATTAGTAACGCTAAGTGTCATGTCCCAATTGTCGAACCAACCCCAGCCCAAGCGGCCCAGCCGATAGTGATCCCGGATGTCGGTGGTGAAGGTACGCTGGAAGGCCAATGCGGGGCCGGGCGCGGTCATTTCGGCGTCCACGGCACTCGAGAGCGCCCGTGAGACCGTCAGCCCGGAACACTGCTGGATGATGAAGGTGAGCAAGTCAGGAATATCCGTCACGTTTTCGCCCAGCTTGGCTAGGTACGTGGCATTGTCATCGAGGGCCTGAACATAGCCTCCCGCTGTGACCCCAACCCGGTTTGTAAAGTTGGCAAAGATGACGTCCCAGGCATCGGGTGTGGTTGCGGACGGAATCATGGTTGATTTGACAGATTCCCAATCAATCGCGTCGGTATTGGTGGCGGTGAGGACGCCAAGATGAAAATAAATAAGCGGGTAGCGGAAGTCCCATGGCTGCTGCCAACCGGCGTAATAAACTGGGACAGTCATTGTTTCGCCGGGTTGGAGCAGACCGGGAGTCGCGCCGCTACCGAGGAATTGGACGGAATGTTCAAAGCCTTGAGGAACGGAAGCCGTCCAGAAGTATTCGCCGATTTTTGAGGGGTCCAGGGTCAAAATGGCCCCCTGAAACCCATCTTGGTCGGCAGAAAGCGTCAGCAGCGGCGCGGGCATGGGGGCGTCGCCGGTGTTGCTGTATTCAACGTAAATAGTCGCTGGCTGGTGGTAGCCAATCCGGCTCGGCACGTGGAGTTTGGTCACCAGTTGCGGACCAATGCCCTGTGTTAAATTGAATGGCAAGGACGCGGAATTGGTGCCGGAAGAAACGGTTAATTGATACGTGTTCGTCGGAATAGCGGGGAAATCGAACGTGGCAATAAGTTGACTGTCCGAAACAGCAAACACATTAGTGGCCGGATAAACACCTCCGCCATTGACCAGGGCGACAGTGTCTGCTTGTGACAACCCGGCACCATCGATAGTCAACGAGCCTGAAACTGAATTGCCGATGTTGGTCGGACTGGCCGAGGCGAGATAGATACCGGTCAGAAATTGGGCGGTAAGCGTGTAGTTCTCAGGAACCGAGCCGGCGGCATTGTAAGCCAAGGCATACCAAGTGCCCGCGCCAGCGTTGGCAGCAAAGACCGACTGGTTTGCCCCGTTGGTTGAGAAGCGGTAGTCGTATGAGCCCGGAGTGGGCAGGATTCCACGGCTCAAGTAGAGTTCGTTGTAACCTTGGGCGCCTAAAGCATTCAAGTTGATCAGCAAATGACCGCCGGGCGGCGCTTGCAGAACAAAGTATTGGTATTGGGCGTTGGCCGTGAAAGTATTGGTTAACGGCTGGCCGAGGGTCAAACCGGCTGGGACGAACGAGGAGACCTGAATGTCATCGAGATCCCATCCGGCAGCCGAGCTTGCGCTATTGGCGGCATGATAGAAACCCATGCGGACTAACTGTCCCTCGTAGGCGCTCAAGTCGGTGACGACTTCCGTCCAGTTGGTCGAAGTCCCATTGGTCGCGGCGGTAAGCAGGGTTGTCCACGGCTGCCAGGAGTATCTATTCCAGGTTGAGATTTGCAGCAGGCCGGCATCACCCGCGGCGTATTGATACCACTCCCAAAAGCTGAATGTGACAACACTTCCGGGCCCAGCGGACGGAACAACAAAACTGGGGCTGGCTAATCGGGAGCTTTGTCCCACCGGATAATTGCCACTGAGAACAACCGCGGCGACATTCGTTCCAGAATGAGCGCGACTGACGTCCACAAGCGGTGGACCGCTTGCGGGTCGGCCGATTTGCCAGAGCGGTGAATCGCTCGACCAATCGCCCAGGCCGAGTTCAAAGGATTCCGGATTGTTGAAGACGTCCGGGCCTGAGCGAAGTTCAACCTCATCCACGAACCAGCCGGTGCTGGAGGCGTCGCTGTGATCGCCCGAATGGTAGCGAAAGGCGATCTGGACCGACTGTCCGGCATAGGCGCTCAAGTCCACCAGCGGCTCCAACCACACGAGGCTCTGGCCCTCAAAGCTGGCCAAGGTCTGCCAACTGGCCCCGTTGTTGGTGCTGATGAGAAGGTCCCCGCCATCGCTTCCGCTGTCATCGTTGTCATACCCAAAATCAAACCACTGCCACCAGCGCAGCCGGGGGTTCTGGCTGACCACAGGCACAACAAACGCCGGGCTGACCAATGCCGAACTCTCCCAAGGCCCCGTATCTCCCGTCAGTCCCGTGCCCACACAGTTGGTCCCCTCATACGCCTTGCCAGGCCCTGCCGGCGGCGCCCCCACCGCCCACACCCCATTGTTTACCGACCAATCCCCCAGGCCCTTCTCAAAACCAACCGGCGCATTGGGGGTCAAGGTCGTAATGGGCCCTGTTACCAAGGTCACGTCATCCACGAACCAGCCGGTGCTGGAGGCGTCGCTGTGATCGCCCGAATGGTAGCTAAAGGCGATCTGGACCGACTGTCCGGCATAGGCGCTCAAGTCCGCCGCCGGTTCCGACCATACGAGACTCTGGCCCCCAAAACTGGCCAAGTTCTGCCAACTGGCCCCGTTGTTGGTGCTGATGAGAAGGTCCCCGCCGTCGCTTCCGCTGTCATCGTTGTCATACCCAAAATCAAACCACTGCCACCAGCGCAGCCGCGGGTTCTGGCCGGCCACAGGCACAACAAACGCCGGGCTGACTAATGCCGAGCTTTCCCAAGGCCCCGTATCTCCCGTCAGGCCCGTCCCCGCACAGTTGGTCCCCGCATACGCCTCGCCCGGCCCCGCCGCCGGCGCCCCCACTGCCCACACCCCGTTGTCCACCGACCAATCCCCCAGCCCACTCTCAAAATCCACCGCCACGTTGGGCGTCAAGGTCTCAATCGCCCCCGTCACCAGCGTCACCTCATCCACGAACCAGCCGGTGGAAGTGTCGTGCGTCGAGTGAAAATGAAAGGCCACCTGCACGCTCTGGCCCGCATAGGCCGACAGGTCGATCGAGGGCTCCGTCCACACTCCGCTGCTCCCGCTGAAAGTCCCCAGCCGCTGCCAGCCGTTGGTTCCTGCCAAAATCTCCACATAACCATACGAGCCGTCGTCCCGGCCGAGATAACTCCCGGCAAAACTGAACCACTGCCACCAGCGCAGCCGCGGGTTCTGATCGGCCGCTGGCACCACAAACGCCGGACTGATCAAACGCGACTCCATATACGAGGGATAGTTGCCCGCCAGTCCCGTCCCCGCACAGTCGGTCCCAGAGTACGCCGCTCCCGGTCCCACCGTCGGCACGCCCACCGCCCACACCCCGTTGTCCACCGACCAATCCCCCAGCCCACTCTCAAAATCCATCGGCACGTTGGCACTCAACGTCGTCCTCGGCCCCGTCACCAGCGTCACCTCATCCACAAACCAGCCCGTCCCGCCACCGTGATAATAGTTCCCGGAGTGCAACTCAAAGGCGATCTCAACCGCTTGGCCCGCGTAGGCCGACAAGTCCACTGACGGCTCCGACCATCCCCCGCTGGTGCCAGCATAAGCGGCCAACGTCTGCCAACTGGCCCCATTGTTGGTGGTGACCTGAAAATTC
>JAJYHY010000066.1 GCA_021784555.1 bacterium
GTCAGGGGGTGGTCTATCGCGGCGCGGATGGGAAAGTGACCGGAGAGGGCAGTTGGGCGCCGCGTTGGGGTGAAATGGATTGGCCAAATGCGCGCTGACACGGTGGATGCCGAGGTAGCCGAAGCGATGGCACTGGCTGGTTGCCAGCGGGTCTATTTCGGCGTGGAATCCGGGTCGGAGAGCATCCTCAAGCGCAGCGGCAAGCAATTGACGAAGGAAGGGATCCGCGCCGGCCTGACCGCGGCCAAGGCGGCGGGGATGCGAGTGAAGACTGGCGGGATTTATGGCCTGCCGGGGTCGCTTGAGGAACAGTGCGGCCGCCGGTGCGAACGTGTAGGAAACGCGCCGGTTTGAAATTGCGGGTTCGATGATGGCCGAAAATGAAAGAACCGGCAGCGGGGAGTGCCGGTTCGCGGGGGGGGGATGTGAACCGAGGGAGCGGGGATCAGCCTTGGGTCTGGTCCTTCATTCGATAGCTGGTGCCTTCGATGACCACGGTTTCGGCGTGGTGGAGGAGGCGATCCAGAACGGCGGCGGTAATGGTGCTGTCGTTGTTGAAGATGGTGGGCCACTGTTTGAAAGGCTTGTTGGTGGTCAGCACGACGGAGCCGCGTTCGTAGCGCTGGCTGATGACCTGGAAGAGCAGGTCCGCGCCGTGCTGGTCGATAGGCAGATAGCCAATTTCATCCAAATAAGCATTCGGGGCCGGAGGTATTTCTTGAGTTCGGTTTTGAGAGTGGTCTTTTTCTGGGCGGCGCTCAGGTCATTGATAACCTCGATGGCGTTGGCAAAGAGAACCGAATGGCCCTCCAGGCAGGCGGCGTAACCCAGCGCCGTGGCTAAATGGGACTTCCCTAACCCGACGTTGCCCAGGAAGATGACGTTGGCCTTCTGGGCGAGGAACTCCAGGCGGAAGAGGTTTTGCACCTGGAGGCGGTTGATTTTGGTGGGCCAGTCCCAGCGGAACTGGTCGAGGGTTTTGAGGACGGGAAAGCGGGCGGCTTTGACGCGGAGCTGGATGGTGTGCTGGAGCCGTTGCTGGTATTGGCCGTCGATGAGCCGGCGCAGGTATTGGGCGCGCGTCCAGGATTGCTGAAGCCGCCATTGCACGGCTCCAGCGCCAGGCACAGGCCTCGCGGCAACAAGAGCAAGAACTCGCCCAATGCCTGATATCAACGAGAGCCGAGATGGATCGGGCCCTGGCGCTGCGCGACCTGAAGTATGGAAGAATAACCTGTGTTCTCACTGGATTGATCCTCATCTGTTGGTTTGGGTACTGGTTTACCGTCTGCCATCCAGCCCGAATGAGCGGCTTGCTCAGCCAGCACCGCCGCTCGCGCCATGGTCGGCGCCGGCCGCGGCGGGCGGCTCGTCAACATCTCGGGTTGCCACGACACGGTGCCGCTGAACCTGCGCTCGGCCTACAGCATCAGCAAGGGCGGCCTGGCAATGCTCACCAAATCCCTGGCCCTGGAGCTGGCCGAACACCGCATCGCCGTCAATGCCGTCTCGCCTGGGGCGATCCTCACCGACATGAACAGCGCCTCGCTTTCCAAACCCGAACCCGTGAGCGGCTCCTGGCGCGCATTCCCGCCAACCGTCTCGGCAGCCTGGATGATTGCGTCGGCGCCGTGATGTTCCTGGCGTCGGCGGAATCCGACTATGTGGCCGGCGCCACCATTCACGCGGACGGGGCCCGGCTCCTGCGCCGCCTTTGAAGTGGACAGGAGATTCCTCTCTTGCAAAAGATATATGAGCCAAACACACACTGAGGAAAATCCTGCGACAATCACTCCGTTCTCTGCTCAATCCGACCACCCCCGACCAAGTGCTTCCGGCCCTCAAGTCGCATCGCTCAGCGGGCCAAGCGCGGCGAAGACCCGCTCGAAGTATTCAGGCGCCATCGAAGGTTGTAGGCCCGCAGTGCAGCCACGCACCCCTGCTTGCCTGGGACCGCAAACCGCGAATCCACCCTAATAAACGCTGATGATTGGAAGGCGGTAGGGCGGCGGTCTTATGCATCGATGCCAAACGGGCCGATGGTATGCCCACCCGCGTGGCATGGAGGGGCAAATGACTGAATGCCATAAGGGATACCAATGGCTTCTTGAAAGTTTTCTAATTTTTTTCCTTGCACTCTTGTTCGGCCTCATGCAAGGTAACGGTGTTCCTCGGATTAGCGGCCATCGTTGGCTGTGTGTTGTGTCGTTGCGCTGCAGTTTAGACGCTCCCCACCTTCGATTGGCTTAGTGTGTCGATATGACAAACAACGGCGTAATGAGGCCCGGCCTCGTTGAAGAATGCGCGTCATGAACTGTATCAGATGGAAAATGGGGCCGAAGGCCCGAATCGGAATTCTGCTGGCATTGGCTTGTTCCTCGCTGGGATGGGCCGATGCCGTGCGCACCCAGAGCATTTCTTTGCACAAGGGTTGGAACGCGGTGTTCCTGGAAGTGACGCCTGGAACTACGGATTCGGACGTGGTCTTCACCAATACGCCCGTTTCGATAGCGGCCACCTACTTCGCCGTGAGTTCGCCGGTGCAATTCATCCAGAATCCGGGTACGATTCAATGGAAGCGGGAGGGGTGGGGTGTCTGGTACGCCCCGGGTCGTCCGGACACATTCCTCTCGAACCTGAAAATGATCTATGGCAACCGGGCCTACTTGATCTACGCGGGGCGCGATTTCACGTGGAATGTCTCCGGCAGCGTGAGTTTCGACCGGGTCCGCTGGAAGAGTAATTCGTTCAATTTTCTCGGCTTTTCCTTGGACCCGGTGGCGCCGCCGACGTTTCACCAGTTTTTCGCAAGCTCGCCGGCGCAGAACCCAAGCCGCGTTTACCAACTGGCGGATGGCCAATGGAAGCTGATAGGCGACCCGATTCAGACGCGGATGCAATCCGGAACGGCTTACTGGATTTACTGCAATGGCAGTTCGGATTTCCAGGGGCCGCTGACGGTGAACGTGCCCACGGCGATGGGCCTTCATTTCGAGAGTACGGACCAATCCTGGTTAAGCGTGGTCAACACCTCCTCCGATCCGATGAACGTCCAGGTCCAGACTGTCTCAAACGGGAATGGTCTGCCGCTTGATTACTCGGTGCGCGGCATCGGCCCAGGATGGATCAACCGGTTCAATTTTCCATTGCCGGCGGTTTATGCGATGCCCTCCCTGGAACCGGGTGACAGCGCGTCGCTTTGGCTAAACATCCGGCGCGACAAAATGACCAGCGCGGTTCAAAGCACGCTGTTAGAGGTCTCCGGCGACATCGGGGTGCGATTATGGATTCCGGTGAGCGGGACGCGCGCTCAACTCCAGGCGGCCGTGGCGCAATAGCCGAATTTCCAAGCCTCGAACCCATGAGAATGAATTTACGAATTCTGATTTTGCTGCCATGCCTGTTGCTGGCGGCCGATGCGGCGCAAGCGTCCGAGTCGGCGGCCGGTCTTTGGGTGGGGGAGATTGTCCTGAACAAGGTCAACGAGACGGTCGTAGGCGTCGATGCGGCGAATCAAGTCGTTGCGCCCGACCCGTCGGTTCCCACCCCGGTGCAGTATCCGGCGCATCTGCGAATCATTCTGCACGTGGATGGCACTGGCCAGGTGCGTCTGCTCAAGAGTGTGGCGGTGCTGACCAAGGGGACCAACCAGCCGCCGGACGTGGAATTGGTCACGGACCCCACGCTGTACCCCAACTACTCGAGCATCGGTCAACGCATCACCGCAGTAGCTTACGATTTCGGCGACTACAACGCGGTAAGCATCCTTAACCTGGTCGCCACCAACGCCGCCGTTGCCGCGGCAACCGGCGCCGACCCGACCAATGCCGCCGAACAGGTCGTCCAGACGGCCTCGACCAACGGCGTCGCGCCGTTCTCTTCCGGCTACGAGGCGTTTATTGCGACCCCCACTTTCCTATCGAGCGCGGACATTGCGGCGGGGGCCGCCGCGGAGAGTTTATCCGGCGCCGATGCAACTTCCCTGAGCCAGAGCGAGAAGATTGACACTGCCAACGCCGCGGCGCTCAAGGCGCTGACCGACGCCCAGGTGTTCGCGGCGGCTGACGGCGTGGCGCTCAACGAGGCGCCGATGCAGGGCACTTTCGCCCCCGGCAGCACGCTCACCGGCACCCTCTACATGGGCGCCAGCTACCCGACCAACCCATTTCGGCACCGGATGAATCCCGACCACACGGTCGGCTACTCGATCACCCGCGACTTGACCATTCACTTCGACTCCGCCTCCGGCACCAACGCCTTTCAGACCGTCGGATTCGGCGTGGACCGCATCACCGGGACTTACCGGGAAGAGATCCATGGGCTGCACAAGCCGCTGGGGCCTGAGCAGAACATCGGTTTAATCACCGAAGGGATCATTACGCTGGATCGAATCAGCCAAGTTGACACCCTGAACCAGTAACCCGGCTTTACCCATGCTCCTGACCGTCGCCATGAAGACTCGTGATTCCCTGAGACTGCCTCATCGCCATCATCTCCTTTTCACGCTCGGAATTCGGCCTGCGACCCTCGCCCTGGTCCTTGTGCTGATTTGTGGATTGCCGCGCGCGGCCTTTGGGAGCAGTTCCTTCGTTGAGGCGCTGGCGGGAGAGGAAGTGGTCGATACGGCGGTGGATTCGTTCGGAGTGACCTATGTGCTGGGGCGTAACGCGAGTAACCAAGCCGTGCTAATCAAGTACGACTCCAGTGGGGTCGAGATGCCGTGGAGCGGCGACGGAGCTACAAACCGGGTGGTTGCGGATGTGAATCCCGTTGCGCTGTGTGTGCAATCCGCGAGCTCTCCCAACTCCACCAACGAGCTGTTCGTCGTGGGGGCGGCTAATCTCGTTCGTTTGAACGCCGACACCGGTCTTACCGAGAAGGAACTGGCTTTCCCGTCCGGGGTCGCAATGAACCTCAACGCGATCTATTGCACCGACGCCAACGTCTTTGTGTGTGGCTCCTTTTCCGGGACAAGTTCGGCCACCATCTTCGGGAAAACAGCTCATCCGCGCGGCAATACTGCCGCCATCTTGATCAAGCTCAACTCCGATTTGTCGAACACGGCCTTGGCGCTTACAACATACGGCTGCGACGGCGGAGGCAACACCGCCGACTCGGTCGCGGTGGACGAGGCCGGCGAAGTCTATGCGGCGGGGCATTTTGCCAATGGCGTGTTGAACCTGGACGGCTCGGTGAGTCCCAATGGCCAGTGGGAGGTCGAAGTGGTTTATTCCTCCAGCAGCGTGGGCGACCTGACTACGGCGCTGAATCTCCTGAATGGAGCCAGCGCTACGCGGACCAATATCGCCTACTTCGACAAGATCAATTTTGGCAGCGGCAACGATGGCTGGTACGGCGGCGACGCACCCTTTCCCGGCGGTGGCGGCAACTATTTTGTGCTTCACGCAACCGGCGCGATCTGGATTTCGTCCGCCGGCAACTACGATTTCATGAGCACCACTGACGACGGAACACAAGTCAAGGTGGACGGCAACACGGTTCTCACCTATTCGGGCTTGCGCAGCGTGGCGCCTAGTACGGGCACGATCTATTTGGCCCGAGGACTGCATGTTGTGGATTATGTGATGTTCCAGAACGAAGGAGGCGCTTCTGCCGAGTTCACCTATCGCGCCCACGGCACTCCATACTGGTACTGGCTGCAGCCCACCAACCTCCGGGACCCGCAAAACAAGGCTTACGTGGTTAAGTTCTCCGGCGATTTCTCCAATCTTGAGAGCGCCTATTTCACCACTTCGGAGACGACTGGCAGTGGTGGCGAGTTTAACGCCTTGTTCTATTCGCAAGGCTGGGTTTATGCCGCCGGTTTTTGGCAGGGCATTGCCGACAATCCGGCCATCGGTCTGCCGGATTCGTCGGTCAATGGCTCCCAAGACATTGACATTGTCAAACTTGACACCGATCTCCGGCTCAAGGGCCGGGCCACCGTCAAGGGCAATGCCAATAACCAGGCCTACAGCGTGACCGCCGATAACGACGGTAACGTCTATGTGACCGGCTCTTTCGGGCCGGGTTCGGTCGATTTCGTGGGCCACAGCGATCGGAGCACCGTTGACCCGTCCCAGGACAGACCATTCACCTCGCTCTCTTCGCCTAAGAGCGGTCTGTTCGTGGCCAAATTGAACTCCGACATGGATTACCAATGGGTCGATCAGCCCGCCGGCGGCACTACGGATTCGTTCCGTCCCTCGGCCAAAGTGCGGTGGAACCGAGCGTTGCAGAGGCTGTTCTGGAGCGGTTATTTCGTGAACGGCACCGTCACGCTGGGCAATCCTACGACGCAAGTCACCATTGCCGGGCCCAAGAGCTTTGTGGCGGTGCTCGACCCGGATGGGGCTTACACGGAGCGAGTGTTTTTGACGATCGTTTCCGATTACGGTCAGAGTGGCACCCAAGTGTTGCCTTTTGGGGGGCCGCTGGTCGGGGGAAACCCGACGAGTGCCAACCAACAATACGTGATTAAAGGGGCGCAGATCACCGCCTCAGTGCCGCCGTTCATCTTTCGGAACGCGCAGGGGGATGTTACTTCCGATGACCAGGCGGACACGCGCATCCAATGCACGGGTTACACGGTCGATAATAGCGTGCCGACGGGAGGGACTTCCAGCTCGAGTTACACCTTCGTGATTACCAAGGACACCACGGTCGCCTTTCAATGGTCGATTGACTACGCCCTGCGCATCGAGTCAGACCTCTCCGGCACCGTCGGCACGGGCGACCCGGTTCATGGGATTGCCGGGATAGCCGGCCTCACCTCGCTGGCCTCGGGCAATCCCGCGCCAACGGTTCAAAAGCATTGGATTGCCCAGGATGACACCGTCGTTGCGGCCATCGATGCCTCCGTTCTGGACATGACCCATCCGGGCCTGCCGGTCAAGTACGTCGTGACGGGTTACGATGCCGCCGGCCCTGCCAACACGTTGAACCAGAACGAAACCAACTTCTTCGCCTTTAGCGGGGACGAACTGCGCCGCCAAGTCCCGCAGTTCGTCATGAACACGAATGCCCTCATCCGCTATCACTGGAAACTCAAGATTGGCGTGCAAGTCGATACGACCGGCCCGGCGTCATCGGGTCTGCCCCTGGTGCTGGTGGTCAAAGATCCGGGCCAGACAAACTCATTGCTGCCGAGCCAGCCCAGTGGCCTTGGAACCGGCACCTATTACTTCGACGAACATACGCGCCTGGAAATCGGCACGGTCCTCCACCTGGGCACCGATCAGGTCCAAGGATGGTATAACGGCGACGGCTCCATCTTTGCAACCTCAGGCGCTTTATCAAATCTGAATTCCTCCTTCACGATTTCCAGCAATGTCGTCCATCTGGCCGATGGTTCAACCCTGACGCTGACCAACGTGCCGGAGGGCTTTCCGGGAGCCACCGGCACGGTCGTCTATGCCTCGGAGCGTGTGGCCAACCTGGTTCAACCCGCTCGAGTGATGTGGAACTACGGGGATCGGATATTCGAGGAGACCGTCTATATCGGCAACTCGGTCACGTTTGACACCGTCGATGACCCGGCGGTCCGGTCCATCCTGCGCACTGACCTCGCTCCGGACAGGGTGGATCTCATCAGTGGACCGCCCAACAGCACCCCCAACGACATGGCCGTCTGGGATGATGTCGGCAAGAAGTTCTATCCTGTGCGCCCCGGCACCATCTTGTCCTACTGGAAGACGACGGGCGACCCGGCGGCCCGCGTCATCATCCGTCTCATTCTCAAATACCCGTCCGAACCGCACTACCGGCATATTGCCCAGACCCCGCCCGTGGTGCTGGATCCAGCCACCAATGACCTCGTCACGTTCAAAGCCCTGGAATACACCGAGCCAACCACCGGCGCGGCGGTGGACAGCCAAGGCCGGTTCACCGCCACCGGTCCTGGCCGGAGCGTGCTCCTCTTCGGAGAGGTGAACAACACGGGCCGGGGCGGCACGAACGAAACCCTGCGTGTCCGCGTGGTGGAAACCAAGCGGTGGGACGACCAGTTGCCGGCGACTCAGACGGCAATTATTGGCCAGCAAATTACCAGCGCCTACGACACCGCGGGACTGGGGTCCGGTTACGTCTTCTTCCAGAATGCCCGCTACGACCCGTTTGTCTATGACCGCACGAACATCGTTGGGCCGATCATCCCGGTAAACCTGGATCCGGCGGGAGGTCAGGATCACCAGTTGGTGGTTGTCTGGTACGAGCGGCGGGACAAGATTTTATGGCCGTACCAGGCGGTGCGGTATGCGCCCGCCTGGCCGACGCCCGCAACCGGCCTGGAGCGCATCGTGATAGCCAGCCGGTACGGCAGTGAAAGCGTGGCGCCCAACGGCACAGACCAGATTGTCACTCCGGCCGAGACCGTCGGCACCAATTATGTGCCGGCTACGACTACCTTTGATCCGACGCGGTTCCAGCAAGTGCAAATCTACAACCAGCCGGATCCCAACAAGCCGGGCTACAACCCCAACGAAGAGCACGCGCTCATGGCGCCCTCCCTGCGGTACGCGTCGGTTTCTCCACGGCCCGCCGCCGCTTACGCCTTGCGCGACAACGACCTCAATGTGACCAATCGCGACTCGACTTACACCTCCGATCCGTACGTCCTGGTCCAGTTCTACGACAGCTTGGACCAGCAGTATAAGATGAAGGTGTACAATGTGGCGCTGACGGCCACAAACTTCAACGCCGGCAATCTCAGTTACTCGTACGGCTTTAACGAACAGATGAACGCCGGCGAACCGGTGATTCCCTTCTATCCATTGCCTGTGGTCATCGGCGCCACTCCCTGCGATGGCACTTACGGCAAGGATGGCCAACCGACTGTCCAACGCTGTTATTGGCGCGATCATAAAGGCACCGCCTGGGCCGTGTCCGGCGATAGTTTCTTCACGATGTACTTTTATTATCCGCTCAGCCCGGACTTTTGGTGGCCGCCAAATGATCCGAAGCTGCCGGGAGACTGTGTGGCCTGGCTCCCGAACACCGCGGCCTACAGCAGCAATTTCTTCAATATTGACTACCGCCGCAACGACCAGACCCCGCAGGCTCAGGGGGTCATTTATACTACCGTCTGGCCCCAGAATGTTCCCGTCCTCAAAGTCGGCGAGACCCTCACCTTTCCCGGTGGGGAGTATCATGCGGACAACCCCACTACTGTAGTCACTGAACCGGACGGAACGATACAGGTTCAGGATACGGCCGGGCTGCCCGGTGTGGTTGGATGGGCTTCGGGCGAGGTAGTATTTGACACGCTCAACCCCCTGCTTAGAACGGATCTGACGGTCGATCATTACACGGTCCGCCTGTACCAGGCTCTGGAGCAACGCGCCGTCAGCCTGCCCGTGAATGACTTTCCGCAGCAGCTTCTGCCCGCCACACAACGGACTACCGTGCAGGATGGCAATTATGTCTTTAATGAACTTTCCGCCTCGCTCAAGAAGCGCATTTTCTACGACCCCATCAACGGACTTCTCGTGATGAAGGGCTTTCTCAACGACAAGGACATCGCCGATCCGACACTGACGGCGCCGCCGCCGGCGGTGTATGTCCTGGAACCGAACATCATGACGGCCAGAGAGCGGGATGAGTTGTCGAACCTGGAGTCCGACGATCCCAACTGGACCGCGGCCGTGCAGCAGCTCTACGTGCTCTCGCGCAACCCAGCGGGCATCGACCTCAATGGCGGCGCCCAGCCGGACGATGCCTACGACATCGGCCTGACTCCGGAAACCGCCCGGGACAAGAATTTCCAGCAGGTTACGTCGGCGCAGATTGCGCTGCTGGGCACCATTCAAAGCGCGATCTCGGCTTTGGGTTTGCCGACAGACAGCATCGGGCAGGTCCGAGACAATCTGCTGGTGCTGCTCAACAAGCCGGCGCAGATCTCCGCCCTGGGCCCGGGCTTGGCGGTAACCGCCAACCCTGATTTTCTGGATCCCACCAAAGCGACGCCGCCGGTGAGTTACGTCACGTTGGCGGAGAACAATGATGACAGCCTGGGCTCGTCACCCGTGGTGCTGCACATCATCAAGGTTGATAAGAGCCAGCGTTATCGCGGCGCCATCCAGGTCATCCTCTCCGACAACGTCTTTGACGAGAACATCGTTCTGCGCCATACCGGCGACTTCGGGGGCAATGCCGACGACCTGGTCTTTGAATGGTGGTATCGCCCGGACGACGGCACGACGGCGCTGCCGCCCGACCGCCAGGCTTCGCCCACCCCTTGGAAGCTCTTCGCCGATACCTCCGGCAATCAAGGCAGAGGGTTCTACCAGCTCAAACTCAAGGGGAATCCGAGCGCCCCGGAAGCCCTTTTGGCCGACACGCTCTTTTTCGTTCGTTACCGCCACAAGAACGAGGTGACCGACGGCGTGAACTGGGAGGTACCTCAGCCCAACGGCGAACAACGCTGTGTTCTGGGCAAGTGCAAGCCCGGCATCCCCTACGATTGGGCCGGAGCCGGCAATTCCACGCCCCAGGATCTCGATGAGGATGGGCAGCCCGATTACCAGCCGCAATTGGCGGAGGGTTGGATAAAGCGCGTATTGGACCGCATCAACCCCTACGAGGCTCGCATCAATGATTTCTCGGGTGACAACCCGGCGACCTACTCAAGCATCATCGAGGAGTTGGGGCCGCGCTACGAGGGACCGGTCGCGCTCAACCCGGACAAGAACGTAATTGAGAACGTGGGCCTGATCGATCTGTATGAAACCATTCTTAAACGCGGCGAGGACCTGAGCATCGATCTCTCCACGCCGATCTCAACCCCGGCTATCGCCAACGCCCTGGAACTGGCTTCAACCCGGCTGAGCGAGTTTTATCTGTTGTTGGGCAACGAGGCTTACTCAGATTCCTTGGACCCAACCATCGGATTCGGCAGCGACAGCACCCAATACGGTAACCTGGCCCCGTCCATCTTCGCGTTTGAAAACCAGGTTCCCTCATTGCTGGACCAGGAGCTGGCGCTGCTGCGCGGACAAGATGACAACAAGGGAGCACCCGTCTATAATCGTCTGTTCTGGAATTTCACCAAAGGGGAGGGTGAGGCGGCGTATGCGATGAAGTACAACATTAGCGACGTGAACAAGGACGGATTCATTGACGAAAACGACGCAATGATTCTCTATCCGCAGGGGCACGGGGACGCCTGGGGCGATTACCTCACCGCCCTCAAGATGCAATATGACTTGCTGCGCAACCCAAATTTCAACTGGGTCTCCCGTTCGGAGTACTACAACCTCCAGAACATCGTCATCCCGGTCGATTACCTTGACGAACGGACGTTCGCACAGATAGCCGCCGCCAAGGCCCAAGCGGGAGCCGATATTGTCAATCTTACCTACCGCGAAAACTATGTCGC
Organism: bacterium; assembly: GCA_021784555.1. GTDB lineage: Bacteria > Verrucomicrobiota > Verrucomicrobiia > Limisphaerales > UBA8199 > JAJYHY01. The sequence goes on from JAJYHY010000066.1 coordinate 11,375, forward strand.
CGACCCGCGAGGCCAGTGGCAGGGCTACACCGACACCGATCCCAACCGAGCCTGGGGCGTTGACGGCTGGGCGCACCGCGCGGGCCAGGGCGCCTTCTTTGACTGGGTCACGGCCAACGCCCTGCTGCCGGCGCTCGATCCCAATACAAACCATACGGGCATTCAGAAGGTGGATCGTACGACCGTCCAGGACATTGCCCAGGTTGCCGCCGGCCTCAACGCCATCCAGACGACGATGGACCAGGTGGACAAGGGGAACAATCCTCTTGGGCTGGCCAACGGCGCGCTGGTCTTTGATATTGACCCGACTTTCCTGGAAGTCGGCTCGACCGCACAGATCGGCACCAGCGCCGTGCAGGGCCTTCTACACTTCGACCAGATTTACCAGCGCGCAGTCCAGGCCCTGGACAACGCCAAGGCGGCCTTCGACAACGCCAATCAGCTCAACAACATGATTCGCCAGGTTGCCAACTCGACACAGGACTACAACAAGGAGGTCTTCAGCCAGGACGTGTCCTACCGCAACCAATTGATCGAGATCTTCGGCACGCCTTACGAAGGCACGATTGGGACGGGCAAGGCCTACCCGGCCGGTTATCAGGGACCGGATACCATGCTCTACATGTACGTCCCGGTGAATACGCTGAACGACAACACCGCCCCGCAACCGCCGGCGGCGTACGTTCAGAGCTATCAAGCCGCCCTCAACGGCGATGGGATACAAAGCCTGATCAATGGCACAGGTCTTCTCGCTGGTGTGGCTAACAGTTGGCTCAGCAGCTATGGTTTCTCCTTCCAAGACGCGGGCACCATCACCAACTCGGTCAATTACAGCGATTTCACTGACACAAACGTTAACAGCTTCGTGGACACGAACATGCAGGCCAGCCTGAACCTGCCCATCATGGCCAAGGGCTACACCTACGTGGCGCCGGCCGACTGGGGCCAACGCTCCTCGCCCGGCGAACTCCAAACGCTCATCACGCAGATGCTCCAGGCCCAGGCCGATCTCAACACGGCCATTTACAATTGGAGCGCCGCCTCCGCCCAGTACATAATCGACCTGCAGAACTTCAACGCCAAATACGACTGGAACGCGAGCATCCTCGGGCTCACGGAGGGCCAGATTGGTTTCGACACGGCGCTCAACGTAGCCTCCTACGGATTGAAACTGGCCTCGGGGCTTGTGGGAGTCACCTCCGAAGCCGCCCAGATACCGGAGCAGACCGCAAAGGAAGCGGTCCCGACCGATACGCCTATCGTCGGTTTTTCTGACGGCTTGGGCGATGCCTTGGCGCCGATCCGAGCGAGTTTGGAGGCTATTCAGGAGAGCGTCAAGGAGACGTTTAACGGCGTCAAGTTTGGATTGGACCAGGCTGCCGGAGCGACTGACCTGGCAAAGGAACTTGGTGACGCGATTTTCGCCCTTGAGGCGGAGAAGCAGAATCAAAACTTCGACATGCTCCAGGACTTGCAAAACCTAAACTTCAACGCGAGCAACGAGTCGGGGGCGCGCATCGCGGTTTTTAAGCAGGTGCAGGTGCTCTCACAACTCTCCGACGAGTATCAGGCCAAACTTGCCGAGGGCCAGCGACTCATCGCGTCGCGGACCGCCTTCAACAAGCGCGTCGCAGCCGACACGCAGCGGAGTCGCTATCAGGACATGACCTTCCGCATTTCGCGCAATGCCGCGTTGGAGCAGTACCGCTCCACCTTTAACATCGCCGCCCGCTATGCCTACCTGGCAGGCACCGCCTACGATTATGACCTCAACCTGGCTTATGACGACCCGGCCTCTCCCGCGGACCTGTTGGCGGACATCGTGAAGCAGCAAACCATTGGGCTGGTGGGCAGCGACGGTCAACCGGAGGTGGGCGCGGGCGGACTGGCCGAGGATCTGGCGAAACTCGAGGCGAACTACGGCGTGCTCAAAGCGCAGATGGGCTTGAACAATCCGCAGATTGAGACCACGACTTTCTCGCTGCGCACGGAGGACTTCCGCATTCTTCCGGACGCGGCCTCTGATGATGCTTGGCACCAGGCTCTGCTCAACGCCTCCATCTACACACCGGACCTGTGGCAGGTGCCCGAGTTTCGCGAGTATTGCCGCCCGTTCTCAGCGGAAACCAATGGGCCTCAGCCCGGCCTGGTCATTCCCTTCACCACGGTCATCGCGCCGAACAAAAACTTCTTTGGTTGGCCGCTGGGCGGCATGGACAACAGCTACGACCCGAGCGTCTATGCGACCAAGATCAATTCGGTGGGGGTTTGGTTCTCCGGCTATGATGTGGCCGACCTGAGTCAAACTCCCCGCGTTTATCTCCTCCCGGTTGGAGAGGACATCATGACCGTGCCCAACAGCCCGGACTTGTCTGTCCGCATGTGGGATGTACTCGATCAACAGATCCCCATCCCTTACCCCGCCACCTCGGCGAATTTTGAAGACCCGAACTGGCGACCGCTCACCGATAGCCTCAACGGCACGTTCGGAGAGACGCGGCGCTTCTCAAGCCTGCGCGCCTTTGGGTTCGCCCAGGACACCCTCACGCCGGACGAACAGTCGAGCCTGGTGTACAATGCGAGGCTGGTGGGGCGCTCGGTTTGGAACACCAAGTGGATGTTGATCATCCCGGGTGCCACCCTCAACGCGGATCCGAGCCACGGGCTGGACCTCTTCATCAACAGCGTGCGTGACATCAAGCTTGTCATCAACAGCTATGGATTCTCCGGAAACTAATCTACCAAGGACAGGCGTTATGAATACTTGCCTCAGACACGTGCTTCAGAAGCTCATCCTCCTCTCGGCGGCGGGCTTGGTTTGGCAGGCGCACGGCGGAATTTCCGAGCCGGATACGATCTTCTACGGCCAGGTTATCAACCGTACGAGCGGTCAGGAGGACCTCTTGACCCAAGGCACCCTGGTGTGGGTCATTAACCGGCCGGACGGCACCCCCATCACTTTGACCGCTAGCTTGCAACCCCTCGCTGGAGGCCGGTTTTCCTACAAACTGCCAGTGCCGCAGGAGGCGTTGGGGTATGGTTTGACCGCGTCGAGTAACGCGGTGCCGCTGGCGGCTCAACCGGCCACCTGCACCCTGGGGCAAATCACCGTCGATGGGTCTCCGGCGACCATCCTGGCGCCCGGTTCGAGTACGTTCACCGTCTCGGAAGCCTTGCGCGCGGCCACATATCGGCTGGACCTCGAGGTCCTCAGTCCTCAAGCCGATACCGCCGGGGATGGCATCCCGGATTGGTGGAAGGCGAAGTACGGTATAACGGATGCCAATGCGGACGCGGACGGAGACGGCTGGACTGCCCTCCAGGAGTTCCTCATGGGCGGAAATCCTAGCATTGATAATCGGATCCCTACGCTCGCTACGACCGAGCTCACCGTTTATGCCGACGGCACCAGCGGACTCCTCCTTCAGGCCGTCGATTCGGATAGCGCTCCAACAAACCTGTTTTACACTCTTACGGCTCTGCCACAGACCGGCACAATCTTTCTCCGCGACGCCACGCCCAATGCCACCAACCACGATGCGGCCCTGGGCTTGAATTCCACATTTACGCAAGCGGATGTGAACCAGGGCCGCCTCATTTTCGTTCACAAGGGGGCGGGCTCCGCCGCCGCGCAGGACAGCTTCTCCGTCTCACTCCACGATGAAAACCCGAGCCATCCTGCCGCCACGGGCACGGTGATTCTGGACGTGTACCGGCCCTCCTACCCGGACGGCATTATGCAACTTGCCCAGGCTGCGGCGGCCTCTCCGGGGGGTGCCCCGGCCTTGGCGGGCCTCTCGCCTGGAGAGCAGCAGATGCTCATGAACTATTTCTTGAGCCGCGACCACGGGTTTATTGTTTGGGACGCCTCGCGTGCTGCCGCGCCCCAGGAGTTGGCGGTGCCGAGTTCCGGCCTGGCCCAGGATCAGTACGCGCAATTCGTCGCCAGCTACGGGGCCGACCGCCCGCAAGTATTGGTGGGGGGAGCGGCGGGCGACCACCTCTCAGGCGGGATGGCCGGGGATATCCTGGTCGGTGGACGGGGCAACGACACGCTGCGGGGCAACGGTGGGGCCGACCTCTTTGTGTTCAGCGACCCGTCTGACGGCAACGATACGATAGAGGACTTCAATCCGGCGGAGGGGGATGCCATTGACATCTCACGCCTGCTCACCGGTTCCGCGCGCTACGTGACCAACTACGTGCAACTGACCGGCACGCCTGCCGCCTCCTATCTCGGAATCAATTTCAGCGGCGCCGGTACCGGCTTTACGGACATGGTCGTGACACTCCCTGGGGCCGGGTTATCTGAAAGCGATCTCCCTGCTTTGGTGGACAACCGCAGCCTGCTCGTGGGCGACAAAGTCTTCCCGCCGAGCATTTCCATCGAAGCCACCGTCGCCAAGGCCAGTGAGAATGGGCCTGTTCCGGGCCAGCTCACCTTCACGCGAGCCGGGGACACCAATAGCGCGCTGACGGTCTCCTTGCAGATCACCGGCTCGGCGGTCAACGGCTCCGATTACCAGGCCATTTCGCCACTGGTGACATTCGCTCCCGGGCAACGGACCGTGGTGCTGTCGATCAGCCCCTATCCAAACAACGCGGTGTTTACCCAGTACGTCCAAGTAGCGGTGGCGCCCGGCTCCGATTACGGGGTCGGGACACCTTCCGTGGCGCAGGTGAGCATCGAACCGCTGGCCCCGCAGCTCTCCATCGGCGTGCTGGAGCCGGTCGCCTCGGTTACGGATCAATCGCCGCCGGTCTTCCTGCTTACCCGTGGCGGGGTGCTCGATAGCAGTGTCCTGGTGCGGCTGAGCATCGGCGGCACGGCCTCCGCCAGCCACTACGCCGCCATTTCCTCCTACGTCAACTTCCTGCCACAACAAACGACGGCCCTGATCAATGTGTTGCCGGAGGCTAACGCGGCCATCTCGAACGGGGTCGAGTCGGTGGTGCTGACGCTCAACCCGGACCCGGCGTACAAGATCGTAGGCCCATCGACCGCTCGCGTGCTTCTCGTCGCCCAGCGGCTGACGCTGGGCCTCTGGCAACAAGAGCACTTTCCAGGCTCGACCGAAGACACGGCAACGTTTGGCGCCGAGGACCCGGGTCATACTGGGATTCCGAATGTTTTCCGATACGCGTTCGGACTGGATGCGCTCAACCCTCGCGCCTCGACGGGCCTGCCTGTGTTCGGGATTTCGGGAGATCGGCTTTCGGTGAGCTTCAAGCGCCCGGCGGCGGTGTCGGATTTTGACTACGTCGTAGAGGTTTCCAGCAACCTGTTCGATTGGCTCTCAGGTTCAAACGAGGTCGAACAGTTCACTCCCGCCGCCGCCAGCAACGACCTGGAGACGCTGAGCTTTCGGAGCACGAGCCCCGTCAGCGCCACGCCCCATCAGTTCATGCGGGTCCGCTTGGCGCCCAAGCCCTAACCCCCAAGGCCGCTCATGCGCTTATCAACCGCACTCATTCGCATCGACATGATTCCCAAAGCGTCGATTCACTCGCGGGCTCGACGCGGCGGAATTGCCATCGCCGCGGCTCTGGCGGTGCTCGCCGGCTGTTCGCGCGAGACTACCCCCTCATCCGAGGTTCTGGCCAAGGTTGGCCGGCATGAGATCACCATGAAGGATTTCGAGCGTGAGGTCCAGTGGCGTCAGAAGGCCAGGTTGCCTTTGCCCGACCGGGAGCAGTTGCTAAGTGAAATGATCACCCGCGAGTTGCATCTCCAGAAGGCTCGAGCCGAGGGTTTGGAGAACACTTTCGAGGTGCGGCGCCGCTACGAAGATCTCCTGGCCAGTGCGTTGGAGGAGCGCGACCTGATGCCCCGCCTGGCGGCCGTGCGCGTCTCGCCCGAGGAAGTCCAGGCCGCCTACCAAAAAGCCCTTCCCCGCTATACGCGGCCGGCCAAGGTCCGGCTAGCCCTGATCTGCATCAGACGCCATTCGCGAATGCGCCCGGAGAAGGTTGCCGAATTGGAGGCGCGGATTCGGAAAGCCCGGCAACAAGCCGAGGCGCTGCCCGCCGACGCGCGCGGCTTCGGAGTTGTGGCGGTGAAGTATTCCGAGGACCAGGCCAGCCGCTATCGTGGCGGGGATGTCGGCTGGTTTGACCAGGAGCAGCCGGAATACCGGTGGCCCAAGGCGGTGGTTGCCGCCGGCTTCGCGTTGAAGAATAGGGGCGACATCAGCCCGGTCATTGAGGCACCCGACGGTTTTTACCTCGTTATGAGACTTGATTCGCGCAAATCAACGGTGGTGCCCCTGGCGCAAGTGCAGGGCCCAATTCAACGCCGTTTGCTCGAACAGAAGCGTCACGCGCTGGAGTCAGCCTTCCAGCAGAACCTGCGCGCTTCCGTCCCAATCCAAACCTATCCGCGGGTCCTTGCCGGAACCGCCTATCCCACAACGACCCTCGCCAATGCGGCGGAGGAGATGCCCCCGGCGTTTCCGGGCTCACCGTGATTTCGATTCTCATGAAACCAATGAACCCAGTTCGACACTCGTTTAAAGCGCTGGTTGGTTTGCTGGCTCTGTTGTCTGTAGGGGGCCTGCCCAACAGGTTGGAGGCCGCCAATGCGCCCACGCTCAACATTACTGGGAGCACCTCGTTGTCTCTCACCGACAAGCAGACGGACCAGCCGCTTAAGAACGCCACCGTCAGTGACGGCGGCGGCAGTCCGGTGACCGTCACTATTACTATGGCTCCGACCGGTTACGGAAGTCTGGGCGGCTCGCCGAACGCCATGACAACCATCGGGCCGGAATCCGCCACGGACGCCTCGTCCGCAGTCAACGCCCTTGTCTTTGCCCCCGTGAACAATCTTGTGCCAATCGGCTCCACTGAAACGGTCACGTTCACTATTTGGGCAGCAGATACCAACAGCCCCACTCTTTATTCGGATACGAACACGGTGACGGTCACCATTACTCCAGTGGAGGATCCTCCTACGCTCACTGGACTGACCTCCACGAACACAACAGACGAAGCCAACGTGGCGCCGTTTGCGGGAGCGACCGTCGGCGACGTGGATAACCAGGGGCAGCAGCCTGTGCGGGTGACGATCTTCCAGAGCGATTCGGCGACGGGGTTGCTGAAGCTGGACAGCTCGGGCTTTACGGGTGACTTTACCAACGGCTACACCTACGCGGCCACGCCAACCCAGGTCACAACCGCCCTTCGAGGCCTGGTCTTTGAACCTACGGCAAATCGCTTGCCGGTCGGCTCGAATGACGTCACAGCGTTCATTGTAAGTGTGACCGATTCGAATCTGACGGTGATGGGGACGAACACGGTCACCGCGCTGTCGATCAACGACCCGCCCACTATCAGCGGCGTTTCCACTGCACCCCAATTTGTTCAAACCGGCTTCATCATCAATCCTTTCGCCACCGCGGTGGTCGGTGATGTCGATGTGGGCGACGACACGAACCGGGTGGGCCAAAGCCTGACGCTCCAAGTAACGCTCGCTGGCGACTACGGCAACGGCCAACTGGTCGCCCCAGCGGGCATCGGCTTTGTCACGGGCGGGACCGTCTTCACGCTGCCCGACGCCACCTCGCAGGAAGCCACCTTGGGCCTGCAGGGTCTCGCCTTTCAAGCCCAGAGCTTTCCACTGACCGCCACCAATTCGGTCACCTTTACCGTAACCGTCGCTGACAATCACGGCGGGGCGGCGACCAACAACGCCGCCGCAGTGGACGTCTATACTCCCTTTACTCCGCCGGGCCTGTCCGGCACGCGGACGGGCCAGCGGGTCAACGATGACAGCACTGTGGCGCCGTTCTCAACGGTGAGCATCCAAAGCTTCAACGGGGGCGCCTTTAGTGTGATCGTTCATCTCGATGACGATGCCAAGGGCCAGCTCATCAATCTCTCCGGCTTTGTCAAGTCCACCGGCACAACGCCTGCCTCCTACGTTTTTAGCGGCACCAGCGAGGGCGCCACAGCGGCCATCCGCCAGCTCCTGTTCCAGCCCACCCCGAACCGCATCAACGGTTCGACGAATGAAACGACGGTCTTCTCGATCATTCTCGTGGACGGCAGCGTCACCAATGCGCCCGACAGCACTACCACGGTTATTGTGACGCCGGTCAACGACCCCCCCGCTATCCAAGGCACCTCTCCCTTGGTAACTATCGACGATAACCAGACCCTCGCGCCTTTCCCTACGGTCCTGGTCACTGACCCGGACGAGCTCGGCCAACAACAGCTTACGATGACCATTCAGTTGGACGACAATGCCAAAGGCAGCTTCACCACCAACAGCCTCGGCCTCTCCGGCGTGGTCAGCAACAATGCCAGCTACACAATCGTCGGCCCTCCTGCAACCGTTACCACTGCCATTCGTCAACTGGTCTTCGCCCCCACGCCACACCGGTTGCCAGTGGGGCTGAGCGAAAACGTCACTTTCACCATCACGGCCGACGACAGTCATGGCGGGCTGGTGTCCAACAGCGGAACCGTGGTTCGCGTCGCGGCCACGAGCGGCGGACCGACTATCAGCGTGCCGACCGTAGAACCGGTCTCTTTGCCCGTGACCCCCCCGCTCAAGCCGCTGAGCGCGGTGGAGGTCTCCAGCTCCGAGAACGTCACACTGACGCTGCAAGTCACGAATTTGACTTGGGGCGACTTCACGTCAAACAGTCTGGCCGCTTACGGCTTCACGAATACCGCTCCGGGCATTTACCAGCTCAACTCCAGCGCCAGCAACGCGACGGTGGCGCTGAATAACCTGGAGTTCACTCCCAACCCGAACCTGGTGTTGGGAACGCTCATTGTGTTCTCCATCAGCGCGGTGGACCAGACGGGCAATTCCGATGCCGCGACCCTGGAGGTCATCCTGCGACAGACCCAACGCACCTTGGTGGTCACCAAGACCACCGATTATGACCCGTCCGACCCCAATGTGGCCGACGCCGATAAGAACGGCACACTCCGCAAAGCCGTCCTGGACGCTGGTAACAGCGATCATATTACGTTTGACCTGCGGGCGCCGGCCCTGGGCCTGCCTGACTATCCCGCGACCATTCACCTCCAGAACCCGATCACTGTTAACAAGAATCTGACCCTGGACGGTCCCGGGGCCAACCTGCTGAGCATCAGCGGCGAGATTAACGGCAGCCCAGGCGTTGAGCTCTTCCAGGTCAGCGGGCATGTGACCATCAATCGGCTGAACCTGACCGAAGGCTACGATTCGTTTGCCGGCGGCGCCGTGGAGGTCAACCCGGGGGGGAGCCTGAAGTTAAGCTACTGCGCCGTGACAGACAACCACGCCGAGGTCTGGGGCGGCGGCATCGACGTGAACCAAGGCGGCCTCAGCATGGACCATTGCCTCATCCGCGGTGACAGCACGGGAGCAACCCTGGGACAGGGTGGCGGCGGCGTCTCGATTTACACCGAGTTGCCGTGCCGCATTGTCAACTCCACCTTCGCCGCCAACCAGCAGCTTTCGCCGGGCGGGACGGGCGGCGGGGCGCTTTATGTCGAGGACTTCGACCCTGGCGTGGAGCTGGACGTTTACGTTCTGAATTGCACCTTCCACGACAACGTGGACGCCTCCGGCCAGGGCAGCTCGATTCGGCCAAACGTGTTCAATGCCTTTGTTCAATTGCAGAATACCATCGTCGCCGATGGCCAGGGCCAAAACCTGGAGGTGGATGAGAGCGGCGCGATTACTTCTCTGGGTGGCAACCTTTCCGATGACTCGACGGCGTCCATCTTCTCCATTGGGGGAGCGCCCTACGACGTCACGATCTTCGACCCCGATTTCCTTCTGGACCAAACCAACACGAACCCGGAACTGCTACCGCTGGCAAACAACGGTGGTGGCCAAACCTTGACCTTTGCCCTCGACACCAACAGCCCCGCGATTGATGCCAGCATCTCCAACGCCCCCTCGGCAACGTTCTACGATACCCAGGGCACGGACCAGCGCGGTTACTGGAGAGTCGATGGCCATCCTGACATCGGCGCTTTCGAGGCCAGCGCCTCCCGGCGGGTCGTCATGGAGGAGATCAACTTCGATCCGCCAAGTATCAACGACCAGTTTATCGAGTTCTATGTGCCTCACGATTCGGCCGCGTTGGACCTAGGCGGCTACCAGGTCTTTGTTCACGGAACCCTCCGCCACACCTTCTCCAGCCAACTTCTCAACCCGGGCGAAGCGTTGGTTCTCTTCTCTCATGACGCGACGGTTGCCTCGCTGCCCGGCGGTGTTTACTCGCAGATCGCCGCGGGCAACCTCCTGATGGACACCAACTCCGATACGATCACGTTGGAAAACCCGTCCAACCAGGTTGTGCTCGAGGTCAACTACGTCGGCGAGTTTACGTCATCGGACCCGAACGAAACCTACCTCGCGCCGGCGCACCAATCCATCGTGCTCAGTCCACAATTCCAGGGCAACTACCTTCCTTATCAACTCGTGGTGGCGAAGGAGGGGGGACGGACGCCCAACTCGACCGAGTTATCTGCTCCGGGGTACGACGCCAGTGGCACGCCCTTGGCCGCCGGCAACGCCCCCCCTCTGGCCTACAGCGATAGCGCCGCCACGGACGCCCAGACGCCATTGCCCATTATCCCCGTGCTCAGCAACGACGTGGATGCCGATCGTTTTGAGACTCTCCGCGTCGTGGGGGTCGGCGTCACTAATGGAACCACGCCGGGTGTCACCGGCACCAATAGCCTCAGCGCGCTTGGGGCGGCCATCAGCATCAATGACTCGCCGACTCTAGGAGCGAGTGTGGCCTACGACCCAACCGGCTCGGCCTTTCTACGTTCCTTGCCCGGGGGCAGCAATATCGTCGATACCTTCCAATACACCATTCTCGACTATTCCAACGGCCTGCCGCAGTTGCCTCGGGGCAGCACCTCGACTGAGATCAGCAACAACCTCTTTAAGGCGACCGCAACGGTGAGCGTGACCGTCACCGGTGTGAATCTGCCGCCGACCCCTCAGGATGACGGCACCAACACCAATGCGAAGTTGATTACAAGCGAGGATGCCCCGCTGGACTTCACCACCGCCGACACCATTCTCGCTAACGACACGGATCCGAACAGCGATGACGACAGCACAACCCTGGCCATTATCTCCGTCGAGGGCACCGATTCCTACTCCAACTCCCTTCAAACCCTCAGCGCGCTGGGCGCTTGGGTCACCCTCGACATTCGTTTTGACCGGAACCAAACCCATATCACCTACGACCCGCGCGGCAGCGCCCTCCTCAACTCGCTGGCGGCGGGTCAAACCGCGGAAGATACGTTTTATTACAGCGTGATGGACCGGCACGGCGCCATTGGCACCGCCGCCGTTCACATCACGGTGACTGGCGTAGATGACACGCCCACCGCCAATCCGGACAGCGTGGCCACCGACGAGGATACGCCCATTTCCATTCCGTTCGCGACGCTGCTCGCCAATGACACCGACCCTGACACCGGCATTACAAATCCCACGCCGCCAGTGCTCACGATAACCGGCGTCAGCCCGGTCAGCGCCCAAGGAGCCAGTGTTCAAATCATGGGCGGCAGTGTCCTTTATGATCCGACTGTCTCCTCGAACCTAAACGCGCTGGCGCGCAAAGAGGTGGTCGTTGATACGTTTACCTATACCGTCACGGACCCCCAGGGCCAGTCCAGCAACGCCGTCGTGAGCGTGACGGTTACCGGCGTGAACGACACCCCCGAGCCGAAAGCCGACCACTACGCCACCAGCGAAAAGACGCCCATTCTGGAACCCGCTCCCGGCCTGCTGAGCAACGACTCCGACCCGGATGTCAACGGACTCCCGCCTGATGATACGCTACGAGTCATCCCCGCGGTGGGCGTTCCCAGCAAGTTCCACGTACCGGTTACTCTCAATGCTGATGGCAGCTTCAGCTATGACCCCACCGGTTACTTCGACTGGCTCGGGCCCGACCAGTACACTAATGACACGTTCACCTACACTGTCATGGACCATAGCTTGACCATCGCCAACGACGATGTGTTTAGCGTTGCCGGCAACAGCTCATCAAACGTGCTCCAGGTCTTGGCTAATGACGCCCTGCTATCCCAGGTCGGCGGCGCCTTGACCATCACCGCTGTTACGCCGCCGGACAAGGGTGGCACGGTTGCGATCAGCTCCGATGGCGGAAGTCTCGTTTATACCCCGCCCGCTAACTACGTAGGTGTGGAGGACTTCACTTATATGATCGCGGATGGATTGGGCGGCAGCGACACCGCCAACGTCAGCATTGTGGTCACCGTGGATGCCATCAATGGGCACCTGGCCGCCAATCCCGACAGCTTTACGGTCGCGAAGGGCACGACCGTCAATCTGGACGTGTTGGCCAACGATAACATCCTCCCAGCTTCGGGAACCGTCCTGACCATCACCGGCGTGAGTGTTCCGGACCATGGCGGCGCCGCCGCAATCAGCGGAGCGGGGCCGGACAACACGGTCACCTACACGCCAAATCCCGCAAATAGCGCGCCTTATACTGAGAACTTCACCTACGAAGTCTCGGGCGGCGGCGCCGCCCAGGCGACCGGAACCGTGGCGGTGACAGTGATGGATCGCTCAAACACCCTGACGGCAAACGATGACACCTTCACGGTCCTGGTGGGCGGCGGCACCAGCGCCCTCGACGTCCTGGCCAATGACCAAATCCTGCCAGGACCCAACACCAATCTCACTATTGTCGCAATCAATACGAACGGTGTTACCGGGACTGTTTCCATCAATGCCACTGGAGACCGTCTCCTCTACACCCCTTCGCCCATCGTTCAATCGAATACGCCCGAGACGGTGTTCTATTATACGATTTCGGACGGGGCGGGCGGGACGGCGACCGCCAGCGTCGCTATTCAGGTCCAAACCAGCGGCTTTATTGCGAACGACGATGTCTTCTCCGTGATGCAGAACAGCGTGAGCAATTCCGTCGATGTGCTGCTCAACGACGTGATTCTGCCAAGCGCCGGTCAGACCCTCACGATCACCGACGTGGGTCTTGAGGCGAATGCACCCAATCATGGCGGGACCGTGACGATCAGCCCAAACGGCAAGAGTCTGCTTTACACGCCCGCGCCTGATTTCAGCGGTGAAGAAGATTTCACCTACGAGATTTCTGACGGCACGGTCGCGCGCGCCGAGGGGCACGTTCGTATGAAGGTCGTCAGCACTTCGACTGCGAATTCCAACCCCGATGCGTTTAGTGTGGCCCGGAACACGGCAAACAACGTCCTGCCGGTGCTGCAAAATGATTATCCGCTGCCTTTGGGGGTTGAGGCGCTTTCGATCACCGGGCTTGAGACCAACGGCGTTCTTGGTACGGTCGCCCTGAGCGGGCCAGGGCCGAACAACGCCTTGCTTTACACGCCGAGGCCTGGGTTTATCGGCCGTGAGGTGTTCGCCTATGAGAGCACCGACAGCTTCGGCAACCGCGGCACTAACCAGGTAACCGTGAATGTAGGGAACCTGGTCACCCACAGCGACCAATTTAGCGTTCTTTCCGGCTCCACTAACAACGCCCTGGATGTCCTGGCCAATGACTTGATGCTTCCCGATACAACCGGTGTCCGCCCCATTTCGGCCGTCGGCGGGACCGACGAAGGCGGCACGGTGGTACCGAATGCTTCCTCCACCTTGGTTCTCTATGCTCCGGCCCCAGGGTTTGTAGGGACGGAGCATTTCATGTATCAGATAACCGATGATAGCGGCGCCACATACACTAATAGCGCCGCGGTCAGCGTCGTGGCCAAAGGCTCCGACCGGAGCAACGCTGTCGTCACCGTAACGATTGCGGGCGTCAACGACCCGCCCACCATTACCGGCACCCAGAGTGGCCAGGCCATCACCGACAAGCAGACGGACCAGCCCTTCTCCACCGTGACCGTTGCGGACGTGGATGAGTTCGGTCTGCAACCGCTGACCGTGACCGTCATGCTTGATAACGCGGTCAAGGGCGCGCTCCAGAACCTGGGCGGGTTCATTGTCTCCGCTCCCGGCGTCTATACGATGTCCGGCTTGGGCGCTGACATCACCACCACGATGCGGAACCTGACGTTCGTGCCCACCCAAAACCGCATCCCGATACCAACGACCGAGACGTCCGTCTTTACGATTCTCGCCTACGACGGTTACGTCACTGTGACCAACAGTTCGACCACGGTGAATGTGACGGCAGTGGACGACCCGCCGACCATTGCCGGAACGCTCGCGGGCCAGCGGGCCTACGATCATCTGCCCATCCACCCCTTCGCTAGCGTGACGGTGGCGGACGTGGATAACCTGGGCCTGCAGACGCAGGCGGTTCAAGTCGTTCTCGATCAGTCCACCCATGGCTATCTCGCCTCGCTTGGCGGCTTTGTCTCAACCGGCAGTGGCGCTTATTCCCTCAGCGGTGTCACCCCCGCGCAGGCCACGGCGGCCCTGCGCGGCTTGCTTTTCGTGCCGACGCCGGATGGCCGGCTTGCCCCGGGTGGTTCCGAAACGACTCGTCTGACGCTGAGCGTAAATGATAGCTTTCTGCCGGCAGTGGTGGATACCAACACAACGGTCATATCGATGGATCCGTTCATCAAGAGCGTGCTCAATGCCAACGGCAGTACCAGCGTGCCTTTCGGCTATTCGGTCGGCGCGGAACGAGACCTGGTCCTCGTGGGCACGCCTAACGCGGACGGCAAGACCAGCAAGTCCGGCGCCGCCCACCTGTTCGCGCGCAACACCGGGGGCCCCGATGCCTGGGGCGTCCTCACCAATCTCCAGGCCAGCGATGGGAAAGTGGGCGATCAGTTTGGCGCGGCAGTGGCCCTGAGCGGCGACACCGCCGTGATTGGCGCGCCCTTTGCCGCGGCGGGCGGCAACCAATCCGGCGCCATCTATGTCTTTGACCGCAATCCAACCAGCGGCATCTGGAGCCAGACCACGAAAGTTGTTCCGGCTGACGGCGCAAATTCCGATGAGTTCGGCGATGCGGTTGCTATCGGCGGGGACACGATCGTCGTAGGCTCGCCATTGAACAAGCCGGGTGCTTCGCGCACAGGGGCGGCATACGTCTTTTACCGCAACCAAGGGGGTGCTAATGCCTGGGGCCTCGTGCGGAAGCTTGTGTCCAGCGATGGGGCCAATGGGGACGATTTTGGCGTCTCAGTCGCCATTTACAGTAATACGGTCGTGGTCGGCGATCAGTTGAATGCCGGTCTGGCCGGCAGCGGCGCCGGCGCCGCCTATGTCTTCGACCGCAACCAGGGCGGCGCGGATAATTGGGGGCAAACGCGGAAGATTGTTGCTTCTGACGGTGTGGCCGGAGCCTCGTTTGGGCGGTCGGTGGCCATCAGCGGAGATTTGGCCGTGGTGGGCGCTCCCAATGACACCCCCGGCGGAGTTCAGTCCGGCTCAGTCTATGCCTTTTTGAGGAATCAGGGCGGGACCGGGCAGTGGGGCCAAGTGAACAAGAGCGTTCCGGCTGACGGTGCCGCGGGCGATCAATTCGGATTCTCGGTCGCGCTCGACGGCCAACTGCTCGTCGCCGGCGCTCCTCATGCGCAGAACCTAGGCGTTGCTTCGGGAGCGGCGTACCTTTACGCCAGCAATTACCCTGGGCTTGACCCGTGGAGCCTTGTGCAGAAGATCGTTCCGGCGGGCAATACGAACACCCTCTTTGGCTTTGCAATGTCACTGAGCCGAAACACGCTGGCATTGGGCGCCGACTATGACGACCCCAGTAACAACCGCTTCGCCAAGACTTATATCTATCGCCTCAAATTCGATAATGCCCCGCTCCTGGTTCAGTCCATCCCGGACCAGTTCGCCACGCTCAACTCACCATTCAGCTTCACCGTCCCGCCCGGCACGTTTACGGACCCTGACCCACTCGATCCGCTGATTCTTTCCGCGCCCATTCCCGCCGGGGCGCCTTGGCTCACATTCGACCCGGCCACTAACACCTTCAGTGGAACCCCAACCGCGCTTGGGACCAACTTCATCCAGCTCACCGCGACGGACCAGGATGGCGAAGACGTTGCAACGAGCTTCAATATTATCGTCACGGACCAAGCAACCGGAAATGCGTTTTTTCCTGCCGAATCGGCCAAGCAAGTCTGGCGCTCGACCGATTTCAGCGCGGCGGTGCTCGCCAACCCCGGCTTGGAAGCAACAGTTTGGGGAGACAACGCGGACCCGGATGGCGACGGCGTTTCGAACCTGGAAGAATATCTGTTCGGCACCGATCCATTACACGCCAACCCGGGCGATCGCTCACCCGTGCAAGTGGCCGCCGGGCCCGAGCCTGGCACGCTGCTGATCACTTACCGGCGCCGAACTGACGACCGATCCCTGGTGTATTCACTTCAGGGTTCAGCGGACCTTGCCAATTGGCAGGCGGCAGATGCCTCCATGCTTGTCCGTCAAACTATCTCTTCGGCCGGTCCAGGCCTGGAGCAGGTCACGCAGGAAGTCCGATTACCTTCTGGCGGGGCAAGCGCACAATTCTTCCGCATCAACGTCGCGCAATTGCCGTAGTCTCCTGGGTATTACGGCGCAAACTCCGCGTTGCGCCGATCAGCGCCCGCCCACGGACGGACACTCCCCTTCCTGCTGGGGTGTGTTCATTGGATACGGGTCGGAACAACTCAAGGGCGAGGCAAGCTGGAGAAAAAGCACCAGTCAGTCCTCCCGCCTAAAGACATCTGGATTTATGGCTTGCACCCCGGTTTCCGG
>JAJYHY010000067.1 GCA_021784555.1 bacterium
TGTGCCGGTGATGCTGACGACATCGCTTCCCAATACGCCCTCCAGCGTCGGTGTGCCGGTGACGTCCGCGCGCACGGTGGCGTCGTAAACCTTGTTGGCCGCCGCCAAGCCGACGACCGTCAGCCCGGCAGGCGTAATATCAGCGTGAAGGGCGGGGGTGAAGAGCACGTAATTGCCGGCGTCGGCGCCGGTCAGGTTCAGCCCACTGACCTTGACCGGCTTGGCGTTGCCGACGTTCTTGTCGAAAAAGGAGCCCGTGGCGGTGCCCGCCAGGGAAACGTCGTCGCCCGCGACCGCGCTGGTCAGGCTCGGCGTGCCGGTGATGACCGAGTTGGTGGTCCCATCATACACCTTGTCCTGCGCCGTCAGGCCGGCGACGTCCACAACGGCCGGCAGGATGCTGGCCGTCAAGGTGTCAGTGCTGAGGGCATAATTCTGTGCGTCGGCGCCGGTCAGGGAGAGGCCCGATACTGTGACGGGTTTGTCGCTCCCCACGCTCTTGTCAGCGAAATTCCCAACCGCCGTGCCTGTTAGGCTCACGGCATCGTCGCCAATTACGCCGCTCAGGGCGGCCGTGCCTGAGATCGCCGCCACGGTCGTGCCGTCGTAGGTCTTGTTGTTGGCCTCCAATCCCCGAACGGTTATCGAGGCCGCGAGTACATTGAGGTTCACCGATGCTGTGGCCATTTGGTAGCTGGCCGTATCGCTTGGCGTGAACGTCACCCGCAGGGTCTGGCCGCTACCAGCCCTTAGAACGACGCCGGCGGCAGGGTCGTAGCTGAAGGTCCCTGGGACGCTGGCGGTCGCATTGAGTTGGACTGACAAGCTCAAGGGCGTCCCGTAAACGATGCTCTGCGGCGTGCTCCACGTGATGGTTGGGAGGGCCCTTGGCACCACTGTAAAGCTGGCGCTGGCCGCTGGGCTCGGGTTGTAGCCGCTGGCAAAGGCAACCGCCGTCACCGTCTTGGAACTGGTCAGCTTGAAGGGAGCCTGGTATAGGGTGGAGTTCTGCGTCGGGGTGGTGCCGTCCAGCGTGTAGTAAATCTGCGCCCCCGGGGTCGAGCAGTCCAGGCTCACCGTCACCTCGTCCATATAGCTGCCACCGTCAGGCGTGATCGCTGGCTGCGCCGCCGTTGGAGCAGCGACAAGGAACGATTGAAGGACGTTCGACGCAGCCAGATACCAAGTGTTGCCGGACTGCGATGCGGTCACTGCGACAGTGCCCGGGCCGGTCAAGATAAGAATGTTGCCCTGCAAGGTTGCTGGGCCGGAGACAGAAAAGGTCACCGGAAGCCCAGAACTCGCCGTCGCGTTTAGTGGGAATGGCGCGTCGCCTACGCTTTGCGGGCTCAGCGGGCCAAAGGTGATCGTCTGCGGAATCTTGCTGACGTTGAAACTCCGCATTACCGGCGTAGCCGGGTTATAGGTCGAGTTGCCGGGCTGCCATGCGACCACCTCGACCGTGCCTCCACCCAGCAGGGTGAGGACGTTGTTTGTGTCCAAGGCTGCAGGGCCGGACAAAACATCCAGGTAAACGGGCAAGCCCGAACTCGACGTCGCAGCAATCGAAAACGGCGCATCGTTCGCTGACTTGTCCGGCATGGGCGCAAATGAAATAAATTGATTCAATTTTGTCGTGAGGGGTTGGGTCGCGCGAATTGTGTCATTATGCGCGTCTGTAATGAAAAGATTGCCGGAGCTGTCAACCGCAACGCCGGATGGACTACTGAACCGCACATGGCTGCCGTCCCCGTCTCCACTGCCAGGATTCCCTGATTGACCTGCCAAAGTTGTGACTACCCCCGCTCGAGTCACTTCTCGAATGGCATTATTCCCAGTGTCAGCAACGTAAATGTTGGCCGCCGAATCTACCACGAGGCCGTTAGGATTGTAAAATCGTGCCGTGCGTCCTGTTCCATCGGCAGCACCACCACTTCCCGGAAACCCCGCTATCGTGGTTACTGCCCCCGAGGGTGTGACTTTTCGTATCGTAGAGTTCTGGTTATCTGCCACAAATAAATTTCCGTTTCTGTCAATTGCTAAAGCGGAAGGCCAGTCGAATCGGGCCGAACTACCGGTGCCGTCCGCCGTTCCATAGTTCAGCGCAAGACCCGCCAGGGTTGTCACCACTCCAGCCGGAGTGATTTTGCGGATGTCCTCGTTGCTTCCTTCGGCAACATATACATTGCCGTTTGTATCCGCTGTGATTCCAAGAGGAAAATTGAACTGCGCTGAATTTCCCGTGCCATTTGCACTTCCCGGATTTCCAGCCGATCCTGCCAAGGTGGTCACCCTCCCAGCAGGAGTGATCTTGCGGATGGAATCGTTTCCAGTGTCAGTGACATAAAGGTTATTCGAGGTATCCATCGCCAATCCAAACGGATTATTGAAAGTGGCGTTCGTGCCGACACCATCCGCTGAACCTTGAACGCCCGCCTGTCCAGCAAAGGTGCTAACCAAGCCAGCCGGAGTAACTTTTCGGATCACATTATTCCACGCATCCGCCACGAATATATTGCCGGCAGAATCAATAACAGGACTCCATGGGTTTCTGAATTGCGCGGCACTGCCCTGACCGTCCGCGCTGCCGGCGTTTGTGACGGAGCCTGCGAGCGTGAAATAAGTTCTTGGATCGTTCCCGATGATGCTGCCGCAGGTATAAGAAGAAGCAAAGTTGTAGTTCGTGGTTTGGCCCGCCGTAACTGTCACCAAGCCAGCAAACCCTCCCAGCCAGCAATTTGTTCCATGTAGGTAGATGTAATAAGTCCCAGCCCAATACTGCAAACTTGAGCCGCTCGCACGAGAATCATTGTCGTTGAAGCCCCACGTCACCCCAGCCGCAGCCGCTTCAGGTGGTTGAATCGTGACCGTCAGGATCCCCATATTCGGGTCACCGTATGCAAAGTTAGCACCTACTATCTTGTTGCCGTCCATCGTGATCGTGGTGGGATTGCTGGTCCCGCTCGCGTCACCGCTCCAGCCCGTGAAGTGATAACCGGAAGTGGCGCTGGCGTAGAGTCGGACAACCGTCCCGGTCTTGTAAATGTTGCCGCTGGTGGACGGCGAGGCCGAAATTCCGCCCTGCGTGCTGTTGTAATTGAGCGACAGGGTGTAGGTGGTTGGTGCAACGGCGGTGTAATCGGCGTTGGTCGTGGTCCGCTGGCCCGCGACGATGTTGACCGCAAAACTCGCTGGTGTCGCGTAGCCAGAAACGGGCTTGAAAGAAACGTTGTGCGAACCCGGAGAAAGATAGGCAACCGCGAAGCCGTCGTTGTTGTAACCCGTTCCGTCCACCTGCCACTGCCCGCCAATGCCGGAAGGCGCAAGGTTGACGACCAAAGAGCCGGTGGTTGGCGACGGCGCGTTGACCTGAAACGGCTTTGCAATGGAGGTTTGGCTGCCATTTACGACCTGCAAGGACCAGGTGCCCGCGGTTTCGAAGGTGTCGACGTAATCGATCTCGTTGGCGTTGATGAAGGTCGCTGTGCCGGAAGTGGGCGCGCTGCCGTTGATGAGCAGCCTTGAACTGCTGGTGAAGCCGGAGCCGATGACCTCGACCTTCTGCGGCGATGATGAGGCGGCCAATAAGGTGGGGGAGAGAAAGGAGAGATAGAAGGCAGCAGGCGGGGGCGCTACCGCATCGAGGCGATTCCAGGTTTGGGGCGGGGCCTGAAAGGTGGCTGTCGTGAGACCGCTCAATTGTTGGTACTTTCCGTAAAGATCGAGAATCTGTTTCAGAGTTCCCAGGGTGTCGCTGGCGGCCTCAAAAAAGCTATCTACCTGACCCTGGGTGACATATTTCTGGAAGATTTGCGTGAGTGCAGATTTCGCCGTTTCGCTCTCCTGCACCAGGCTAGCCAGCGCCGAGGAGATTTCGAGGTAATTTCGATCCTTTATGCCCCCAGCCAGTTCGCCGACGCTTCCCAAGGAGGAGACGATACCGTCCAATACCGGATCTATTGCGCCGGTCATATTGTCGAAGGCGTCCGCTGGGAGTGCGGTCGTAAAAAACCCGCGCATCATGTAATCGATCGTCAGCGCCCCGAACAGCGCCCGGCACTTCGGGTCCAGCTCGGTGTAATCCAACCCGACGGGCGTGGTGACGCTGAATTCAAGATAGTCACCGGAAGCGAAGGACACGTTCGGAAAAGTCAAGGTTCCGCCAGGACCCAGTAGGTAATCGGTGTACGGAATGCCCCTCGGGGGAGATGTCAGGTCCTCTTCAAGATAGACCCAGGTCCCGGAAGCGTTCTGAATGCGGATTGTCGCTCGCAGCCTGTTATCCGCCACGGTCGAATCTGAAGGGGTGACGCTTACCGCCGTCTGGTAGCTCGAGGACGGAGTAAGCGAAAGACTTTGCGCCCGGCATCGGCCCGAGGTCAAAAAGCAGAACAGCAATCCGAAAAAGACTTGAGTTGCCAAGGTGCGTCGCCGGTGTCCCGTTTGAGTTTTCATAGTTCTTAAGTGTTGTTGTTGGCAGCCAACGAAAGGGGCGCGAACCCAACGCGCCCTCGATAGAGGCACCGCGAAGCGCCCAACAGAGAAACACGCCAAGCCGCGCCCGATGGGGCGCGCACTCGGACGGCTCTCTGTATGAAAATTCGCGGTTTTCTATCGAGGCCGTAGCCGAAGCCACGACAAATCTGATTTGTTAGGGTTGATTACATAAGTATTGGCGGACGACGACGATTGAACGCCCATTGCGAAACTCCCGCAAGCGCAAAATCAAAGGTCTTTTTGGACCAGGCTGAGCGGCAGGTGCGGTCCTGGGTGCGGGAGGCAGTGCGGTTCGACCGGCATTGGCGGAGCATCCGTGTTCGAGGAATGGCCGCCGCGGCCAGACACTTCTCTCCCCAGAGCCGAAACCGCTGGGTCAGCGGTCGGCCACGGAGGCCGGGCGTGGAATTGCAGTTGCGCGTTGTGGAAATCCCGAGGCCCGGCTCGTGGGCGCTCGGTCCACCCAACGGCGAGGAAGCTTCCCTTCTCCCCACGCCCTGGACGCCAGCTTAGCGATTGGCCACCTGTCCGCCAGCCATCTGAGGCGGGAGGCGGGAAAAAGCCGGCCACCGGCTGGGCGGGAAGGCCCGATTTCGGATTTGAGATTGGAGATTTCAGAGCAGTCGTCCAAAGGATTAAGTACGCGGGAGGGGCAAAAGGTTCATTGGTTGAGAGTTTCTTTTGGCGCCGCCGGGGAGGGGGGTGGTTGAACAGGAGGAAACGGAGCGAACGGAGGGGGGCGTGGCGATTGGCGATTGGCGATTCGGGCCAGCGCGGGTCGTTGAGGGTTGAGGGCGCAGGGAGCGGGCGGGAAGGCCCGATCTCGGATTTGAGATTGGAGATTTCGGATTTGAGATTCGAGATTTCACATTTGAGATTGGAGATTTCAGAGCGGTCATCCAAAGGATTCAGTACGCGAGAGGGGCAAAAGGTTCACTGGATTTGCGATTTTAGATTTTTGACTTGCGATTTGATGCGCAAGAGGGCAAAGGGGCGGCAGCAGGCTCGCAACCGCTCCTCCGCGCCGATAAACGCCGGCACGTATGTTTGCAACACATTCGCAAAGGGGGAGCATGGGCGATTTTGGAAAACGTTTCAGGAATCTTTCCGAAACCTGCGATTTTAGATTTGCGATTTGGCCGGGAGGTTGACCGTTTGTTGAATCGAGCCGGAGGCGTTTGTCAACGGGGTCGTACCGTCGGCGGCGAGGCAGAAGTAAGCGTATTGCGACCCGGTGTGTGCTTCTTCCGGGTTGGTCCAGTGGTAGAAATCGCCGGTGGCATTCCATTGCGCCGAAGGCGTGTCCGGCGGTAAGCCGTCCTCAAACCCGCCATTACTGACGCATTGAGCCGAGGCGGCAAACGCCAGGAAGATGACCGCGACGCAGCATAGGAAACAGGCGGCGGGGCCGGCAGGCCCGGCATGCGGCGCGAATTGACGAGTTTCCATAGAAGCCCCTTTCCGAGCGTGTCTGGTTGAAGCACGAGTTTTGCGTTTTGTCAAAAAGAATTTTTGCACTTTGTTGGCCGGGCGTCTTCGGAGACTCTCGGACGTCCTAACCTGGCTGAGCCAGAACCAAGCGGCCCGAAGGGAAACCGAGGTCAAGGAGTTGAAGGCATTTTGGATACAATTCAAAAAGAACGCAGCGACCCAGCGACGCCTTCCATGGCGCGCATGGAAGCCGCTTCCGGACATCGCCGGGGCCGATCCGAGCGTGCAGTTCAAGTTCCGCTTCTTCGCCATTCCCATGGCTTTCGTAAAATGCGACCACAGAGTTTCTAATGGCGCGGCGGACGACATGCCGCGCGCCGCGGGCTACGGCCAATTCAGGGCTTGCGTCTTTGGGGCGCAAGTTTACGTTGAAATCATGAAACGCAAAGGACAGGCCAGCAAGGCCGGCATGGATGCGAAGGTCCTGATGGAGTACGACCGGTGGGTGGCGAAACACCTGGACGAAATGTCGCGGAAATACCCGCACAAGGTCATTGCCGTTTATGGCGGCCGGCTGATTGCCGTGGGCGATTCCTACAAGGAGGTCTATGCCGCGGCTCGCGCGCGGGGCATCGAGGAATACCCCTTCGCCATGGAGGTGCCGGTGGCCGAGGACATGGAAGTCATTCTGTAGCGCATGCCCACCCCTGTGAGGCCGATCAGGCGCCGGCGGAAAACCGCCGCCGCGAGCACACGATGGCTCAGGGACTTCTCACCGTCGTCACCGTCAAAACGGGGTTGGCGCAAAACCGGTGTCGCTCTATCATTGTATCTGAACTCCGATGAGATCGAGGAGGCAATTCGTCAACAGGGCTTTCTGGATTTTGCCGCGTTTGGCCTAACGACGAGGGAAGAAGAAGTCTTGCCGTTTTTCGCCGGCTCCGCCTTTTTGAAACAAGCAGGTTACGCGGGATCCTCGATTCGCATTCATGGCTGAACAACTGCCAATTTACGAACTGGAAACGGCAATCCTCAGTTCATTGCGGCAGGACAGGCGCCTGATCATCTCCGCGCCAACCGGCTCCGGCAAATCGACGCAGGTTCCCCAAATCCTGCTCAATCACGGCGCCCTGGGCGACGGCCAGGTTGTCATCCTGCAACCGAGGCGGCTGGCCACGCGCCTGCTGGCGGCGCGCGTCGCGAGGGAACGGGATGCGGAGCTTGGGGGTGAAGTTGGCTACCAGATTCGCTTTGAGAATGTCACCAGCCCAAGAACGCGAATCCGGTATGTGACCGAAGGCGTTTTGCTGAGGCAGATTGTTCGGGAACCTAACCTGGCCGAGGTCTCCGCCCTGGTGTTTGACGAGTTTCACGAGAGGCATTTGTATGGGGACATCACGCTGGCCAGGGCTTTGGACTTGCAGGAAGGCCCTCGGCCCGATCTCAAGCTTATCGTCATGTCCGCCAGCCTGGACGCCGCGCGCCTCGAAGATTACCTCAGACCGTGCCGCGTCCTGGAGTCGCAGGGACGCGTGTTTCCCGTCGAGACGCAATACGCAACGGCTCCGAATTACATCGATAAGCGTCCGGTGTGGGAGCAAGCCGCGGCGGCCTTCAGCGAGTTTGTCCGCTCTGGGCAGCCGGGCGACGTGCTGGTCTTTATGCCGGGCGGCTTTGAGATCTCTCAAACCATCGAGGCCATCCGCCACTGCGATGAGTCTCGCGGTTTTATCCTCCTGCCCTTGCACGGCGAACTGCCTCCCGGCGAGCAGGATGCCGCCGTCGCCCGCTATGACCGGCGCAAAGTGGTCGTCGCCACCAACGTCGCCGAAACCTCGCTGACCATCGAAGGCGTCCGGTGCGTCATTGACAGCGGCCTGGCCCGCATCCCGCGCTACGACCCCTACCGCGGCATCAACACTTTGCTTATCGAGAAAATCAGCCGCGCTTCAGCCGAGCAGCGCGCGGGCCGGGCGGGGCGGACCGCTCCCGGCCTGTGCATGCGGCTCTGGTCCAGAGAGGAGCACGCCCACCGTCCGGAACATGAGCTGCCCGAAGTCAAGCGGCTGGATTTGGCCGAGGTGGCGCTTACTCTCAAGGCGGCGGGGGTGGAAGACTTGAGAAAATTCCGCTGGCTGGAAGCGCCGGAGGAGCGCGCCTTGGCCCATGCGGAGGAATTGTTGGTCGATCTGGGGGCAATCGGCGGAGCGGCCCCGCACCCCATTACCGAGCTGGGCCGCAAGATGCTGGCCTTTCCGCTGCACCCCCGCTACTCGCGCATGCTCCTGGCGGCCCAGAACTCCGGGTGCGTGTATCAGGCCTGCCTCGTCGCCGCTCTGACCCAGGGACACGACCTGCTGCTGCGCAACGTGGATAGACGGACCGCGGAGTTACGCGAAGACCTCCTCATGACCAAGGCCAGCAGCGATTTCTTCGTGCTCATGCGAGCCTGGAACTACGCCGTGCGGAACGATTGCCGCATGGAGGCCTGCCGACGCCTGGGCATCCATTCCATGACCGCACGCCAGGTCGGCCCCCTTTTCCAGCAGTTCCTGGAGATTGCCCGGCGCGAATCGCTCGACGCCACCCAGCGCGACGTCCCCGAGGAGGCCCTCCAGAAATGCATCCTCCTTGGGTTCAGCGACCGCGTGGCGCGCCGTCTCGACTCCGGAACCCTGCGCTGTGAACTGGTTCATGGCCGGCGCGGCGTGCTCACCCGCGAGAGCATCGTGCAAAAAAGCGCGCTCTTCGTCGCGGCGGAGGTGCATGAGGTTGAGGGCCGGGACAAGAGCGTCACCACCCTGCTCAGCCTGGCGACCACCATCGAGGAGCGGTGGCTCACGGAGCTCTTCCCGGAGGATAGGCAGAACTCCGAGCGCGCCTTTTATGACGCGGCAACCAAGCGGGTGTATGCGGAGAAGTCTCTTTGCTTTCGCGGCCTCGCCATCAGCACCCGCCGAACCGACCCCTCGGCGGAGGCGGCGGCACGGCTGCTGGCGGAGGAGGTACTGGCGCAGCGGTTGGCACTGCCCGATTGGGACCAGGGCCTGGAGCAATGGATATTGCGGCTCAATCGCCTCAGCCAATGGTGTCCCGAGCTTGAACTGCCTGCCATCACCGACGCCGACCGCCGGCACCTGGTGGAACAGATCTGTCATGGCGCCTTCAGCCTGAAGGACCTCAAGGAAAAGCCGGTGAAATCCGTCGTGAAGAGCTGGCTGAGTCCTGCCCAGCGGGAACTCCTGGAAAAGCATGCGCCCGAACGTCTGACGCTGGCCAGCGGTCGCGCGCCAAAGGTCGTCTATGAGGCGGGGGCCTTGCCGCGCATCGCTGTGCGCATCCAGGAATTGTTCGGGGTGACGTCAACGCCGCACATTGCCATGGGCCGGGCGCCGGTGCTCGTCCAGATTCTCTCCCCGGCCATGCGTCCGGTGCAGATTACGCAGGATCTCGCCAGTTTCTGGCGCGAGCATTATCCCCGAATCAAGCAGGAGTTGCAGCGGAAGTATCCTAAACATGAATGGCGCTGAGCGGCGATTGCGAGTAACTGCTCAGGTAGGGACCTCGCGCCAGGCCGTCCGGCGCCGCGAGGTGCGGGCCGACGCCAGGTGACGCAGATGCGGACGTCGCAGCGCCACGTCCGCGGGAGTTTGGATATTTCCATGGGCACCGAGCCGCTGCCCTTTCTCGACAGCGGCGACACCTCCGGCAACGCAGCCGACCTCCGCCCGCGAGCGGCTTGACTGGCCTGAGCACACCTTGCAAGGTGTGCTCAGGACCGTTTTGGCTCCGGACACCCCAATTGCCAGGAAATGTCCAGACCCCAGCGGAGGTCGCACCGCGACGCAAGCGCATCCCGGATGCATCTCTTGCTCGCCGCACTGGGGGAAATGCCCCGGTTTCGGAAAAGTGGACGATAAAAGTGGAAGACGAGGTGTCAGAACTTCGGGGTACTGGCGGCATCCGCCCGAGCCTCGACGCGGGCGAACCAGAGTTACCCGCCCCGTCGGATGGCGCCCAGGATTCGTGCGGGCAAGAACAAGATCGCCTTGAGGAGGGCGAAGACGGCCTCCACGCTGATTCCAATCAGCCGCAATGGCAGAGAGAGCAACCAGACCAGCGGGAAGAGCAGGAGCGCCAACAGCGCCACCGGCCAGCACAGCACGAACAAGATGCACCACCCAATGAATAAAATAACCACTTTCATGACTCAGACCTTCATACCGCAAACTTGCACCATTTTGGCGCGCGATGCCCGCGAGCCGCCGGTCTGGAAAACAGAACACATCATCCTGCCCAATTGTTTCAGAGGCCCTGACGCGGGGCCCGACCTCCGACCTCTGACCTCTGACCTCCGACCCCCGGCCTTCAGTTCGCCTCTTCCGGCGCAAAGCCGCGGCGCAGGCAATTCTCCGTGACGACGCGCGGAACAAGGAAGTTCTGCAGATACTCCCGCCCGCCCGCCTTGGTTCCACCGCCCGACATCTTGAATCCGCCGAAAGGCTGACGCTCGACCACCGCGCCGGTGAGGCCACGATTGATATACACGTTGCCACAGACCAGTTCGGCCTTGACGCGCTCGACGTGGCTGGGACTCCGTGAATAGCAACCGCCTGTCAGGGCGAAATCGCTGTCGTTGGCCAGCGCAATCGCCTCATCGAAGTCCTTCGCCCGGCTCACCGCCAACACCGGGCCAAAGACCTCTTCGCGGAACAGCCGGCTGGAGGGCGGCACTTCTGTGAAGATGGTCGGTGGCACATAGCACGCCGCGGCGTCGCCCGGCACCGTTCCCTGCCAGGTCAGTTTCGCCTCCTGTTTCCCCGCCTCGATGACTCCCAGGATCCGCTGTTGCGCGTCCTTATTGATGACCGGACCGACAATGTTGCCGGGCAACTCCGCCGGGCCAACGCGCAGCGAAGTTGCCGCCCCAATGAATCGTTCCATGAACCGGTCGTAATTGGCCTCGAGCACGATAAGCCGCGAAAGGGCGCTGCACTTTTGTCCCTGGTAACCAAACGCTGAGGCGATGCAGTTCACCACCGCCTCGTCCAGGTCCGCGTCGCTATCGACAACCACGCAGTTCTTTCCTCCCATTTCACAGACAACTTTCTTCAGATTGACCTGGCTCGGCGCCGTCCGCCCCGCCGCCTCCCAAATCTTAAGCCCAACCTCCTTCGAGCCGGTGAAAGCGATGAAATCGACCTGCGGGTGCGCTACCAGGTGCGCACCCACGATACTTCCCGGCCCGCTCAGCAGATTCACAACCCCGGCCGGCAGGCCCGCTTCCATCAGCAACATCATCAGACGCGCCCCGATCACCGGCGTCTGATCCGAAGGTTTCATGATTACGGCGTTCCCGGCGACAACGGCCGCGGCGGTCATTCCGGTGAGAATGGCCAGGGGGAAATTCCACGGCGCAATGACAACGCCCGTGCCCCGGGCGCGCCAGGATTGCACGTTGGTTTCCCCGGCGGCGTATTGCGTGCGTTGCGGCCGGCCCATCTCGCGCATGACCTGCGCGTAGAACCGGCAGAAGTCAATCGCCTCCGCCACGTCCGCGTCCGCCTCGCTCCAATTCTTTCCCGCTTCCAGAATCTCGATGGCGCACAGCCTGGCCTTGTCCCGGCGCATGAGGTCCGCTGTCCGTTCCAGCACCGCCGCTCGTTTGTCCGCCGGCCAACGCGCCCAATCACTCTGCGCCTTGCGTCCGGCGGCCATGGCGGCTTCCGCATGTTCAACCGTGGCTTGCGCCGCCTGGCCGATGACTTCGCCCTGGTTGGCCGGGTTGAGTGAGGGCAGCCACTGGTTTGTGGCCACCTCGCTGTGGTTGATGATCAGCGGGTATTGGCGGCCCAGCCGTTGGCGAAGCTGCCGAATTGCCTCCCGCATCTGGTAACGCTCGCCGGCCCGGGTGAAATCGGTGTGCGGCTCATTGCGGAACGGCGAGATAGGCTCCCGTGGCTTTTCCGGCGCGGCGCTGATGACTGGAGGGGCGGCGCTGAGCAGTTCCTGGGGATTTCTGAGCAGATCGCTCCGGCTGGCGCCCTTGGCGAACTTGTTCGCCAGAAATCCTTCATTCGACGTGTTCTCCAGCAGCCGTCGCACAAAATAGGCTATCCCCGGCAACAGCTCTCCGACCGGGCAATATTCCCGCAGCCGGCAGGCCAGCTTCAACACCGCCGCCTTGATCGGACCCGCCATCCCGTAAAGCATCTGAAACTCGAAGTTCCGCCGGTCAATCCCCAGCCGTTCCGCCTGCGCCAACACGTGCGCGATACTGCGCGCATTGTGTGTGCCGAAAGCCGCGTCGATTACGGCATCATTCTCCAGCAGCACCAGCGAGAGCTTCTCAAAACTAACGTCCGATTCCGCCTTCCGCCCAAACACCGGCACCGGCCAGCCGCGCTGCTGCGCAATGACATTCTCGTAGTCCCAGTAGGCCCCTTTCACAAGGCGCACCGTAATCCGCCGCCCCTGCCCGCGCGCCCATTCAATGAGGCTGGTGACATCCGACTCGCAATCCCGCAGATAGGCCTGCAGCGCCAGCCCGCACGCCGGTCCGGCGGCAAACTCCGCCTCGGCGAACAGGCCCTGGAAGACCCTCAGAGTCAGCTCCTTGAGCTCGTAGCTCTCCATGTCGAAATTGATAAACGCGCCAAGCTCCTTGGCCCGCCGCAGAATCGGGCGCAGCCGCGCCGAAATTCGCTCCACCGCCGTATCCGGGTCCGTCGGGTGGATCTGCGAGTAGAGCGCCGAAAGCTTCACCGATAAATTCAACGCCGGCAGCCGCCCCCGCGGTGACTCGTTGCTCTTGCATGCGCCCGGCCACGCGGCTATCTCCCGCGCCAGAAAATCCATCAACTCCAGATACCGTCGGGCGTATTGGTCCGCCTCCATCTCGCTCACCACCTTCTCCCCCAACACATCGATGGTGAACGCGATGTCCTGTTTTCCCAACTCGGCCAGCGTCGAAGCTATCCCCTTCTTGTCCTCGCCCAGCATGAACTGGCGCGCCATCCCGGAAACCTGCGCCCTAACCCCGGTGCCTAAAAACCAGGACACGCCGCCTACCGCCTTGAGCGCCATTTCCAGCGCTGGTGAAAGCTTCACCTCCTCTTCCCCAAGATACTCCTTGAGATGCCGGCCCACCTCCGCGGAGGATTTGAGCGTCGGCAGGACATCCACGAAGCGAAAGAGCTGCGTCTTGAAATGATCGTCCCGCATCGCCCAATCCATGAGCGTGCCATAAAACCCCTTCCGGCTGAAAACCGATGGCGGTTCCGCCGCGTCCATCAGTGTGAGGATCTCCTCGCCAAATCGAGCCACCGCCGCCTCGATGTCCTCCCCGGCAGGCGGCGGCGCGGCCGTTTGCGGAGTTGTTGGCCCGGACGGGATACTTCCAATTTGTGTGGCGTTCACACCCCAATTTTTACCCATTTCCCGCCAAGAGCAAGCCTTGCCTCGGGTATCAGGTTCCAGTTGTGGATTATCGGCGCTGGTCCTCATTGGCCGTTGCTTTAGGCTCAAAAGAGATGGAAGCTATTGCTGGCACTATCGAGACGCCCATCAAGCGTGGCGATACGGGGTCGAAATCGCCGGGGGCGACGAACGGGCCCTGCTCGAATGGCTGGGCAGATTGCGAAAGTGGATCGAACAGAATTGTTAGCTTATGCTGCGGTACAACAGAATTCCCGGGCTTTCAGCGACAACTCGCCTCTACACGTGGGTTGACGTGGAGGACCGTTTTCTGAGTATCCAGCAGAATGGGGGCTGGCCCAACTGGTTGCATTCCGTCCGGGCCTATTGGGACAGCGTTGCTTTGGCCATCGCGCCGGCCAAGGAGCGCGAGGCAAAACACTGGCTACGACAGCATTTCGATCCTAGATTTGATGAAAATAGCTCATCGGTCCTCCTCGAGAGTCTTCCCAACAGGCAGAGGCGTTTACCAATAGTGTTTGAGGAGTCCCTCGACGATGGTTCGAGGCACAGGCTGGTCCCGAGCTTCTCCCGGCCTTCGACCATTGAGTCTGCCCGCGAACGCGTTCACCCCGCAGCGCTTCCCGAGAATGCGCCACCGGTGGTTGTCCTCCATTCCTTCAAAGGAGGTGTCGGCAGGACCCAACACGCCTTGGCGCTCGCTTTGGCCCTGTGCCAAGCGAGCGAGAGGTCGCGCGTCCTGCTGGTGGATGCCGATCTGGAAGCCCCGGGCTTGACTTGGATGCTTCAGTCCCGCGTCCCAAATCCGGAAATCTCCTTCGCGGATTTTCTCGCTCTCGTGCATGGAGACCAAGACCCGAAGTCTGACGACAGCATGGATCTCATCGCGCAGCGCGTCGGCGAGCTCCTCCTGGACCGGATCTTCGTTTTGCCAGCCTTGCGTTTGGTCGCATGGACGGCTGTCGAAGCGAGGGTCCTCGGACGCTTCAGCACCGAAAAGGTACTGTCTCTCTCCGAGGCGGAGTTGGTGGCCAACTTAGTGCCCCTTGGGGGAGAAAACTCGGGAAGGAGACCTCCAAGGAAGCGCGCTCAGCGGAGTGGGTGCTTGCAGCACTTTCCGATTTCAGGGGACAAATCCAGGCCAGAGCCGCGCAAGCGAACTCCCTTCGCAAGGGAACAAGTGAACTTGGAATTGGATGTGATTAAGACACTTGAAGAAAACGGCGTGATCCTGAGGGACGGTGAGAGATTTCATTTGTCAGAAGTCTTCCGGCTTGGGCTTGGCTTCAAGTGGGAGGCAGGAGCCCGTCCGGCTGTTCTCAGCCTATCCAGGAAGGCCAGACGGTGAGCCATAGCGAGTCGTTCAGCGGATTCTTCCGCCTCCTGTGTGCGCGGATTCTGATACCGGTCATGGCTGCCGCCGTGTCGGATGAGTCATGCGGCACGCCGCCGTTGGTCCGGTGTTGTGAGTCCTGAATTATGCCCAAACCAATCGAATTGCGATTGAAAGTTGGAGACAAGGCGCCGGAGTTTTCGGCGCCTGCCGCCGGAGGCAAGAAAGTCGCTCTGGCGGATCTCGCCGGCAAGAGCGTTGTTCTATATTTTTATCCCAAGGACGATACACCCGGTTGCACGAAAGAAGCCTGCTCCTTCCGGGATGAGTTTTCCGCCCTCGAGAAGAAGGGCGCCGTTGTCCTCGGCGTGAGCACCGACTCCGTAACGTCGCATGACAAATTCGCCGCCAAACACAAGTTGCCTTTCGCCCTCCTGGCGGACGAAGACCGGGGGATTGCCCGCGCCTACGGCGTTTGGGGGCCAAAGACTTTTATGGGCCGCAAATACGAGGGTGTGCATCGCGTGACGTTCCTGATCGGCCCGGACGGACGCATCCAGAAAATCTGGCCCGCAGTCAAGCCGCAAGGCCACGCCGCCGAAGTCCTCGCCGCGCTCGGTCAAGGCGGCGCTGGAGAGCCCAGAGAAGAAAAGGGTTGACAGGATTTCCGCGATGTTACTCTAGCAGCTCTTCAAGCATCCTTTCGACCTCCCCTTTCAGAGCCGGAATGTGCCGCTCAACGGCTTCCCACACGCTCTGCTCATTGATGCGAAAGCAGTCATGCGCCAGGATGCTTCGCGCGCCGGCGTGCCGCCCGGATGCATCCTAACTGCACCTGCCGCCGTCAATCGGTTGGCGTGCTCCGGTCCTTCGTGATAACTTCCCCCGTATCAGCGAGCGCCGTTTTGCGGCGATTCGGAATGGGGCCGATGAAGCACAAGCACAATTTCAGTTCGGCTGCGGCGGAACGTCAGGACGAGCCGCCGCCAAAATCCTTGCGCACTGGGCCCGCAGAGGGGCCGGTGCATGGGAGCGGTGTCGCTCGCACCCCGGGTCTGGAGGCGGTTGGCGAAGGGCGGGCGCGAGTGGTCATTGAGGGAGTTTCCCCAGAGATTGACGGCGGCAAGTACCCGATCAAGCGCGTGGTTGGGGACAGCATTGTCGTCGAGGCCGACATTTTTGCCGATGGCCACGACCGGCTCTCGGCGGTTGTCTGCTACCGGGAAGGCGGAGCGCAAGAGTGGTCGGAGGCGCCGATGACACCGCTGGTCAATGATCGCTGGCGGGGAAAGTTTCAGGTCAACCGGTTGGGCATCGGACACTACACGATTGAAGGGTGGATTGATAGGTTCGAGTCGTGGCGTCAAGATACGCAGAAGAAGGTTCAGGCGAATCAGGATGTAGCGGTGGAACTCCTGGCCGGGGCGCAACTCCTCGAGCAAGCTGCGGCGCGTGCCGGCGAGGCCGACAGGGCGCAACTGGCGCAGTGGGCGCAGGTCATCGGCGGCCCGGGCAGGAGGTCAGAGGCCGGGGAGCAGTTGGCGCAGGTGGTCCGGAGCTCGGATAAGGCCGCGATGCGGGAAATCATTCTCTTGGCCCTGAGCGACGAGGTCGCCGCGGTGGCGGCGCGGTATCCGGACCGCCGTTTCGCCTCTCGCTACGAACGCGAGTTGCGGTTTGTGGTGGACCCGCTGCTGGCGCGTTTCGGGGCGTGGTATGAGATGTTCCCACGTTCCTGCCCGGAGCGGAAGGCCCGGCACGGCACTTTCCAGGACGTGGAGGCGCATCTGCCCCGCCTCGCACAGATGGGCTTCGACATCCTCTATTTCCCTCCCATTCACCCCATCGGGCGGGCCTTTCGCAAAGGCAAGAACAACAGCACCGTTTGCGAGCCGGTCGATCCGGGCAGCCCCTGGGCCATTGGGTCGGCCGAGGGAGGCCATAAATCGATTCATCCTGAGCTGGGAACTCTCGAAGATTTCAGACGGCTGGTGGCGCGCGCCCGAAACGAATACAAGCTGGAGATTGCGCTGGACCTGGCCTGCCAATGCGCCCCAGACCATC
Source organism: bacterium (assembly GCA_021784555.1). Taxonomy (GTDB): domain Bacteria; phylum Verrucomicrobiota; class Verrucomicrobiia; order Limisphaerales; family UBA8199; genus JAJYHY01. Next base: position 16,763 of record JAJYHY010000067.1, read on the forward strand.
CTTATGTCCGGGAGCATCCGGAATGGTTCAAGAAGCGCCCGGACGGCTCGATTCAGTACGCCGAGAACCCGCCCAAGAAGTACCAGGACATCTACCCCATCCATTTCGAATGTGAGGACTGGGCCGGCCTGTGGCGTGAGATCAAGAGCGTCGTGGATTTCTGGATCGAGCAGGGGGTGAGGGTCTTTCGCGTCGATAATCCGCACACGAAAGCGCTCCGTTTCTGGGAATGGCTCATCGCCGAGGTGAAAGCGGCGCGGCCCGAAGTCATCTTTCTGGCCGAGGCCTTCACGCGTCCCAAATTGCTCTACCACCTGGCCAAGCTGGGGTTCTCCCAATCCTACAACTATTTCCCCTGGCGCAACACGCGTCATGAACTGACCACTTACCTCACCGAGTTGACCCAACCGCCCGTCAGCGAGTTTTGCCGCCCGAACCTCTGGCCGAACACGCCGGACATCCTCACCCAATACCTACAATACGGCGGCCCTCCGGCTTTCAAGGCGAGGCTAATCCTGGCGGCGACGCTCGGCGCCAGTTACGGCATTTACGGACCGGCCTTTGAATTGTGCGCCAACCAGGCGCGCGAGCCGGGCAGCGAGGAATACCTCGCCTCGGAGAAGTACGAGATCAAGAGTTGGGACCTCAGCTCGTATCAAAACCTGAGCGACCTCATCCAGCGGGTAAATCAAATTCGGCATGAGAACCCCGCCCTGCAGCTCAACGAAGGATTGCGCTTCCACCCGTCGGACAACGACCAATTCATTGCCTACTCCAAACGCACGCCCGACCTGAGCAATCTCATCGTAACCGTGGTTAACCTCGATTCCCATTACACCCAGCGCGGATGGCTGGATTTCTCACCCGCCGAATTGGGCATCGCGCAGACCGAACAGTACCAAATGCACGACCTGCTCACGGACGCGCGCTACCTTTGGCGCGGCTCGCACAACTACATCGAGTTGAATCCCGCCCTCATTCCAGCCCATATTTTCCGCGTGCGCCAACGCGTGCGCACGGAGCAGGACTTCGATTATTACTTATGAACCCTTGCAGCGGCTGCTTATGCCTACGGTAACCTCCTCCGGCACGATCGGCGACGGGGGACTGGACCACGACCCCTTCTGGTACAAGACCGGCGTCATCTACGAAGTGCATATTCGCGCCTTCAGTGACAGCGACGGCAATGGCATCGGCGATCTCCAGGGCCTTACCAGCAAGCTCGATTATCTCAAGGACCTCGGCGTTACCGCCCTTTGGCTCCTGCCCTTCTATCCCTCCCCGCTCAAAGACGACGGTTACGACATCTCCGATTATTTCAACGTCCACCCGCGCTACGGCACCCTCGCCGATTTCAAGGTCTTCCTCCGCGAAGCCCATCGCCGCGGCTTGCGGGTCATCACTGAGTTGGTTATCAATCACACCTCCGACCAGCACCCCTGGTTCCAGCGCGCCCGGCGCGCCCCCCGCGGCAGCCGTTGGCGCGACTATTATGTTTGGAGCGATTCCCCCGGCCAGTACCCCGATGCCCGCATCATCTTCAAAGACATCGAGGTTTCAAACTGGACTTGGGACCACCTCGCCGGCGCCTACTATTGGCATCGCTTCTTCTCTCATCAGCCGGACCTCAATTTCGACAACCCGGAGGTGGGAGCCGAGGTGATGAGAGTGCTCGATTTTTGGTTGGACCTGGGAGTGGATGGACTGCGGTTGGACGCCGTGCCCTACCTTTTCGAGCGCGAAGGCACGACGTGCGAGAACCTGCCCGAAACGCACACCTTCCTCAAGCAACTCCGGGAACACGTGGATGCCAAGTACGTGGACCGCATGCTTCTGGCTGAGGCCAACCAATGGCCCGAAGAGGCGGTGACCTATTTCGGCCAGGGCCGGGGCGACGAGTGCCACATGGCCTTTCATTTTCCCCTGATGCCCCGGCTCTTCATGGCCCTGCGCATGGAGGACAGCACCCCGATTGTCGATATCCTCCAGCAGACCCCTCCCATTCCGGAGACGTGTCAATGGGCGCTCTTCCTGCGCAACCACGACGAGTTGACCCTCGAAATGGTGACCGACGAGGAGCGCGACTACATGTACCGGATGTATGCCAGCATTCACCAGGCCCGGCTCAACCTCGGCATCCGCCGCCGCCTGGCCCCATTGTTGGGCAACGACCGTAAGCGCATTGAGTTGCTCACCGCCCTGCTCTGCTCCTTGCCCGGCACCCCCGTCCTCTATTACGGGGACGAAATCGGCATGGGCGACAACTACCATCTGGGTGACCGGAACGGTGTTCGCACCCCCATGCAGTGGAGTTCAGACAAAAACGCCGGCTTTTCCCGCGCCAACCCGCAGAGCCTCTATTTGCCCATCATCTACGACCCGGAATACCACTACGAGGCCGTCAATGTTGAGGCGCAGTTGGCTAATCCCCACTCCCTCCTCTGGTGGATGAGACGGTTGCTGGCCCTGCGCAAGAAATGGCGGGCCTTGGGCGGAGGCAAGTGTGAGTTCCTTCAGCCGGAGAACCGGAAGATCCTCAGTTATATCTTGCGATACGAGGACGAGACGCTTTTGGTTGTGGCAAACCTCTCGCGGTTTGTCCAGGTCGTCGAACTGGACCTGAGCGCCTTCAAGCAGATGACGCCGATCGAGTTGTTCGGGCGAAACGAGTTTCCCTTCGTCACCGAGCAACCCTATGTTCTCACGCTGGGGCCGCACGCCTTCTACTGGCTGTCGCTGGAGCGAAAGGCGGCGCCCGGAGGCGCTATGCCCACGCCCGGCGTGTTCGTGCCCTCTCTAAAGGTCAAAGGGGACTGGCAGGAGGTTCTTTCGCGCAACCAAAGGGCCGGGCTGGAATCCCTGCTGCCCGGCTACCTGCCCGCCAGGCGTTGGTTTGGAGGCAAGGCCAACACCATCAAGCAAACAACGCTCCGCACAGCCATCCCCATCCATGATCGGGAAGAGGAAGTAGGCTGGCTGACATTGTGGCAGGTGGAGTACGTCCAAGGCGACCCGGAGCTCTACATCCTGCCGTTGGCTTTCGCCATCGAGGCGGAGGCGGAGCGCCTCCGCGCCGAGTTGCCCCATCTAATCCTGGCGCAACTCGCTCTTCGGGATGGTCCTTCGGGGGTCCTGTTCGACGCGCTGGGCCGCCCCGCCTTTTGCCAGGCCCTGCTCGGGACGATCCTCAGCCAGACCCAGGAACTGGCCGAGAGCGGTGAGATTCGCGCCTCAAATACCGCCGCCTTGCCGCGTATCCTGGGCGACACCGCCCCGCCATCCCCCAGCCTCAGCAAAGCTGAGCAGAGCAACTCCTCGATCATTTACGGTGACAAGCTCATCCTCAAGCTGTTCCGGAAGGTCGAATCGGGCATTAACCCTGATCTGGAAATCAACCGCTTCCTGACCCAGAAGGAATTCCCGAACGTGCCGCCCCTGGCGGGCGCGCTCGAATACTTTAGCTCCACAGGCGAGCCGTTGACGCTGGCGGTCTGTTTCGGCTTTATCGGCCAGGCCAAGGATGCCTGGCTCACCACACTGGACGCCTTGAGCCGCTATTATGATCGGGTCGGCACGCTTAGCGCCAAAGGCCAGACGCCGCCGCCCGTGCGCCTCGGCCTGTCCCAATCCCTCTCGGAAGACCTGCCGCGTGAGGTCCAGGAATTGGTGGGCACTTACATTGAGTCAGCCCGGTTGTTGGGAGAACGGACCGCCGCGCTTCACTTGACTCTCAGCTCCGAAGTCGAGGAGCCGGTCTTTGCCCCCGAACCCTTCACCTCGCATTATGGACGCGGTCTGTTCCAGACCATGCGCAATCTGGCGGCGCATAACCTCCGGTTGCTTCGGCGCAAGCTCAAGGCCTTGCCGGCCAATGTTGTTCCCCAGGCCGAGGCGGTGCTCGGCCTGGAGAATGAAATTGTCAATCGCTATCGCCCTCTGTTCGAACGGCGCATCGCCGCCAAGCGCATCCGCGTCCATGGCGATTATCATCTGGGCCAGGTCCTCTGGACGGGCAGGGACTTCATCATCCTGGATTTCGAAGGGGAGCCGGCCATCGCCCTCGGACAGCGCGTCATCAAGCGCTCCCCGCTCCGCGACGTGGCCGGCATGCTCCGCTCCTTTCACTATGCCAGCCACGCCGGACTGATACAGCACATCGAACGCGGCAGCGTTCCCTCGGGCAATATCGCCGTCTTCGAACCGTGGGTCCGCTTTTGGAATCAGGTGGTCGGCGCCACGTTCCTCCGCGCCTATCTCCCGCCGGTGGCCAAATCCGGGTTGCTTCCCGGCTCGGAGGAGGACCTCCGTATCATGTTGGACGCCTATATGTTACATAAGGCCGTCTATGAACTGGGATACGAACTCAACACCCGCCCCGATTGGGTGAAGATCCCTCTCCAGGGAATTCTGCAACTCGCGGCCCCTCGCTGAGGCTCGAGGCGCCAGAATCTTGTCACCCGCCGAACCCTCAAGCCGAGCTACTCGTGATAGTTCTTGACGAACTTCACGTAGCTGATCGTCTCGGGCAGGTCGTGCTCCATGTGGTACTCGTATTCGATGGAGATGTTGCCCTGGTAGTTCTGGGCCTTGAGTTCGTCCAGGATGGCTTTGATGTCACAAACACCTTCGCCAGCCGGCACACAGTGACCCGCCAACCCCTTGGCGCTCTCGTCCTTAAGGTGAACATCGATAATGCGGCCGCGGAGCAGGCGCAAGGCATCCACCGGGTTGATGCCGGAACGGACCCAGTGGCCCACGTCCGCGCATGCACCGATGCGGTGGTCGCGCCCGGTAATCAGGCCCCTGATATAGTAGGGGTTCCAGACTTTATAGCTGGTGCGCTTCCAATTGCCCTCGTGATTGTGAAACGCCACGCAGATGTCGTATTCCTTGACGAGCTCGTTGATGATGTTGATCGCGTCAGTTGATTCAGTAACGATCGTCCGCAGCCCCAGCTTCTTGGCAAAGTCGAACAGCTTGCGCGCGCCGGCTTCATCCGAAGGAACATTGACCACGCCATAAGCAATGGCCTTGACGTCGTACTTCTTTAATTGCGCCTGTAGCTTGGCAATGTCCGCGTCGCTCATGTTGTCATCGACATGCACGTCTGGATCGGCTTGGCTTAATTGCTGCCCGGGGTAAAACTCAATGAGTTTGCAGCCGGCCTTGGCGGTCATCTCGATGGCCTGAAAAGCCGTGTAGTGATTAAAGGTCCACGCCTGCACGCCCAGGGCGAAACCGTTGATCTTATATTGATCAGGAATCGGCTCCTGCGCGGTGAGGGTGAGCGTGGTGAGTGTCGCCAGGGCGGCGATTGCCAGCCCGCGACCCGTCAGGGAAATAACATGTTTCATGGTTCTGTTTGCGGTTGACGCCCGGCCCATGGCCCTCCTCCAATAGGCCGGAGACCATGACCATCCGCAGTGCGACGGAACGTCGCTTCCCGCGGCTCGCCGGACAACGCCAGGAGGGTGCCAATTGTAAGGGAGAGTGTCAACGCGGCTCTGCGGAGCGTTGACATCCGCGGCTGCGCGTTGGGCGATAAAGTGCTCGGAGCCGGGGGAGTCCGGGGATGCGCTCTCGATTTGGATCCTTGTCAGCAGGGCGATTCATTGGTAGCTTAGGCCCATGAGTACGGAAACTTTAGAGCGTCCGCTAACCTACGAGGAGGAACGGGGGAAACCTATGCCCAGCCTGAATCATGCCATCGCTCAAGCAAACCTGATCGGGGAATTTAGCAGAAACAGGGTTTATCGCGTCGCCAGCGAGCTGAACCTTGAACTGGGCGGCAAGCCTTACACGCCGGATCTGAGCATCTATCTCCGCAAGCAACCTGATTTCCATCACGACATCGTCCGCGTCGCCGAGCCGCCAGTGCTTGTCGTGGAAATCCTTTCTCCCACCCAGGGTTATCAAAGCGTTATCGACAAGGTGGACGCCTATCTGCAAAACGGCGTCAAGAGCTGCTGGGTCGTATCCCCGCCGCTTCGCCTCATCACCATTTTCAGCCCGGATGGCACACAACAAACCGTCCAGGAGGGCACCGCCAAGGACCCGGCCACCGGCCTGACGGCGGACCTGGCGGCGGTGTTTTCGTAATCGCTGACCCATCAGGCCGGGCGGATGGCGGCAACGGCCTCATCCACCGCCTCGCCAAGCACTTTCAATCCCTCCCGGATGGCCTCACTGGAAATGGTCAGGGGCGGGGCGATCTTGACGGTTTGGCCCCAGGCGCCGACGGGTGAGAAGAGGAGCAGGCCCTTGTGGAAACAGTGTTCAACAACATTGTGGGCGAGGTCAGGATTGGGTTCCTTGGCGCCCGGCGTGGTACATTGCAACCCGCCGACCAGCCCCCTGCAACTGTAGTGGCCGATAACGTCCGGATGCCGCGCCTGGATGTCGCGCAGACCCGCGTCCAGGATCTGGCCCATTTTGGCGGCGTTGGCGGGCAAATCTTGCGCCAGGAGTTTGCGCAGGTTGGCCAGAGCGGCGGCGCAGCAGACCGGGTTGCCGGTGTGAGTGCTGGTCATGGAGCCGGGCGGGAACTGGTCCATTACATCGGCCCGGCCGATCACCGCCGACAGAGGGAGTGAACTGCTGATGCCTTTGCCGCAGCAAATCAGGTCGGGGGTCACGCCGTAGTGCTCAAACGCCCAGAACTTTCCGGTGCGACCGAAACCGGCCTGGACTTCATCGAAAATCAGCAGCGCATCCTGTTCCCGGCACCATTGGGCAAGTTGTTGGATGTATTCGACCGGCGCGAAATCAGGGCCGACACCCTGGTAGGTTTCAAACATGACACCCGCGGCGGTGCCTGGCTGATAGTTCTTCTTGGCCAGGGTGTCGAGGAAAAGGCTGAAGCGGGTGTCTGCGGTCCAGTAACCATCCGGGAAGGGGACATGGAGGATGGCGGGGTCCTCATTGACGATCCAGCTTTTCTGTCCCGGAATACCGCCTGCCTGCTGCGCCCCAAGGGTGCGCCCGTGAAAACCGCGCTCCGCCCCAATGATGACAATTTTCCTCGGCCCCGCCTTTTGCAGGCCGTAAGAGCGGGCCAGCTTGATGGCGCATTCGGTCGCTTCGGAGCCGGTGGTAAGCAGAAAGGCCCTATCCAGCGGTTTGGGCGCCAGCTCTGCCAGGAACTGCACCAGTTCGGCCCGTTCCTCGCTGGGGAAAACGTAATTATGAAGCAGGCCGCTGTTGACTTGATCGATGATGGCTTGACGAACTTCCGGGGCCGCATGGCCGGAATTGGCCACCAGCACGCCGCTACTCCAGTCCAACCACTTGTTCCCATACTTGTCATAGACGAAGACGTCCTCGGCGCGCTCCCAAACCAGAGGCGGCTGGCCGCGCATGGATTGCGGCTCGAAGCGACGCAGCTTTTCCAGCGTTGCCAGCGAGTCAGGGTGGGGCAGGGGACTGACGATGCGCCGGAAGGCGGTTTCCACGCGTGGCACTTCCCGGGGTGTAATGCTGAATTCTTTGCCCATAAACAGAACGCGAGATTACCTGAACCACAGCGCAGTCAAGTGCGAAATGCAGAATCCGAGACCCGAAGGCGCATAAACCATTTTTCGTAGGCCCGAGGTGGTGACAAGAGCGCGCGCCGGGCGAATCAAATCGGCCTGGCGTAAATCCGTTCGAGGGCATTTCCGGTCTCTGAGCAATTTGGATCGGCGAGGGTGATCCCATCCGGGCCGAAACGCGCCGAGACCAACGCGCCTTTGCCTTCCTTCAGGTACTTGAAATTGAGGTCCCGCACCACTCGCGCCGCGTGGACAATCGCCACCACAATTCTCGCCTGCTCAGCCGTCGGGTATATCTCCGCAAGTTCTTCGCGAGTGGCGCCGAAGAACTTCATGCGGCAGATAGCCGCCACCGACGCGATCAGGCTGTCGGCGCCGTAACCAATTTGCGCCATGGAACCATCCGGACGCTTGACCTGGCGGGTGAAGTGGGTGTTGACGGTCCGGCTGCCGCCGCCCTTATGCCACCACCGGAGGCCGCGGTATTGCTGATCACTCTCAACTTTGCCCTCGCATCCGACCAGTTCGTGGCCCTGGTTGACCGGCCCTTCGAAATCGGGCGGTGTAATCCAATGGTTGTTGAACTGGACGCTCATCCCGTTCTGGAAATCAACCCGCACTTGAACGGCGTCGTAGGCATCGATTCCGTCGCGGACCAACCGTTTCTTCTGACCCACGGCCGTAAGAGAGACCGGCTTGCTCTTGTAGTAATGGAGGATCAGATCGACCCAGTGCGAGCCGACATAGCTGAAGGGGTCGCTCTGTTCCGCCCACTTGAATGTGCTGGTCGAGACTTGCAGCGGTTCCTCCAGGTATGCGGTGCCGTAGAGCGGTTCGCCGATCAGGCTCTTGATTTCCGAGCGGATACGAAGGTGGTCCGGATCGTAACGTTTGTGCATATCCACCGCCACAATCCGGTTGCTGCTTCGCTCCAGTTCAAGGATTTCGTCCGCCTCGGCGATATCCAAGCACATCGGTTTTTCCGTGATGATGTGTTTGCCGGCGCGCAGAGCATCAAGGATAACCTCGGTGTGGAGATGGTCCGGCGTCGCCACCGCCAGGAGATCCAGGTCGGGGAAATCCCGCAGCACCTCAACCCAGGGCCGCTCGCCGAAACAGGCCTTTGGCGAATAGCCGGTCCATCCAGCGAACGTCTCGCTGGCCCGGCGGGCGGATGGTTCGGTGCGCGTTGCCACTGCCACCAGCTCGAATTTGGTAGCGGCCAATTCGCGAGCCCACAAGTCCAGGCCGATTCGGCCAAGCTGCGGGCAGATGCCGGCCCGCTGCAGATCGGCATAAGCGCGGAGATGCACCTCTCCGCCGAACATCCCCGCGCCGATGAGCCCGATTTTGAGTGTTCCTTCCATTTCGATGCCGCAGGGTCATGCTTCCGCGGGCGTCGGCGCAACTCAAATCATTGCGGGATTCTCGCCCCGGGCGGGGGTTCGGGAGTTTCTTGCCCATTCCCGCGTAGTTCTCCTGGCTCTTGAAGACTGTGCGTCCGAGAGACTGTGCTCGCGGTGAAAGGGCGCCTGCCTGGGGTGCGACAATCTTCCTTGCCGCGACAATAGAATACGCGATCGCGTATTTTATTGTCGCGGCCTTCCCGATCCACCCTGAAGGGAAGTGAGATCCGATTGCCCCGCCCGTTGATCGCCATGCCGCGGCATCACCTTCCCTGCGGTCTCAATGGGCGGCTGCCGCTCTCGGAGTTCGTCCCAGAGAAGGCGCCCGGCGCCGGGGCACCCACCGCGGGGGGCACCGCTGCGCGGCTCGTATGATTGGCGGGGGGGGATATTGAGGGTCTGGAGCAGAGACACGACGGGTTGAAGGCCGGCCTGGAGTTTCTGAAATTCAACCAGGGTGGTCCGGTTCACAGCAGCACTGCCCGAGGCGGCGCTGTTGGTGTTGATCAAGCCACGCAACAGCCCGGTGAGGCTGCCCCATCCAGGCTTGGTTTGGCCAGATGTACCGATGCCGGTCTGGTTACGGTTGAGCAGGCCCGAAAGGAGGCCAAAGACGGCGTTGCGCAACTGCTGTGCCCGGCTGCTCCCCGCAGGCGCGGTGGCGTACTCATGATTGAAGGCGCTCAGCATCGGTTGCACTCGCTCGGCAACGTCGCGAAGGTTGGACAATTGTGCGGCCAGATCGTTGAATGTGAAGACGGCGCCGTATTGGTTGGTGAAAGATAAAGTGCTGGCGGCTTGCCGGGCCTGCGTCGGAGTTGCCGGCGGCGCTTCTGGCACAACAAAAGAGCTATCGCTCTGAAATCCAAATCGGCTAATAGGATCCAAAAAAAGACCGTTAGTAAGAGATCCGTCGGAGGAAAGGGATCCGATCAAAATCCGCGTCCCGGCTGGTCAGCGGTTCCCGGTAGAAGCGACAGAACCCGGCTATCCAATTGTCGTTCTCGCCGAGGCGTCGGCCAGTTTCGATCAGATCTTTGCCGATGGCTGCGCTGGACCTCTGCGACCCGACCGGCACTCGCGGAAGAAGTCGATCAGGAACGTGGTGTCGGCTACCATCTACTTGCGTCCCCCTGAGCGCCGCCCCCTTTCGGCAGCGATCTTTCCAGCGTTGCCCAGTTGATCTTGGGCGGAGGCGCGCTCTCATAGGCGTCAAGCAACTCGCCAGCGGTATCGCACTGGTGAGGGAGATGCCGGCGGATGACTTCTGTGAAGGAATCCCGCCTGTCGCGCTTCAGGGAGGCCAGCATCCTATAAACATGGTCGTCAATGGTGATGGTCTTGCTCATACACACGAAAATACACGAAGACCATTGCTCCGTCAATGCGCCAGATTACCCCGCATGGCGAGTGAGCACGGAAACGATTACCACGGGGGCGCCCCGTAAATGATAATAGTTGGTGCATACAAGAACTACGCAGACTTCTCAGACTTCTCTGCCCGAGCAATTGGCGCGCCGGCATTGAGAATTGTCCTGACAAGTGCCTTGAGATGTTGCATGTTTTGACCGTTCATGAAGCAATGGATTTCTGATTATATTGGGGCGCAGAAGGCCGCGCTGGATTCCATCCCCGCTGAGGCGGTGGCGGAGCTGATCGGCAAGCTGCGCGCATCACTCCAAGAGGAGCGGCACATTTTTGTCTTTGGCAACGGCGGCAGCGCCTCGAACTCTTCGCATTTTGCGACGGATCTTGGCAAAGGCGCCTCGGACAAGACGGGCAAGCGGTTCCGCGTCCTCTCGTTGACCGACAATGTGAGTTGGATGACCGCGCTGGGCAACGATTACGCCTACGAGGACGTATTCGTGGGGCAATTGCAGAACCATGGAAAGCCCGGCGACCTGGCGCTGGGGATAAGCGTCAGCGGCAATTCGCCCAACTGCGTCAAGGCGCTGCAATGGGCCAAAGACCATGGCCTGAACACCGTGGCCCTGGTGGGGGCGAAGCGGGGGCGGATGGCGGAGATTGCGGAACAGGTCATCGTCATCAACGACACCCACTATGGCCGGGTTGAGGACGCCCAGATGGGGATTTGCCATCTGCTTTGCTACGCATTCATGGAACATCCTGAATGGGCGAGGTAGGAGCGCGGACGCCTTCGTCCGCGCTCCTATCGCCGCCCGGAGAGTTACGTAGCTCGTTGGTGGAATGGCAGTCGCCGAAAAGATTCGTGAAAAGCTCCGAACCGTTCCGCACAAGCCCGGCATCTACCTGATGCGGGACCGCTTCGGGACGGTGATTTACGTCGGCAAAGCCCGGGACTTGCGCCGGCGG
>JAJYHY010000442.1 GCA_021784555.1 bacterium
CGCTGCGCTTTTGTGGAAACCGAACCAAACAAACTCAGAGTGGCGGTTGTGGAGGACCAGGCCGATTGCCGGGATTCCCTGGCTTTCCTGATCAACCAGGCGCCGGACATGGCCTGCGTGGCCGCTGTGGCCAGCGGCGAGGAAGCCCTGGCCCAACTGCCCGCCGCCCAACCTGGCCTTGTGCTCCTCGACATCACCTTGGCCGGCCCCATGAACGGCGTGGGTTGCCTCCTCGAGTTGAAGCGCCGCCTCCCAGCGGTCCAGGTCGTCATGCTCACCGCCAGCAACGACCCTGAAACCGTGTTTGCGTGCCTGCGGCGCGGCGCCATCGGCTACCTGCACAAGGGCCTGCCGCCCGAGCGCATACCGGACCGTATTCGCGAGGCCGCCGAGGGCGGTTCGCCCATGACCCCGGAAATCGCCCGTCTTGTTACGGCGTTTTTCCAGCGATTGGCCCCAGCCGCTCAGGAATGGGAGCGCCTGACATCGCGCGAACAGGAAGTCCTGGGCCTTCTGGCGAAAGGCCTTTACAAAAAGGAAATCGCCGACCGCCTCGGCATCTCCGAAGACACCGTCCGCACCCATTGCGCGCACATCTACCAAAAACTCCACGTCACCTGCCGCGGCGAGGCCGTGGCAGAGGTCGTGCCGCTTGAAACGCTTTCGGTCGGCGGGCCGGCATCGCACCACCGCGGTCACCGCCATGAATAGACCTATGAGAAGAGAGCCGGAAAGCGGCCCGGTCCCGCTGCTGGCCAATGCTGCCGCCCGCCCCGCGCTGGCGGCGGGGCCGCACTCGCAGACGCCGCATGGCCGGTTGAGGTACGCAGGGAACCGCCGGCACGGGCCGCGCGCGGTTCCGCCCCTCGCGGTCGTCTTCCTGGCGTGTGCCGCCTCGGCTCAATCCATCAATAATGGCGGGTTTGAGGACGGTTTGCCGCCGGGCACTCCTCCGGCGCAATGGAGCGTCAGCGGGGACTTCTACCATTGGACCAACCCCGGTAAGGCGCACACCGGGTCGCAGTACGCCTATTTCGGCCTCGCCGCCGATGGCATGACCCCGTTGGCAAACGCCTCCGGCTCCATTGAACAAACGATCAACCTCCCGCACGGCCGCTGTTCCAGCGGTCTGGGCTCTGGGGAAGGGAGCGCCTGGCCGGGGCGGCCATTTCTCGAACACGGATCCTCCGCCAATGCCGCTCGAACCGCATTGCCTCCCGCAACCAGGACCGGCCCTGGCGCTCAGCCTGGTCCAAAAAGCCTTCGATTTTGCGCTTGCAGGGGTGCCGAAACGGGGCTTCAATCGTCATCGTTCAGGGGAAACTCATGTAACCAGATTCAACAAATCAGATTTGTCGTGGCCTCGGCTGCGGTCCAACAGAAAACCGCGAATTTTCAACATGGAAGACCGTCCGAGCACGCGCCCAATCGGGCGCGGCTTGGCGCGTTCTTCTGTGGGCGCTTCGCGGTGCCTCTGTTGGAGCGCGCTGGGTTCGCGCCCCTTCTGTTGGCCAAACTTGAAACGACGTTATGAAACCGTTCACGAAAGTAATTGCGGCAATTGGTGGCTGCCTGTTCATCAGCTCCCCAATGCATGCTCAGAACACCTTTACAGAGGATCAGGCGATCGGCTACGTGCAAAACACCTGGGGGTTGGTTTACCTGCCCGATACAGCGATCAGCCAGACTCTGGATGTCTCTTATCAGGGATTGCCCTATCTCGAATGGATTGATCTTCTCGAAAATGCGCGAGGCGTTAGCGATCAAATAGCACAGGGCCACTACTCAACTGCTGCGCATTGGGCATACGGCTACGCGGTGGACGCTTCCTCCCAAGAACTGCTAACGGAAATTGGGCTGGGTGGGATAGCGCCTGTGGTTGAACTGGCCGAGTGGCCCATCCGGGCTTCATTGGACTACCTCATGTCCACGATTAACAAGGACGCTTTTAACTACGAATGCCAGTTGTACTTCCAGGCTCGTCGGGCCGGCAACAGTGCGGATCAGATTCTCAGTCTGGGCAATGGCGACTTGCTAAACAGTGTGTCGATTACAAAATTTAACGGCTGGCTTTGGTCAGAACATGGATGGCAACCCAACGGCGTAGGCGGCTTCTCGCCACCTCAGTTTTACGCCTTGGCTGAGAAGCTTTACCAGGCTGGAAAGGTCGATCTGAATGCCGTCAACCAGGGGATGGCGCAACAATTCTACACTGATGCGACCTCCGGCCCGCCGACGCCACCAACTATTTCAATCCCCCCAACGAGCGTTACCGTGTCTGTGGGCGATGTTGCAACATTCAGGGTGACGGCGAGCGGGACGGACCTCAGTTTTCAATGGCAGCGTAACGGAGTGGATATTCCCAACGCGACGTTTGCGTCCTACTTCACTCCGCCAGCTCAACCCGCAAACAACGGCGATCAATATACGGTCCGCGTGTTCAACGCCCAAGGCAGCCAAACGAGCAGCGCGGCGACTCTGACCGTGAACGGCGTGACACCTTCCAGCACCCCCTCAGTAAGCTCCGTTTCGCCCGCTTCTTTCACTGGGCTGCCCCTTGGCCAAAAGCAACTCATTCGCATCATCGGCTCTGGCTTCACCAGAAATTGCACCTTGACGTTCAACGACCAAGCGGAGGCGCCGTTCACCGGCCGGGTACCAACATTCATCAATCCAAACGAGCTTGATTACAGCGTTTCCACTGGAACGAACCAGGCGGATTGGACGGTCCAAGTCGTCAACGGCGCTCAAACCTCCAACTTGGGGCATTTCACGGTGAACGCCCCGTCCTCATCGCCAACGACGACGGGTTCCCTGGTTGTGAATCTTACACCGGGGGGGGCAATTTCTGCTGGCGCGCAATGGCAGGTTGACGGAGGAGCCTACAACAGCAGCGGGCAGGTCGTCGGCTACCTCATGCCCGGCTCTCACACGGTTTCATTCAAAACGATTTCCGGCTACACGGCGCCCGCCAGTCAAATCGTGACAATCAATGCCAATGCGCAGGCCACCGCGTACGGCGCATATTCGCTCATTGCGCCGAGCACCTACACGCTAACCCTAAATCAAGGTGGAAGCGCAGGATACATAGTGAATCAACCATTTGGCAGCGGCAACGGCAACGTTTACGACTCCGGCGCGGTTGTCCAATTGACCGCAAACGCCTATTTCGGTTACCATTTCGTCCGTTGGGGCGGGGACGCCAGCAGCAGCGGAACGGAGAATCCGACGACGATCGTGATGAATGGAAACAAGAACGTCAGTGCAAACTTCGCTGGCGGGGACCCGAACCTGGGTACAATCACTGTGACAATTCAACCCCCGGAAGCTGTGGCAGCGGGGATGACGTGGGGCCTGAATGACAATGATTTCCGGGCGAGTGGGAGCAGCTACAGCTACTACCCGGAGACTGTTTGGGTTGAACTTCACAATACGAACGGCTGGGTCGGAGTCGGTGGTTGGGTGACGTTCACGGCAGGACAAATCTCGAATTATGCTTTCACGGCTTCAAATACAAACGGCAGCGTCGTGGGCACGGACCCAAGGAATTATGTCACCCTCGCGGGTTCTGCGGGAATCTCTGGCGGCGCGAATGGCACAGGCACGGCGGCCTTGTTCGATAGTCCGTGGAGTTTAGCCGTGGATTCCTCCGATAACGTTTATGTCACGGACTCTGGAAACAACGTCATCCGAAAGATCAATACCGCCGGAGTTGTCAGCACGTTTGCGGGAAAGGTGGGAGTTGCGGGGTCCGCCGATGGCCTGGGAACTAATGCGTCGTTTTCAAAGCCGCTTGGGGTGGCTATCGATACTTCAGATAATCTCTATGTTGCAGACTTCAACAACAATTCGATTCGGAAAATTGCACCAGATGGAGCGGTCAGCACGCTTGCTGGATCGGCCGGAAGTTCGGGGAGCGCTGACGCAACGGGAACCGCTGCCCGGTTCAATGGTCCGGCCGCTGTCGCTGTAGATTCAAACGGCAACGTTTATGTGGCAGACAACTACAACTGCACGATTCGGAAAATCACGCCAGCGGGAGCAGTGAGCACGCTGGCGGGTTCGCCTCTCGCCTATGGGAGCGTGGACGCCACGGGCAGTGCGGCGCGTTTTCGCTATCCGTCCGGTGTTGCTGTGGATGGGGCGGGAAATGTTTTCGTTGCGGACAGTTTGAATTCAACAATTCGGAAGGTTACTTCGGACGGTGTGGTAACGACGCTGGCGGGATTCGCCCAGAGTTCAGGCGCTGCTGACGGGACGGGAGATTCAGCGCGGTTTTCTTATCCGAATGGCGTCGCCGTTGACAGCGCGGGCAATGTGTATGTGGCAGACAGCAACAACCATATCATTCGGGAAGTCACCTCAGATGGCGTTGTAACCACACTGGCCGGGCTGTCCGGTCATTACGGCACGAACGACGGCATCGGAAGCGTCGTGCGCTTCAAATCTCCCGATGGTCTTGCGCTTGACAACACCGGAAACGTTTTTATCGCCGACGACGGCAATGAAACAATTCGCGTAACTCACCCTCTGACGACCAAAGTTGATCAGTTCATCTCGTTTGCCCCGGTGGCGGAGAGGTCTGCGGGGGATGCGCCATTTTCGATCTCGGCAAACTCAAGTTCGGGCTTGCCCGTTTACCTGGATGTTTTGTCCGGCCCTGCAGCGTTGGACACGAACAACGTCCTCACCCTGTTGGGTGGGGGCACGGTCGAAGTGGTCGCATGGCAGCCCGGAAACTCGACCTATAACCCGGCGACGCCGGTAATGCAGAGTTTCAACGTCAGCAAGATCCCGCAGACGATCACCTTTGGCACGCTGAGCCCGCAAAGCGTGGTCGACGCGCCATTCCCGCTAAACGCGACGGCGAGTTCTGGGCTCCCGGTGACCTTTTCTGCCTCCGGCCCAGCAACCTTGCAGGGCAACATTCTTATCTTGACCGGCCCGGGCACTGTCGTAGTGACCGCATCGCAGTCCGGCAACACTTGCTATTTGGCTGCGTCGAACGTCCTTCAATCGTTCCTTGTCGCTGCTCCAACGACGGCGCAGCCAACGATCTCGCCCAATGCCGGCAGCTACATCGATGAAGTGACGGTGAGCCTGGACTGCTCGACCCCGGGGGCGCAGATTTACTACACGCTGGACGGCACCGTGCCCACGCAAAGTTCGACCCTGTACCAAGCTCCCTTCAAGCTGGCCAGTTCCAAGACGGTGACGGCGGTCGCCTTCGCCAGCGGTTACGACCCGAGCCAGCCGGCCAGCGCCAGCTTTACTGTAGTCCTAAGGGCCGTTCCAATCATTACCTGGACCGCCCCTCACGATGTAGTCTATGGCACAGCCTTGAGTTCGACCCAACTCAACGCGACCGCGAGCGTCCCAGGGGCCTTCAGCTACGACCCTGCCGCTGGCGTGGTTCTAAGGGCTGGTAACGGCCAGACCCTGCGGGTGACGTTCACGCCAAGCGATCCGGCCAGCTACCAAACGGCCACAGCATCGGTGAACCTCAATGTACTCGCTGCCTCGGTAACCGTCCGGGGATTGGAGGCCAACAACAAGACCTACGACGGCACGACCGTGGCGGCGATCTCAGGTACCCCCGCCCTGAGCGGCGTGATTGGCGACGACGCCGTGAGCCTAGCAGGCACGGCGGTTGGGAATTTCGCTGACAAGAGCGTGGGGAGCGACAAACCCGTCACAGTATCGGGCCTCTCCCTGACCGGCGCCGACGCACAGAATTATA
>JAJYHY010000443.1 GCA_021784555.1 bacterium
CGGCGGTCGCCGTATCAGGTCACGTGATACATCGCCCCAGGATATTGAAGGCGGAGCTTGCGTGGCATGAGGGGCATCCTACGGTGCGCCAGGACTTGGCGTCGATGACAACACGCGCCGGACTATGGGTGACCCCTCTGAAGCCAAAATGTGGCGACATGGAGAACCGACCCCTCTGTGTGGGGAGATTGCCCCGTTGCGGAGGCGCTTGGAGACGTTAAGCTAACCGAGAGAAAAGTACTGTCAGTATGGTCAAGAGCATGCAAGCCGGCGTCGTTGTCTGGCTTGGGTTTTGTTAATGTCCGCTTATGAGCTTCCAACCTTCCGGGTTTGTCGATGGGCTGCCGAATTTTTGCGGCTCGGAGGCGGAGGTCGAAGCCGCCGTCCGTGCCGCCAAGGGCAAACCGCTCTCCGGCCGGAGAACCGGATGGATTTCGAGCGCCTGCGAAGCGGATTTGCATTCGCATTGCACATGCACCAACCGTTGATCTCGGCCGGAGGCGCCGAGCTTCGCACTGCCGCGATGATCAGCAATCTCAAATACATGCTGGACACTCAGGCGAGGGCGACAACCACAACGCTCGGGTCTTCCAACAGTGCTACAAACGCATCGGCGACTTCATTCCGCAACTGGTTGATGAAGGCAAAGAGTCGCGGGTCATGCTCGAATACTCCGGCACGCTTCTTCACGGCTTGGCTCAGATGCCCATCGGTTCATGGGCTGGCGCCTCCAACCAGAATACCGACCCGCCTCCGGGTGGGAATTCGGCCCCCACCTTGGAGCCTTGGGCTTCGGCCAGCGTTTTGACGATGAAGAGGCCAAGCCCCGTGCTGGTTTCGCCGCCGGTGGGTCGATTGCCGACCTTGGCGAATTCCACGAACAACTGTGGCCGAAGGGCTAGGGGCACGCCCGGACCCTGGTCTTGGACCTCCACTCGCCAAGAGCCGTTGACCGGCCGGACATTGACAATGACCCGAGTCCCTGGCGGGCTGTACTTCAGGGCGTTGGACAGGTAGTTGGTGATGATTTGGTGAGTGTGGGTCAGATTGGCGCGAACTTTAGGGCAGCCGGAGGGCAATTCTTGACCAATCGCTATGTTCTTGGCCCGCGCCGTGAAAACGGACTGGTCCACCACCTGGAGGACGAGCGGCTTCAGTTCAAAGACTTCCGCCTGCCCGGTTCCCTGCCGTTCCAGGAGGTGCAAGGCGAGGAACTCATCCACCATGACTTGCATCTGGCGGGAGGCAAGCAGGATTTTATCGAGAACATTGTGTTGGAGGTCGCGACGTTCCCCGTTCAAACCCACGGCGGCGTAGCCGCTGATGACGGTGAGGAGGTTGCGCAGGTCATGCGCGGCAATGCGCATAAAGCGCTGCCGCTGTTCGAGCATGCGCGTCAGTTCGTGTGTGCGCTGACGGACCAGGTCCTCGAGTTGAGAATTCTGTTCCTGGAGTTGAGCGGTCAGTTTTTCGGTGAGGAGGGCATCAGCGGCGCACGCGAGGTGAGTGGCGAGCACCATCGACCCGGCCCCCCAGGCGGACGCCGAATGAGCATTGAGGGTGGCGGCGAACATGCCTGCCACCTGCTTCCGAGTGCGTAGCGGGGCCAGCATCAGGTTGGCCTGACTCTCGGCGCTCTGCAAAAGCGTCGGACGCCACCGCCTGAGCGCCCACCCAAACAGGCCCGACTCCATCGCTTGGTTGACCAGACCGTTGAGCGCCTCGGCTTCGTCCGGTCTAAGCCGTGTCGCCAGAGAGAATCCGCCGCCGTGATCGTCGGGAATGTAGAATCCGGCGACTTTGGCCGGGATGAGAGATTTGAGACGGCTGGTCGTGAATTCGAGAATGTTCTCGCACCCAGATACCGAGCGGACTTCTCTCAGATAAGCCGTCAGTGCCAGCATGCCGGCCACGAGTGTCTCCTGAACGGGAGCCATGCTCGTACCCGCGGAGCAGATGGATGCGCTCTCAGTCATCGGTCAACTCCGGTCAGGATGTGAAGATGGAGAAGAGCTGAGCGCATTGCGTCTCCAACTCACTTGCAACGAGCGGGATTTGCTCCTCGTCCAGCAGGAATGGCTCGTGTTCGGGCTGCACCAGAAGCGGATATGGAAAGAGTTCGCCGCTCTTGCCGAATTCGAGGACGCTCGCGATGAAATCGGCGTAGGAAATGAAGAACGCGTCCTTAGGGTGGCCAATCGCCGCCGCGGGATTGTGATGGCAGCGCACCATCTCCCAGAGGGAGTCTGGCAATTTCCAATATGAAGCAAGTTCGGCCCCAAGCACGACGTGGTCGAAACCGAGGACCTGCTGCTCGATCTCCATCGCCAATGCGGTTTCGGCCTGGCAGCGGCGGAGGATTTCGCGGCTCTGCTCAGGCGCATTGAGCAGCATGAGAAGACGTCCGGAATCATGGAGCAGGCCGCCCACAAAGAACCGCTCCGGCAGGGGGTCGTACCACTGCTCAGCCAACATGGAACTAGCCGTGGCGCAGGCAATGCTGTGTAACCAGAATGAGGGAGCGTCCATCTGGTCCGAGGCCATCTTGTCGAAGGCCTTGATAATGGAGGTGGCGAGCACCAGGTTCTGGACCTCGTTGAAGCCGATGATTTGTACCGCGTCTTCGGGCGAGTCCACCTCCAGAGGCAGCCCGTAAAAAACGCTGTTAGCCAGCCGCAGCAATCGGGCCACCAGACCATGATCCTTGCGAATGATGCCGCAAACGGTATTCACTGAGGCATCCCCGTTGTGGATATTTCGAACCAGTTCGTAATAAAGGGAAGGCAGCGACGGCAAGCCGGCGCTCTGCCGCACAAAATCTCTGGCGTTCGACGCGGCACGGTGGCGTGTTGCTGGGACGGCGGCAACCGGCCAGGTGGGCGGGGTTGCTTCGCCGCTCTGGGGCGCCTTCGAGCCGTGCGGCACGCCAACCGATGGAGGTTGATCGGCCCAGCGGTTGGCCGTCCGGCGAACGGCCAGCTCTTTCCAGACGGCGAAAGAGGGGCTGTCGGTGGCGTATCTGAGGCGATGGTTTACATAGTTCTCGGCAACCTGGCGCAAAGCCGGCGTGATCGGCGGTTCTGCCGGTCGATCGCCTTGGTCCGCAACGTGGACGCCCTGGACCCCCCATATATTAAGCACGCGCAGGTGGTGGGCGGTCAGTGCCGTGCCCGCCGTCAGGAGGACCATACCGTTGAGGTTCGATACGTCACGGGCGATATGCATGCCTGGCTGCAGCTTCGCTAGCGGCAGGATCATGGGGCTGCGCCTCCATCCATCGCCCGAGGTAGGCATCCAGGAGGGCGCGACCCCGGTCGCCCATCTCCCGAAGCATGCTCTCTATTATAAACCATCATCAGCTATATCGGCGGATCTTCGCCGCGCTTAAGACGCCGGTTAAGTATCTTCGTAACCGCCCACGTGGGTGATAGGAGCGCGGATGCCCTCGTCCGCGTCTCTAGGAAGCGGCAGTCGCGGACGAGGGCATCCGCGCTCCTATCGCATGCGTCCGGCGGCTCGACCCGAGCAGTGACGCATTTTCTCTCTAAAGTCCCAGAGCAAAAGACCCGATAAATCCAGTAGGCGAATTATGGGTGAAAGAAGAATTTTGCTGGCGGAAGCCGACCCGGCGGTTTCAGAAGAGTTCTGTCAAGCCCTGGGCCAGGAATGGAAAGTGACCATCGTCCGGTCCGGTTCAGCGCTGCTGGCTGAAATCAAACGAAGCCCTTACGAGGTGCTCGTCACTGAGGTGGACCTGCCGGAAATGGATGGGGCGGAGGTACTCAGCAAGATTCGGCGCAAATACCCCAAAACGGTGCGCTTCATCCTGGCCAACGAATCGAGCAAGGACCGCGTCCTGAAGGAGATGCTGGGCGCGCATCAGTTCCTGACCAAACCTATCGATCCTTCCACCCTCAAAGACACCATCGAAAGATCCATAGCGCTGGATGCCTGGATCGGAAGCAGCAAACTCCGCGAACTGGTCGCTCGGGTGCGCAGTTTTCCAAGCCTGCCCTCCCTCTACCTTGATGTGCTGGCAGCCTTGCGCTCCACCAGCGCAACCCCCGAAGAGGTCGGCGCCATCATCGCTAAAGACATGGCGATGACGACCAAGCTGTTGCAGGTGCTCAACTCCGCTTACTTCGGTCTGCCGCGAACCATCACCGAACCGGCCGAGGCGGTTGGCTTGCTTGGCTTTGAGACGGTCAAGTCCATGGTGCTGGCAATGAAACTCCTCAGCCAGTACGATCGGCTCAAGCCGGTCTATTTCTCCATAGATCGGCTCTGGCGGCACAGCACCGGTGTAGCGAAGCTGGCCAAGGAATTGGTCTTGTTTGAGACACGAGACCGGGTGAAGGCCGACCAAGCCTTTACTTGCGGCCTGATGCACGACATCGGCAAGGTCATCCTGGCCGCAAACTTCGACGAACAGTATCGCGGCGCCCAGTCCCTCGCGCAAAAGCAACAGTTGCCGCTTTGGGAGGTTGAAAAGGACATCTTCGGCGCCGGCCATGGTGAAATCGGCGCCTACCTGCTGGGACTGTGGGGCATGCCGATGAACCTGGTCGAAGTCGCGGCTTTGCACCATTGCCCCTGCAGCAGCTCCGACGTGGCGTTCTCGGTCCTGACCGCCATCCATGTCGCCAATACTTTCGACTACGAGTTGAATCCGGACACCGAAGGCCTCGGTGTGCCTCAAATCGACCGGGATTACCTTGCCCGGGTTGGCATGTCGGCGCGGTTGAAAGCGTGGCGGATCGGTATTCTCGGTTTGGACATACCTCTGAAGCCCGCGGTGGCGCCACGCCCCGACCTGGCGCCCCCCGCTGTCCTCAGGAGTCCCGTCGCCGCTTTCAAGGCCCCTGGGCCAGTGACTCCGCCTGCCCTGATTGCCCGCGCGCGGGCGGTGCCCAAGATCACTTCTCTGCTGAGCGCACCCCGGCGCCCAGCCTCGGCCAAACCGTTCTGGCCAAAGCCGCAACTGGTATTTGCCGGCGTGGCTACGGCTGTCGCGGTCATCCTATTCGCGGCGATGGGCGTCACCCTCCACTACGGCAAGCCCCGGCAAACCCTTACGCCGGGGCCACTCGCCGCCGCCACGCCAGCGCCCCCCTCTCGAACGGAACGGGTTCCTCTTCCACCGGAACCGATTGTGTCAAAGCCCAGCGCTGTTTCGACCCGCCAGAAGCATCTCACCGCGGGTCCGGCCTCCTCAACCTCGAAGCTCCGCGCCCCGCGCCCGGCCCTTTCGGCTGAGCCTCCTTTTCCCGCGCTCACCCTGCAGGGCATCTTCTATTCCTCGCAACGTCCCGCCGCCATTCTTAATGGCCAGACGGTGTGGGTCGGCGAACAAGTGGCGGGCGCTCGTGTGACGGAGATAACCTCCGCCCACGTCGTCGTGGAATTTCATGGCCGCCGAAAGACCCTCATGCTGAGCGACCGCCTGCCTCACTAAAGTATTCGCTCGCCTGGCCGATAGACAAAGTGTCGCAAGACAGGCCGCCGACAGCCGTTAAAGCCGGCCGGGAAGAACGAAGCGCCCCGTTGAAAAGACGCCTCCGCGGCAAGGATGCCGTGTTGAACAAAATCCCCGAAAGGGGTGACTCATGGAAGGAGTCAGTTTATGGTTATCAATACAAACACATCATCGCTAAC
Source organism: bacterium (assembly GCA_021784555.1). Lineage (GTDB taxonomy): Bacteria > Verrucomicrobiota > Verrucomicrobiia > Limisphaerales > UBA8199 > JAJYHY01. Next base: position 5,656 of record JAJYHY010000443.1, read on the forward strand.
TACAGCACAATACCTCAGCCAGTCGGAAAGCATGTTGAGCCAGTCGCTCGCCCGTCTCTCCTCCGGTTCGAAGCTCACTTCGC
>JAJYHY010000444.1 GCA_021784555.1 bacterium
CGGCGTGAGCATGTCGGCTCGCGGCCTCGCGTGGAAACGCTCCGCTTGGCGGTGTTTCACGTGATCCCGGATTCGGGTGTTTCTCGAATTGTGGAATCCAGCCACGGGTACATTGTCGGACATGAGCACGGTTCAGTACAGCCGCCAGTTCCGCAAGGCGGCGGTTGCTCGCGTTCTGGTCCTTCTTCAGATCGACGTAGAGGGTTGCTCTTGCCACAGGTCAGCTAATGAATATTCGGCCGTTTGAAAATCCTTCGGGGTCCTGAATATCCCCGCGCCGATGCCCCGCTTGTAGAGGTCTTCCGTCGTGAGCCAGAACATCCGGTGCCGGTATTGTTCCGCGAATGCGGCGCAGAGATTTCGCCGGCGATGCTCGGTACGCTGGACAACGATCACCCGGAATTGCCGGAATCCCCAATCTTTTTCGCAGCCCGACGTGTCGAAGAGATCGTAATACCGTATAAGTTTTCTGAGGATGGACGGCTCCCCTTCCTTGTACTTGCCTGCCTTCGCGCGTTCGATTTCGAGGAAAAAATGATGGGTATTCCTGCCTTCGGGTTTGGCGGGATTGGTCACGGCGAAATATGCGTCGGGGTGAATGGTCCGGGTCTTGAGATCTGCCTGCTGCCAGTAAAGCGTCCATCCGTACTTCCCGCAAAGTTCGGCCAAGGCCATGTGGAACCAGGAAATCTCAAGCTCATGGTCGAGTGTCCGCGCGGAATGTTCATCGAACGACTTGGATAATCCCCCGCCGTAATCGCGGACGCCCTTGTCGGAAAGCCCATAGACATAGCAAACGGAGCCGCGTTCCCGGTCGAGTTCGATGTACGGGAGCCGGTTCAGCAACCCTTCCTTCCGGAGCAAGTAAAGGGTTCGCCTGGCCGTGCGGAGGTCGTTCCGATTCGGTTCGCACTTGCGGAGAAGTTTCGCCAGATCGCAGACGCGGAGGCAAAAGTAATCAGCTAGGAATTCAAGGGTTCGTCTTTTTGCCGCCGTGAGGTGGAATGTGCGGGGCACTTCCAGCGCTGATATCGTCAGATTTCGAATTTTGGTTGCCATCAGGATCAGTAGTAGACCATGCGGGTGGACTACCACAAGCGTAAGTGTGGATCGTGCGGTTCCTGATGGATTCTGCGAATGTGTCGTCCCTACGTGGCGGCGGCGGAGGGACCTCCGCCAGCATGATTTCCCCCTTGGCATTGCGGTAGAAAGCGCCGTAGGGCTTGAGCTCGTAAAGGAGATCCGGCGTGGGGATTTGCGAGGGCAGCGGCCGGCCCGTGTAGGTATCCTGGAGTTTTAAGAGTTCGGCCTCGGCAAGATAGAGATTGTTGCGGGTCTGCGAGTACCGGTAGTGCAAGTCGTCGACCTGTTCCTTAAGGGTAGGCTGCCGTTTCGGTTTGGGGAACAGGTGGGAGAAATAGTTCGCGTCGCCGTGGCCGAGGCAGAAGATGGCGTAGTTCCCGACGTTCCCGAGGATAGAGGTGCGGATCTCGTTGCTCAGTTGGCCCATGAATTGATTCGCCATGATGAGGTGGAGATGATAGCCGCGGGCAACAGAGAGAATGTGCGCGAAATCGGTGGTCTGAAAGTATTGGAATTCGTCCACGAAAAGGTAAAACGGAACGCGTTGCGTCGCTTCGACCGAGGCACGTCGGAACGCCGCCTGGCGGATCTTGGCGACAAGAAGCGTTCCCAGTATCTGCTTCGGTTCGGAAATACCCCCGAGATCAACGAGGAGGATTTTCTTGTTGTCCATCACATCCCGAATGTCGAGTTTCGGGTTGGGGCAGCCGAATACCTTGGAGAGTGAAGGAGAATTCGTGATAGGGGTGAGCCGGGCGACAATGGATGCGACGGTGCGCTGGTTCGGAAGAGAATCTGTCCATTTCTTCTTGAGGCGCTGGTTTGCGATGCGGTTCAGGATATGGCGGCGGCGCCCTTCGTCTTCCAAAAAGAATTGGAGGTCCAGGAACGTGGCGCGCTGATTCGGTTCGACGTGCGCATTGAAGTCCATCAGGATGTGGATGAGGTCGTCCAATGCGGCCTGCATAAGCGGCGCGTGTTCGATGTTCTCGCCCCGCGTGATGAGATATTTGATCTCGCCTATGAGGGCTTCGGGCTCATCGTCGGTTTCATCGGCGAACACATTCAGCGGGATCGGGTGTTTGAGATCGAGGTAGATGACATCCTGTGCGCGGTGCGTGGGCATCGCGTAGAGGATGGCTTTGACGAGGTCGCCTTTTGCATCAATAACGCAGCATCCTTTTCCTTGGGAAATGAGCGTAAGCGCGAGATGGGAAATGAGGGTGGATTTGCCTTGTCCGGTGCCCCCGACGACGTAGAAATGGCGCTCGTAATCGAAGGTTCTCATGTCGAAGGCGGGGTCGTCGTCGAGCGCATTTTCTTGTTGGGGCGGCGATGGCGGTGATGGGGGCGCGGCAACCGGCGCCGTTTTGGTAACGGGCGCGACAGCGCGGGCCGCACGACTTTCTTTGCGGCGCCAGATCATGAAACCGATGATCGATATGGCAGCGCCGGCAACGAAAAGCTTCATGTTGCCCAGGGTGTCAGCTCCCAAGACAATAACGTTCGCGAAGGATACGCCGACCAATACCATTCCTGCGGCCGCAAGGATGAAGTAGTAACGTACCCGTGGCTGCTGTTTCATTGCCGCACCGTCCTGGAGCGATAGCGGAACCCGCCAGGGCGAGCGAAGCGACTGGCGGTCAGCACCGACAGCCGGATACGGTCGAGGAACTGAAGTGACGAGGGCGGAAACCGCCCGTCGCTAGAGGACGGACGGCGTGGCACACCCGTTGAACGCGAAAGCGATAGATACGTCATGTCTTCGCGGGCGATAGCGAGTTCGCAATCGTTAAGTTTTTCAGTACCGTGCGCGGAATGACGCCGGTACTGGACAAGCGGGGGTATAATACACCCGCCTCTGCCTTTCTGGGTAGGGGTATCGGCCGCTAAGACGCCTCAGGCGGATACGCGGTCGGTGCTTGGTTTCTCCCGAAAGGGAGAGAGTTCAAACCGAGAGGTGAACAATGCTCGTCTTGGACTCTATCGAACCAAGCAAATGGTACTCAGTAAAGGAGGTCGCGGCTATCCTGGGCTTTTCTGAGGATACGGTGATCCGGCAAGTGAATCGGGGATTTCTGAAGGCATTTGTTTTGCCTGTGAAATCCACGCAACGCTACCGGCATTATCAGTCCCGAAGGATTCAGGGACGCGAGCTCCAACGGTACATTGATGGTTTTATGAACCGGAACTGAGTACACGGGGCGGCGCGAGCCGCCCCATACCATCGGGAGGGATTTTATGAACGTAGAGGAATGGGGAATAGAAGAACGGCGTAAAGAAGTTGAGCGGGAGGAAGCGAAAAAGACTGGCGTTGAAAAGACAATTGAGATTTTTGAGGCGTTGCTGTTCGTAAACAAGGGGGATATGGCGGAATGTCGCAGGATCATAGACGCGTGGCTTAGGGAAGCTGAGCTGCGTTACCGCCGCAACGGTTACTAGGCGAAGAAAAAGCGATGTGGGTATAGTGTGTGGCAAAACCGCGTAAGGTGAGCCCTCGGCGGTTTGAGCGTCTCGCGTTTTCAATAACTTATTTGTTTTCAACACGCCTGCATAATTCGACTCCCCCCGCCTCCAAAATATCATTTATAATCAATAACTTATGATGTGTCGTGACTGCCAAAACCGCACATTTCGTGTGCCTGTCGAACTCTTGAGTTAGTGATGCCAAGACCGATGGGGTCCAGCCCGCTTGCAAGACACGGTCGGCCTGTCTTCCAGGTAAACGGTTATTCATTCTTAATGCGAGATATTACCTGCTCAGCACAGCTTCCGAGTGCACCGGTATGGAGCAGAAGTGTTCTGAGATTTGACAAAGCCATTTGAATATGCAAATCTTTATATGCAATTCGCGACTGTACCTCTCAGGGGTAGGCACGAGTTGAGATCAGGCTTATCCAAATAAGGCTTTGGAGATGCGCCTATCTTGGACAGCCACTGCCTGTCGCTGGCCATCTTCCCAGTCGGCGGTGCTGCAAAAGGGACTTGATCCGCCCCATTTCCGGGGAATTACGGGTTTCGGAGTCTCTGCGGGCTGGTCGGTCAGAATTTGATTGATAGGGCTCCTCTCAGGAATGGGAGAGCACCAAGATGGGAACCTGATCTCGAAATAGCCAATGCGCTGGATGAAGTCAAAGGGCTTAATCCATTCCCAAAAACCGTTGACACAGCTAATTTGGACAGCCGTGGGCTGAGGTTGCCGCTACAAGAGGGTTGAAACATTTGTACTCATCTTTCAAAGGGGAAGCAGGGCGATCAGCAGATCGGGCAGGAAATGGACTGTTTCTCTTCACACCGCGCAAGGTCAGGTGCGTGCCCCAGAGTGCGCACGCGATTGGGTGGAATGGTGGGGTTCGACATTCAACAAAGCTTAAGGACATGGGGCAGGTCCCTGCTCAATTCCCGGTTTAGAAAAGCCAGCAGCCTCATCGCGGTGCTGCTGGCGGTGGCAACACTGGCCGGCTGTGGGGCCGGCGGGCGCAGTCTGTTGAACAGTGAAGTCCGCAAGCTGAATCCTTCCCTCCTGGCTCCCTTTCCGTTCACCTTTTCGCTCGATCGTTTGGGCTTGTTTTTCCTGATCCTGATCTGCGCCGTATCACTTCCGGTCGTTCTGTTCTCGGTTTCATACGTAAGGCGCCATTACAGCGTGGCACGGCAGAAATGGCTCTGGGCGCTGCTGTTCCTGTTCGTCGCCTCGATGGCCGGGGTGGTCGCTGCCTCTTCCGGATTCGCATTCCTGGTCTCCTGGGAAATCATGTCACTGGCCTCGGCGGCCCTGATCCTGATCGAGGGGAGTTCGGGCGATCGCCGGCACAACCTTTTCATCTATCTGCTGATGACGCATGCCGGCACTGCCGCGGTGATTGCAGCGTTTCTTGTTTTTCTGCCCCACTCGCACAGCCTGGATTTTGCTGCCATCCGGGCCGCGGGAGCAGCGTTACCGCCGGGTGTCCGGATTGCGCTCTTTCTGCTGGCCTTTGCGGGATTCGGGACGAAGGCTGGAATCATTCCTCTTCACCTCTGGTTGCCGAGGGCGCACCCGATTGCGCCAAGCCCCGTTTCAGCCTTGATGTCCGGAGTGATGTTGAAGATCGCCGTCTATGGATTTGTGCGTTTCGCTTTTGATTTTCTTGTTGGAGGCCCCGCATGGTTTGGATATCTGGTCCTTGTGGCCGGGGCGGCCTCAGGACTTTTGGGGGTTCTCTACGCGATCGCCGAGCATGACCTCAAGCGGTTGCTTGCGTACCACAGCGTCGAGAACATCGGAATCATCTATCTGGGGCTTGGCGCCTCCCTGGTGTTCATAGCGCACGACGCGCGCGTTTGGGCGGCTTTGGCCCTGGCCGGGGCGCTGCTGCACACCCTTAATCACGCGCTCTTCAAGGGCCTCCTCTTCCTTGGGACCGGAGCGATTTCAGATTCCACCCACACGGTGGACCTGGAAAAACTCGGTGGCTTGCAGTGCCGGATGCCTGTTACCGGAGCGGTGTTCCTGATTGGGTGCTGCTCCATCATTGGACTGCCGCTCTTCAACGGCTTCATCAGCGAGTGGATGATCTTTCGAAGTTTTCTCGGCGGTTCGACCCTGACGAATAGCAACGCACAGACCCTTCTGCCCTTGATGGTTGGGGTCCTTGCCCTCATCGGAGGTCTGG
>JAJYHY010000445.1 GCA_021784555.1 bacterium
CGCCGCCATCGGATTGCAGCCCGGCGAGGAAGTGGAGTGGGAGTTGCTCAACCGCGGCGAGTTGCATTTGGTGCGCCCGCACGCCCGGCCGTTGCGGGCACCCGGGCTGGGTTTCCGGGCGCCCACATTGGATTCATGGCGGCCGGCGAGTTTGTGCTGCGTGGGCTTCCTCCGCCGTCCCATCCAAACGCGCTTCCGGTGGGGAACCAGAGGTCGCCCAGATCGATGTCGGAATCAACGAGGCCAGGCCCGAGGACGCTCGGCGTGATTGTTGGCTGGGATACATCCGCCCACTGGTGAGTTACCCGCAGTTGAGTCTGGGCGGGCGACAGAGCGAAAGCCTCCGGCGCTCGCGGCCTGCGTCTCAGGATAACGTCGCACTCCAGTCCGATGCGGGCGCAGGTGAACTGGACATCGGCAATCAGATTCGTGGATGAGAATGCGCCGCGATCAATGATCCTGTTTGGCGGCTGGATTTCGGCCACCGCCTCCCCGCTGAGCGTGGCGAGCGAGACGATTCCGCCAGCTTGGTCAACAAACTCGACGCTGGCGGGCCGCGTCTGGAAGACGGGGTTACTCGGTGTTACGAGCTTGACGCCCGAAGCGAGATACGCAGGGAAGTACACTTTGAGCTGACAGTTAGTCGCGGCGGCCGTCCCATCAGGGGCGAGGGCAATCAGCTCTTTTGCCTCTGCCCACTGGCCGTTGCTGAGATAATTCAGGCCGCCCGCGACCTCAGTGATGCGGCGCCGCTGCTGGGAGGCGGAGCCGGGCAGCTCTCTCGAGGTGGAACAGTCATCCATCGCGACGACATCCCAGCCTGCCCAGCGGGACGTTCCGACCGAAGCCGTCTGGGCTGCGGCGTGTGAGATGGCGCTGGCCAGCAGAGCGGCACAAACAGGGTTAGATATTTGTGTGAATTTTGCGTTCATGGTGAGTAGTGCTGTTTTGGAAGGGGGCTTCCCAGGTGCCTTTGGGCGGGCTGCGTGCAGGCGACGCGGTAGCTGGGGCCGGGGCTGCCCGGTCCTAGCCGCTGCCGCTTGACGCATATTCCTCGATTGCAACATCCCCATAACCACCGAAATCCCGAAAAGCCCCGCAACTGGTGTTCGCATTGCAAGGCTAACTTGCGCTAAGCCTCGACGGGACGGCAGAGATGCACAATTTGAATCGGTCCCAGTCATTTGATCGGATCGACGTCGATTTTTTTGTCCGGAACTGGCCTGACCAACCGGTGAAAATGACGGTGTCGGACATTACCATTGGCCATCTGGCTGAAGGGGTCACTCACCTCCATGAGTTAGGAATCCAAATCCAGTGTAACCTCGCACAAGGCGTCGATTGGTCCGAGCCGGAACACCTTGGGACCCTCGCTGCGGAGCTAGACAAGCTCATCTCGTTCTACACGGAAAACCCAGCCGTCGCTCCGTGCGATCTTCTAACCATGCACCTCGCCTCCGTCGGTGGAATCTGCAGGGAGGGAAGGGAGCTGTCGGGAATCGGTGAACACGAGTCCAGGAAGTGGTGCGGCATTGGGACTGACCTTGTGGCGGTTGACGTTGACGGCCGAGAGTATCCCTGCCACCTATTTTTGCCGTTCGCGGCCGGCGACAGATCGGAGACCTTTAGGAACGCGGACTTCGCAGATTGCCGAAGCCTGCTGGACCCACGCTGCCGGGAGTGCATCCTCCTGCCGGTGTGCCCAACCTGTTACGGCATGAGCCTCCTGCGTCGGGGGAACGCGGCGGAGCGCGACGAACCGCTGTGTACGCTGACCAACCTCCGCGCCCTGGCGTGCTCGAATATGCAAGCGAGAATGCTCGCTGACCGGGATAGATATCCGCAATTCAGGGACAGTAGCGAGGAGGTTATCCTATTTACGATTATGGGTATCGAGGCAGTTCAGTCTGGAATTCGCATTCCCCCTGCGTCTGAAAGTATGTCTCGGGTTTGCCCTGTGGCATAAGACCCACGGCACTGTACTGGAGGTCAGATGGCGCAGCCCCAGTGGGGTTCGCCAAGGAACCTGCCGTCGACGGGCTCGGCGCTCGGTACAGGTTTCGGGATGAAGCCCCAAGAGATCGAGGGCTGCATCCACGGCCTGGGCAAAGCGAGTTGCCAGCGCGAGCGCATCGACCGGATCAAGATCCGTCTCCACCAAGTACCAGCGAAACCGCTGCTCGACATCCGCATCAAACCGCTCGGAGCGCTGAACGTTCATGTCCCAAGGATTCCTCAAATCGTTGAGCCGATCAATTCCCCAATCCGGGGGTCGGAACGCGGACAGAACCAGTTTTCGATCTTGAGGCAAGGAATATGCTCGATCTGGGATGAGGACGGCGCCTGACCAGCTCGCTTGCGATATTGGTGTCGAGGACCAGCACGGCCTAATCTCCCACCCTGCTGGCTTGCAAGTTGAGGGTTCCCCGCTGGCGGAGTTCTTCGAGCGCCTTGAAGAAGGCTGCCTCGTTCGCGTCATCGTCCGCGTCGCCGATTTCAACAGATTCAGCGCCCGTGGGTGGTGCCGCAGATGCGCCGGCGCGGGCGACCAGTTCGATGGCCGCACGGCACACCTTGCACAACTCGGCAGGCGGAAGCTTCCTCAGCTCCGCTACAATCGACTCCGCAGTTGCTGTCATCACCAAAACCTAACCGGGTGGCGGGTGGGTGGCAAATCGAAAAGTATCCACCACCCGATTCAGAGTACGGCCACTGACAACGCCGACCTGCAGCGGAAGGCGATGCAGATAAATCGGCAGGCAGTGTCCATCGCCAACTTGAATGCTGGCTCGCTCTCCCTGTTTGAAGTCGAACCCGGTGGCCAGCGCGAGTTGAACCGACACGATCGCATAGGCTGCCCCGAAGTCCGCGTAAAAGTCCGCCCGCTGCCAGCCAGCCGGCAACCTGAGCCCCAGCGCGGTAATCGGCTCACGCCGGGCGCGAACGATGGTGCAGGGAAAGCGAATGGGCGCGGCCATTCAACTCCCTAAATAAGAAACGGAAGGCAGGGCCGCCACCGTCTCCTCCGCTCGAGGCACCGCCATGACAAAGGGGAAGTGCGGCACACCCTTTTCCCGCGCGAGGCGATAGACTTCCTGGTACGAATCGCCAATGGCCACAATCTCATTTCCATAGACCGCGACGTAACGGCCCGGATATTTCCAGCAGACTTCATCGAGGTGCTCCTCCAACCAACGGTTGTAGCCCTCCAACTCCGCAGGATCAATCATGTCGTTCACCATATAAACATCTTCGCGTGGAACCACCCCAAAACCAAGCGCGAAAATGCTTCATTTCAAGCCGCTTTGATTTCCCTTTCCAACGCTCCGAATTCCGGTCGCCGATGACGAGTTCGGCTTTCTTCTCCTTCGCCAGCACGGCGGCAAAGGACGCGGGGGGTGGCGCTGGGCTGATTCGGTCCGGACGTTCGGTCAGGTTCCACTGGCCTGCCCGTTCAGCCATTCCACAAACAGCGGCAGGCCCTTCTGGATTCTGACACAGGGATTATAGCCGAGCTTTTCTCGCGCTTTGGAAATATTGGCGCAGGTGAGAGGAACATCACCGGGCTGAGGCGGCAAACGGTTGAGCACCGGCTTGATGCCGAGGGTTTTCTCCAACAGTTCGATCAAATAACTCAAGCGGATGGTCTGCGATTCGCCAAGGTTGAATATCTCGAAGCCGAACTCCTTCTGCGTGCAGGCGATGACGCCGTCCACAATGTCGCTGATGTAGGTGTAATCACGCGCCGTTGAGCCATCCCCAAAAACCGGGATTGGTTTGCCCGCGCGCATGAGCCGGGCAAATTTGTGAATAGCGAGATCTGGCCGCTGCCGAGGCCCATAGACCGTGAAGAAGCGCAGCATGGCGATGTCCAGGCCATAGACGTGGTGATAGACGTGTCCCAAGGCCTCGCAGGCCAGCTTGCTGGCGGCGTAGGGGGAGATGGGGTGGAAGATCGGATCGCCTTCGGAAAACGGTGACTTCGAGTTCACTCCATAAACCGAGGATGAGGACGCAAGGATGAGCTTCTTGACGCCCCGAATCCGCGCCTCTTCCAGCACGTTCACAGTCCCTTCGACATTGACCCTCTGGTAAAGCGCCGGTTCTTCGATGCTCGGACGCACCCCCGCCCGGGCCGCCAGATGAATCACCTGGTCGAACCTGACCTGGGCAAAGAGCTCGCGAAGCCCCGCCCGGTCGGTCAGCTCGCCAAAGACGAACTCAAACGGCTTGGCCAGGGCTTGCAGGTGCCGGAGATTGCGCTGCTTGATGGCGGGCTCGTAAAAGGAATTGAGATCATCGAACGCCCACACCGAGTGGCCGGAGAGCAGCAGCCTCTCGCAAACATGGGAACCGATGAAACCCGCGCCGCCTGTGACTAGAAAATTCATGGTCAGTCAGGCCCATAGGAATACCGGACCACGGCGAGCAAGGCCAGCCGAAAGGCACTACCATGCAACCCGTAGCACAGCGACTGACAAGGTCAATCTTTCGGGGGCCGGAGCCCCGGGCGCACGACAAAATTCTTCGTTGCCTTCGTTTTCTTGGTGTACAAAAGGTTTCCACGAGAACAAACTGGCCGATGGGCTAGCGCCCATGGCCCTTCCCGGCCCGAACCGCGGCGGCCAAGCGGGTCAACAGAAGGAAACAAAGGAAACAAAGATAGACTCTCTTTCGTATATGCGAATCTCTATACTGGGAGAGCAAAAAGTCCTGTAATTTGAGCCGCGCGAAGAATTCTGTCCTATGCACCGGAGCCGCGATGGTTGGGGTGGCTGGCCGGCTACGAACCCAATGCCACCAACTTTTGAACCGGCCATAGGGGTCGGTTCTTAGTATTGTTAACTCACCTGGAAACCCGTCGGCACGGAAGCTGGAGAGTTATCAATACTAAGAACCGACCCCTTTAGGAGTGCTGGGATGCATGGAGGAGAGGGGCCGGTCGGCGCCCGCCAACGGGGCGCTCTTCTCCGCCTTGCCGCCATTGCCTGAGGCTGGAAAGTGCAAGCGGCGGCATTCCGGACAGATGCCGTGGCTGAACTTGGCGTCAGAGTGGGCGGAGATGTAAGTGGCGAGGTCATTCCAATAACCTTCATCATCCCGGATTTTCTTGCACCAGGCGCAGATAGGAAGCAGGCCGCTGAGAGTCTTCACTTTCGCCAGAGCGGCCTGAAGCTCGTCAATGAGTCGTGCCCGGTCAGCCTCCGCGCGCCGGCGCTCGCGCCGCCCTTCAGCTTCCTTGAGCTCACGTTCGATGGCGGGAACAAGGCGGTCGAGCTTGTCCTTGAGGAGAAAGTCATGGGCGCCCGCTTTCATGGCGGCGACCGCCGCTTCTTCCCCCACGACGCCAGAGACGATAATGAATGGCAAGTCCAAGCCGCTGGTCTGGAGCACGGTTATCGCAGCCAGGGCGCTGAAACGGGGCAGGGAGTAATCGCAGAGGACGAGGTCCCACGGGGCCTCCAAGGCGCCGCGCATCTGCTCCTGAGTCTCCACCCGTCGGCTCTCTACTTCGTAAGGCGCGCGGCGCAGGTGGCGAAGCAGGAGCTTGGCATCTTCTTCATGATCCTCAACAAGCAAAACCCTAAGTTTCCTGGACACGACACAATTCTCCATTGGGCGGCAGCTCGTTAAGCGCCAACCAGTAGGTCCCCAGCACCCGCATCATCTCGGCGAACTGCTCAAAGTCCACCGGCTTGCGGATGTAACTGTTGGCGCCCAGGTCGTAACTTCT
>JAJYHY010000068.1 GCA_021784555.1 bacterium
CTGATCTTCCCCCCTAATCGGGGCGGGGACCCTGGGGGGCGATTGCTCGCCTAACTCGTTGTCACTCCCGCCCTTTACGCGGATTGCGCAGGCGGTTTTTATTCGGCTTTTTTAGGCACAACAACGGCGCGGCTATCTTCGGAAAAACCTCCAGCACCTCGGTCTGCGCCGCCGGGTAGCTGTCGGCCAGACGCCAAAGCCCCAAGGCCGGGTCTCCCAAACAGACCAGGCTGACCTGGCTCAACCGGTCCATGGCGTCCTTCACCGTCAGGCCCAAAGGCGCCACCCGCCGGTCAATCTCTCGCGCCAGTTTCAGGGCCAACATCACCGCCAGCGCGTGCCCCCGCGTGCGCCCCTCCTTGCGCAGATAAATCGGGCGCAGCTCCAACAGCCCGGTCTTCACCGTCCGAAAATCCCGCTCCACTCGCGTCAAGTCCAGATACCGGTCGTGAACCTGCTCGGTGCTCGCCACCGCCTGGGGCAGGTCGCTCTCCACCACGTAGCAGCCGTCGAGTTGTTCCTGCGCCTGGCGCGCGCCCTCGTCCTCGCTCCACGCCACCTTGCGCCCCTCCAGACGCACGCTCACCCACGCCCCCAATTGATACCTCTTGATCAACCCCTGCGCCTGCGTCAACGAACTCTGCTCCTGCTTCTTGGCCGACTTCTCCACCTCCTCGTTCCGAGCCTGGATCTTCGCCTTGACCCGCTTCCACTTGTCCTGCCGCCGCGCTCGCTCCCGCGCCCGAGTCTGCGGATTGCACCGCAGCACGTAACGTTTGCTCTCATATTCCACCTCCGCCGGTTTCTCCTCAAAGAGGTCCATCTGCAGCACCCCCTTCTTGAGCAACTTCCGGATCTGCGGGTCGGTCAGCGCGCTCACATACCGGAAATGGGCCTCCCCCAGCGCCTTCTTGCCCATCCGCTTAATCATGCCCCGATCCCCCACCAGCGCCACCTCCTTGGCCCCAAAGCGCACCTTCACCGTCTCCACCGCGTCCAAAAACGTGGGCGGATCCCCCGTGTTGCCCGGATACAATTCGATGGCCAGCGGCTCGCCCTCCCCGTCGGTCAGCAGGCCCGCCACCACTTGCTTCTTGCCCGCCTTCTTGTCCCGGCAATACCCATACTCGGCCAACTCGTTCTGCTCCCCTTCAAAATAGTGGCTGGTCACGTCGTAGAGAAACATCGCTTCCCCGTTGCGGGCCGGGCGCCGCTTATAGAGTTGATCCTCTATGCGCTCCTGCTGCTCGTGCAGATAATCCAACGCCTCATAGAGATCGTCCTCATCGAAGCCCCCCAGGTTCAACACCTCCCTCACCGCGTGGCCCTCGCTGGCCCGCGCCGCCGAGAGCCGGCTGCCCTGGTGGAAGAGGCGCGCGTAAATGAGATAAAGGGCCAACCGCTGCACCCGCTTGTCCTGCCCCACCGCCTGGACAATGCCCCGCTCGCAGGCCAGGGCGTGCAGGGCGGCCAGCACGCCGTAGCAGGGACCCACGTTGACCGCGGGCAAAGCCGAGGCCCCGTTGGCTGGCAGGCCGTCCGCCTTGGCCGGGGGCTCGGCCTGCCCCTTGCAGTAGGACTCAATGAGGCGAACCAACTCCTCTGGCAGCTTGGAGAGGTTGGCCAGGGTCTGGTGGACGACCACCGACTTGGGCGGCGGGGCGCCGGCCTTTGGCCGGCCGGGCGCCCGCTTGCCGGGGACGCGTTTGCCCTGGACCAGGAGCACCGACTGGTATTGGCGGCCGGCGATGGCGGCATGGTTGCGTTTGATGAACATGGCCAAACTCTGAAATTCTGGGTGAAGTATAGAAGAGGGGGGAACAGGATGCAAGAAAAAAGTGAGAGAATTAGAGACAACTTAAGTGGTGCAGGAAACCCCTGCGGTTATTGGTGATTCTAAAAAGGAACCCCGTTTTTAGGGGGGAAGATCAGCCGGGGGTGGCTCCCAGCGCCAGACGCACTCCCAGCTCGTGGGTACGCTCCGTGACGGAGTACGCCACGACGGCATAGACCCCGAGCGCTGCCATGATGAGGCCAAACAGGCCAATCGCACTCACAGCCCACACCACGCCGACATTGCGCTGAACAGCGCGCTCGACCTGCGAGCCAACCGTCACCGGGCTGCTCACTGGAACATTCTGGTCCACGGAATGGACGGCTCGGCGCAATGCGTCCCGGAGCAGCAAAGGGCTGGGCCTGCATCTCACCAGAAACACAGGCGACGCCCAGTCTGGGGCGAACTGGTCGAAGCAAAGATAGGCCTCCGGGCCCAGGTTCCGCTCGTATCCCACATTGGGCTGGTCGGGTACGACTCCCACGATGGTTATCCAGTGAGGACCCCGGCCGAGCGGAACGCTAAATCTCTTGCCGAGCGGGTTCTTTCCCGCGAGGTAGCGACGCACGAACGATTGATTCACTACCGCCACGCCCGGCGCGCCAGGACCGTCCCCGTCGTTCAGGCCGCGTCCGCGAAGAACCGGCAGATGGACCATCGGAAGGTAATTTGGGCTGACCAGGGTCAAGCCTACGTCCTGACGTCTTGGCCAGGCTTCCTGGCCCTCGAGGCGGAAACCGATCGGGAATGGGAGACGGTCCACCGCCTTGTCGGAAGCCACGCTCGCCGCTTCGACGCCCGGAATAGCGCGTATCTGCTCCAAGGGTTCTTGAATATAGCTCAGACGCCGTTCCGGGCTATCATAGGTCTTGGAGCCCAAAAGAACGTTCAGGCTGAGCAGATGCGTGGTGTCAAAGCCCGGCTCGAAACGTTGCTTGTTGAGGTAGCTTCGCGCGAGCAGTCCGGCCGCGATGCAGAGGGAGCTGGCCATCGCCACCTGCCCGATAACCAGAAAGCCGCGCCACCGGTGATGCTGGCGCCCTCCCGCCCGGCTCGCCCCGGCGGCCTCCTTGAGGTCGCCCGCCAGGTCGCCCCGCGTGGCCCGCCAAGCCGGCAGCCAGCCAACCGCGAGGCCGATAGCGAGGGCTACGAGGGCGGTCAGGGCCACCACCGGCAGGTTAAAGCGAGCGGTGATGCCACGCGAGACCCCTATACCGGCGACCCAGAAGGCCACCAGCGAACCGGCGATGCCGCCGGCAATTGACAGGAGCACACTCTCGACCAGCAACTGGCGCGCGATTCTCGCGCGGCTGGCTCCCAGGGAGAATCGCACGGCGATTTCGTGCCGGCGCTGGAGCATCCGGCCCAGCAGGATGTTGGCGAGGTTAAAAACGGCTATTGCCACGGCGAAGATAGCAATACTGGCCGCGGAAATGGCCGCCGCGGAATCCACGTCTCCCGGAGGACGCTTATCGAGCGGACGCGCCCTGACGCTCCCGGCGTCCAGTTGCCACTTGCGGTCTTCGGCAAAGGCTTTCAACAGCCGCGGCAGCGCGGCCTCGACCTCGCTGTTCAGCTCGGCGGCCGAAAAGCCGTCTGCCCGGCGTGCGACGAGGCGGACCCATGAACCGTATCGGGAGGGCGAGTCGAAATCCCTGGGCAGCCAGGCATCGACGCCATAAAACAAGGCGTTGCGGGCGAATCCCCGTGGCATGACCCCGACAATGGTGCAGGCCTTGCCGTTCAAATGAACGCCGCGCCCAATCACCGACCTGTCCCCACCGAAAAACGAACGCCACGCATGGTAGCTGATCACGAGCAGATCCTCCCGCCCCGCCTCTTGCTCCTCCTTCGTGAATGCGCGGCCCAGCCTCGGCTGAATCCCGGCCACTTGAAACGCCGAGGCGGTTACATATTGAACGGAAAGCGATTTCGGCTCGCCAGCCCCCGTCAGCACTTGTGGCGCTTGATCCCCTAACGCCGCCATGGCCGACACCCCCTTGAGCTTGCCGGCGGCCGCGGCATACACGCCTGCCGGGAAATCGGGCTGCGGTGAGGCCTTGGCAAACCGCCACAACATGACAAGCTGGTTGGCATCGGGAAAGGGCATGAACGTCAAGCGCTGCTGCTCGACTATTCCCAGCGCCAGGCTGAGGGCGCCGATGACCAGCGCCAGTGTGGCGAGCATAATGGTCGTGCTCCCCGGAGATTTGAGCAATTGGCGGAAGGCGAATTTGAGGTCGCTCATGAGATTTGAGATTTGAGATTTGAGATTTGAGATTGGGCGGGGCCTTCGAGATCCGCTCGGAATGCAATGAGAGCGGTTTGAAACCACGGCGTGCCGTCCGTGTTGACTCGAGCCGGGCGGATGCGCATCTTGTGCCGAGGTGAAGTGCTCATGAATTTGACAATCCAGCAGATTGAAGAACAGGCGCTGGCCCTCTCGCCCGACACACGCGCCCGGTTGGTGGATACACTCTGGGAGAGCCTTGATGACACGACCTATCCCGTGCTAAGCGAGGCTTGGCAGAGGGAGATTGAGCAGCGTCGGAGGGAGCTGCTGGAGGGCGGGGCAGAACCCGTTTCGGGCGAAGAGGTTTCCCGCCGGGCGCGAGAGTTGGCCGAGGGCGGGAATCCATATTGAGGTCGCTCATGGGATTTTAGATTTCAGATTTGAGATTTCAGAAGCAGCGATGAGATTTGCGATTTGGCGAGGCCGTCGGGACCTTGGGTTCGCAGAAGCGTCTCGAGTGGGATTTCAGATTTGAGATTTGAGATTTCAGAAGCAGCGATGAGATTTGCGATTTGCGATTTGGCGAGGCCGTCGGGACCTTGGGTTCGCAGAAGCGTCTCGAGTGGGATTTCAGATTTGAGATTTGGGATTTGAGATTGGGCCGAGCCGCTGAGAACTCGATGGGAGACGGACTCAGGGTCGCTCAAACCCCGCGCCCGTCCGCTGATGGAACTTGGCAAATAGCATTCCCGGCTTATGCTTATGAAATGCGAGCTTTTCCAATTGAAGTCGGAGGGGACGGGCGGCTCCGCCTTTCCGCGTCCGTGGTACTGCCGGCCAACGTTCGCCTTGGAGCACTGGTTCTGGACAAACCCGCCGAGCAGGCTGAGGAACTGAGTGGGGCGGACATCGCTCGACTGGCCGAGGAGAGCGGCGCGCTGGATTTCCTGCGGGAGGAACCGGATCTGTACACGGACGCGGACATCGAGTCGGGCCAGCAAAACCCCGATTTCGGACGGAAGGATGCCCCAGCCCGGTGACATCGTCCTGGCGGCGTTTCCTTTTGCGGACCTGTCCGCGACCAAGAGGCGTCCCTGCGCTGTGCTGGCAAACGCCGAGTCACGCGGAGATGCTAGCGTCGCTTTCGTAACGCCCCGGACCGCCGGGCGTTGTCCCCTCTTCGGCGTCCGAGTCGATCCCTCCCATCCGGACTGGGGACAGACCCATTTGAAGCTCCCCTCAGCGATTGCCCTTTCCAAAAGTCGGTAATACCTTGACCAGCAATGCTGAGCCAGTAATACTGTACTCATAAAAACAAGCCGGCTCACAATCAAAGGACAGATCACGGTGCCAAAGCAGCTTCGGGACTCGTTCGGGTGGGCGCCCCACACCGAACTCCAGTTCCAGCGTCTGGCGGATGGCGTCAAGTTGACGCGTCCCAAGGGCGCCAAAGGGCGCGGGGCGCGGCTCGTCGAGAGATTGAGAGGCACGGGCAATCGAAAACTGAGTACGGACCAGATTATGGCCTGGACCCGCGGTGAACACGCATGACATTGGTCGATAGCAACGTCTTGCTCGACGTCATTCAAGAAGACCCCAAATGGGGGGATTGGTCCGAGGCGCGGCTGGCCGAGGCCCTGGACCGGGGCGTTGTCATTATCAACCCGATCATCTTCGCCGAAGTGGCTCTGGCATTTGAAACGCAGGAACAGCTCGAAAGTCATTTTCCCCTGGAGGAGTACGAGCGGCGACCACTCCCGTGGACGGGCGCAATGGTGGCGGCCAGAGCCTTTCTGCAATATCGCCGCCGAGGCGGACTCCGGGCCACACCGCTTCCGGACTTCTACATCGGAGCACATGCCCAGTTGGAGAACTTGACGCTGCTGACGCGCGACGCGGCTCGTTACCGAACCTATTTTCCAAGGGTGAAGTTGATTGCGCCCGGGTAGGGACGTTGCTCCCAAATCGCAAATCGCAAATCTAAAATCGCAAATTCGTTTATTCATAACGCAGGGCCTCCGCAGGAGCGACGCGGGGCGGCCGCCTGGCAGGAACGCGACGGGCGCGTAGCGCGGTCATTAGAACCACCAGCCTCGGTTGGGGTTGCGGCTCCCGGCGATGCGGGCTTGTCAGCGCGCCGCGTGGGCCGTATTCTACGTTTGTGAGCACGGTGCAAGAAATTCGCGAGGCCATCCAGACGCTCTCGGCGGAGGAGCGGCGGGAACTGGCGGCGGCTTTGCCAACCTGGTTGCCGGAGTTGGACGGCGATGCGGCGTGGGAGCGCATTATCCACGACCCGCGTCCTCGCCCCGCTTTGTCGGCACTGGGTGACGAAATCGAAGCCGAGTTGCGGAGGAACCCGGATGCTTTCCCCGAAATCACGGACGCGGACTTCGAGAGAAACTCGTGAGGTCGCGAGGCACAGCCCAATTCTGGCTGCTCTACCGCGGCCTGCCTGTGGACATTCGGCTGGCTGCCCGCCGCGCCTACCAGCGTTTTCTTGAGAATCCTGCCCACCCAAGCCTTCACCTCGAACGCCTCCGCAATGACCCACGCTTCTGGTCTGTTCGCGTAACCCTTGACTACCGTGCCGTTGCGCTCCGCAGCAGAGACGATTGGGTCTGGACATGGATTGGAAATCACCAGGACTTCGATCGACGTTTCTCCGCTTGAGCATACTTGCAGCAGCCGGCCCAGGACCGCTGAGAACTCGATAGATGACGGATTCAAGATCGCTGATGGGACCCTCGGTTTTGGATTTGCGATTTGCAATGGGGCGCGACGGTCGAAACCTGGAGGCAGCAACGCAACCCAATCGACGGCTAAACTGCCCCCTTCGCGCCGTTCGCCACGGCGTCGGCCCCAAATCGCAGATCGGGAATCTAATACCGCAAATTTCTTGCCTCGTCGGTGAAACGCTCATAATGTGGGGTAATGACGACAGAGGAGCAGTTGATCGAAGAAATCCGCCGTCAACCCGAGGACGTTTTGCGGGAAGTCTGGCACTGCTTGAAGTTTCTCGAGCGTCAGGGCCAGGAGGAGCAATGGGCGGGCGTGCTCCCAGGGCGGGAGGTTGAGCAGGAAGTAATCGATATCCTTGACGGCAATGCATCCTCGCCACGGTGAAGTCTGGCTGGCGGACATGGGGATGGGCCTTGATCAAATCCTGCGACCTCCGGCCTGGATCACCCGCACCCGGCGGCCAGCCCCGCGAGGACCCAGCCTGTGTCGAACGGCCGCCTCGCTGAACTCGGCTGCGAGCTGCTCCCCAATCGCAAATCGCCAATCGAGAATTGTAAGCTGCTTCATTCATAGCGCAGCGCCTCCATAGGATCCACCCTGCTCGCCCGTCGGGCGGGAAGCCAGCAAGCTGCGAGCACCGAGAGCGTCAGGAAGGCGGCGGCTGTGGCAAAGGTCAGTGGGTCTGTCGGCCTGACACCGACGAGCAGCCCCGCGGTCCAGCGCGTGGCCACAACCGCCAGCGGGAAGCCGATACACACTCCGGCCAGCGCCAGCTTCAGTCCGCCCCGCAGAACGAGCCTGGACACCTCCGACCGGGTCGCGCCCATGGCCATCCGGATGCCGATCTCGCGCCTGCGCTGGCCGACGACATAAGCCATGACTCCGTAGATGCCGAGCACCGAGAGGAACAATGTGACCAAGCTCACTCCCACCAGCAGGTTGCTGGCCATTCTCGGCACCAGGTAGCAGGCGCCCATGTAATCCGTCATGCTCATCAACGTGAACGGGCTGACCCCGGGATCGATGTCCTTGATGGCGGCGCGGAGCTGCGAGACAAACGCGTAAGGGTCGCCCGCCACGCGGATTGCCACGCCGAAGTGAGGCTCGTAATGCTGCGCGAATGCCGCGTAAATAAACGGTTGCCGCGGTTCGCCCAACGAATGGTATTTGCCGTTCTTCGCCACCCCCACGATGCGGTGAGCCGCGCCCCAAAAATGGATCTTGGCCCCAATTGGATCACGTCCGGCAAAGAACCGCCTTACGACCTCCTCGTTCACAATCGCCACCCGCGGCGCTTGGGCATCGTCGCTTTCACGAAATCCACGTCCCTCCAGAATAGGGATACGGCAGGTCTTGAAGTATCCCGGAGCGACGCTGCTGATGTCCACGCTCAGGTTATCGCCGGGAGACTCCGAGTAACCCTCTACGCGAATCCTGGAGCTGCCCCCGCCCTCGAAACCGAGGGGGAGCCAGTTCGCGGCCGTCACGGATTGCACGCCGGGAATCTCGGCCAGCCGCTGCCGCAGCTTTCGCGCAAACACCGGCCCCGTCTTGTTGTCATATCCACCAGCCTCCAACCTAAGACCGGCGAGCAGGACGTGGCGGGGGTCCAGCCCGACATCTTCGTGTTTGGCGAGTTGGAAACTCTTGTAGGCCAGGCCGGCGCTGAGCAGCAACGCCATGGTGAGCGCAATTTCCGCCACCACGAATCCCGAGCGCAGCCGGGTCCGCCCGCCGGCCGCAGTGCCGGAGCGGCCTCCTTCCTTTAAGGCGGCGAAGGGCCTGGTCCGCATTGAGTGCCAAGCTGGAGCCAGGCCGAGCAACACCCCGGTAACCGTTGAAAACGCCACCGCCGCCCAAAGCACACTCCCACTGAGGCTGAACTGATAGGCAACCGGCATATAAGTCGGAGGCACAAAACGATGGAGCGAATTGGCCGCCCACCCCGCCAGCACCAATCCCAGGGCGCCGCCCAACACCGCCAGCGCGACGCTCTCGGTGAGCAACTGCCGCAGTATGGCGCGCCTCCTTGCGCCGAGGGCCATGCGCACCGCCATCTCCTTGACCCGATCCGCGGCGCGGACGAGCTGCAGGCTGGAGAGGTTGGCGATGACAATCAGCCACACCACCAAGGCCATCGCCCCCAAGGCACGAAGCAGCGGGCGCATCACCCGCTGGCCTCCGTAAGGCGCCTTCCAAAGCGGAAGCACTCGAAACTCGATTTTGCGGTTCGAATCGGGGTATGCGGCTTCGAGTTGCTTTGCTTTCGCCGTCATGGCCGCCTGCGCCTGGGCAAGGGAGATTCCGGGCTGTAGCCGCGCCAGCGTGTGCAGCCACCGATCGCCGCGAGCCTCAAGGTTCTCCGGGCCGAGGCCAAGGGCCCAGCCCATCGCCACCGGCACCCACACATCCATCCGCAGCCCGCCCTGCGTCCCTTGAAAGCCGGGAGGCGCCACCCCCACCACCGTGAACGGACGCCGGTTGATGGAGATGTTCCTGCCGATGATGTTGGTCTCCCCGCCGAACCTGCCCTGCCACAGCCCGCAACTGAGGATTGCGACGGAGTGCCCGCCTCCTGGCGTCTGTTCTTCCGGCAGAAAGCCGCGTCCCAGAATCGGATGGATGCCTAGCAGGTTCAGCGCATTCACGGTCACCGGCTGGGCCCAAACCCAACTCACCGAGCGGTCTGTTCCCAGGCTGGCCAAGCCCATCTGCGAGCCAGCCACGCCCGAGAAGACGTTGGTCATGGCCAGGAAGTCCTCAATATCCGGATAGGAGCAGGTGTCCCACAAGGTGTCTGACGCATACCGAGGACAAATGACCACGAGCTGGGCCTGTTCTCTCACCCCGGGGAGCACGTTCTCCAGCGCCCCGCGAATCCAGCTATAAACGACGGTGTTGGCGCCGATTCCCAAGGCCAGCGTCAGCAAGGCCACGATGGTGAAACCAGGATTCTTCAGCAATTGGCGAAAGGCGAATCTAAGGTCGTTCATCGGATTTTAGATTTTAGATTTGTGAATTCCGATCTCTAGCGTGCTCGACGAAACGCAGGCGAAGCCAAGTTCGCGAAAACTGGCATAAGTCAAGGTCGGTTGGCGCAAAATAATCATCAAGTTCCAGGCTGTCCAGGAGCCGGCATCGGCAACTATTCTGGCAACATTTGTGCCAACTTAGGGTGCCTTCCGCAAGTTATTGGCGCTGAGGATGATGCAGAAATGGTGGCAACCGACAGAAGCGGAATCTCCCCAAATCCCGTTCCGCTAATGGGATTCGCTCGTCCCACAAATGGGAAAATGCCGTCTCTCGCGCAGCATTGGAGAAATGTCAGGCCAGCAGGTGTAGAGCGCTAGATGGAGACCAAGACTGTCGAGGATAGGGAAGTTGCGGTGGAAGAAGCGGAGCGGGCCCCGCGGGAGTTCGTTCAGGACCGCGCAACCCTCGAACTATTTCAATGGCCCGCGTGCAGAGGCCCCGCAAGTCAGTGCAGAATAGGCTGGTTGTGCCGGCTGAGATGATGAGGAAATGGATTTGCGTTGGGCTTGGACTATTCTTACGATGATGCCCTCGGTTTCGAGTTCACAACACTGCTTGGCGGCGGGATTTGCGGGAGCACCATGGCATGGTGTTCGAACCTGAGGGATCATGAAAATCGAGCACAGCCGAGACACAGTGGCCCTTTACCACGCAGTCCACGCAAGCGAGGATTTCGACCAGACCGCCTATAATCTCCTGCGGCTCATCCGCATGGCGCAGCAGAAGTGCCCTGGCCGGAAACGCACCCTGTTCCTGGACATCGAAGGCCATCGCAACGGAGAGGGCGGCTTTGACCAGGACATGCTCGAATTACAGACAAAGTTCATGACCGAGTTCTTGTTGCAGTTCTTAACCCGCGCCGTCACGCCCCTCGTCACCATCGGGAATCCCCGCCCCCAGAGCGACGATCTTCCGGACGAATTGAACGTGGTTTCCTTGGATGACCGCGGTAAGAAACCTTCGGACGAAGCACTTGGGGGCCCGCCAAAGTCCTGATTTGCGCGGTAGATTCGCTCGTCACGCTGATGGCGCGACTGAGGAGCATGGCGTTGCTCCAATGACCGCGTGCTCCGGCTTCACCCTGACCAACCGCGTCTGCCACTGCTCGTTGCACTGGTTGCCCAAGTCCATGCCCGTCAGTCCGTTCACCACGGACCAGAACCCTCACTTGCCAACGCCCCGAACCCTGTAGAGCGGCGGCCACATAAAATCCCGTCCTTCCACTGGGGCATCTAAGGGCATGTCCATCAACTCCCGCAGGCTCACCTCCTTTTTGCCAACTCCCCGGAAGTGATACAGCAAGCTCTTTCTTGTCACCCGGCTCAGGCCAATGGCGTCCAGCAGGTCTTTGACCGGCCACAGTTTGTCCGGGTCATCAGTGGAACGAATCGCCTCCCTCAAGATGGCGGGTGGCAGGCTCACGGCTTCAACTCATAAGCCTTCACAACCGGGCCGCTCAGGGTGACGAGCACCGCTCGCTTTGTCTTGCGCGGGGCAACAGCAGATGAGTTGATAGCATCTGGGATGCCGGCGCGATCCTTCCTTGCCACCGCCCTCCGTTGGATTTACAAAACGGTTGTGGACCCAAATAGGAATTCTATCAGTCGCCGCCGATTCCTGAAACGAACGGCGCTTGGCGCGGGTGGAGTGGCCTGGCCCCGTACTTCCTTGGGCCTCTTGGCGGCGGATGATTCCGGCGCCGCCGTCCGATCGGCGGTCTCAAACCAGAAGGCATACGAGCTTTTCGAGCCAATCCATTATCGGCCGATGCCGGCCAGGGTAACCGGGTTGGAGAAGAGTGCCGTTTTGCTGGATGGTGCATGGCGGATTGACCCCAAACCTGGCGCCAGCGTCCGAAGGGCGCCTTTGAACGCCGCGAACTGGGGCAATTTCGAAGTGCCGGGGCAATGGGCGCAACAGGGCTATGACATTCCTCAAGACCAAACCGTCGCTTTGGCCAAGGAGTTTAGGGCGCCGGCAAGCTGGGCTGGACACCGGATATTCCTGCGCTTTGACGCTATTCACGGCGGGACGCGCTATTGGCTGAATGGACACCCCTTGGGCTATAGCGAGAACCTTTTTACACCGGTCGAGTGGGAAATCACCGAGGCGGTAAAGTTCGGGCAGGCTAGCCGGCTCGATCTCGAAATGAAGGTCGATACCACCTCTGAACGGCTGTCCCACTCCTGTTATTACACCGGATACACTCTGGGCGGCATAGACCGCGCGGTGAGGATTTACCCATTGCCGGGGTTGCACGTTTCGCGTCTGCGCCTGAACGCGGGGCTGGATGAGAATTATCGGGATGGCGAGTTGCAAATCCTGCTGGGCCTTGACAGGCCGGAGCAAATCGCCGGCGATGGGGTTGCGGTGACTTTGCGACTGTTTGACGCGCGCGGAAAACAAATCCAGCACTCGAATTCGCGAGTTGCTCTTGAGCCACTCCAGCGTGGACTGAACCGGGTGAGCATCGAATCCAGCGTGTCCAGTCCCAGGAAGTGGAACGCGGAGCAGCCTAATCTTTACAAGCTGCTTCTGGCGTTGGAGAAGGATGGGCAAATCCTCGAACGGATCGAACGCCACATCGGATTTCGCAAAATCGAAATCAAGGAGCGCCGGCTTTACGTGAACGGCGCGCGCGTCAAGCTGGCCGGCGCGTGCCATCACGAGATTGATCCGCTGACGGGCCGTGCCAATACCCAGAGGCATGCGAAAGAGGACTTGAAATTGTTCAAGCGCGCCAATCTCAACTTTGCTCGCACCTCGCATTATCCCCCCACGCGCGAGTTTCTCGACGCGGCGGATCGTTACGGTTTTTATGTTGAGTTGGAGGCGCCATTCTGCTGGGCGCAGCCTAAAGGTCCGGCGGATTTGAAGGCCATTCTCACGGCCACGTCCGCGATGATTGATTACAACCATGCGCATCCGAGTGTTATGCTGTGGTCGCTGGCCAATGAATCGTCCTGGAGCAAAGCCTTCGAGGAATCGAACAAACTGTGCAAACGACTGGACCCGACCCGGCCGACCACCTTTGACGGCGGACAGCAGAGGGCATGCGATATTTTAAGCCTGCATTACCAGAAAATGCCCTACGACGAGGTCGCAAAGGACGACCCGCGCCCGTTTCTGCATGGGGAATGCTTCTTTGAGATTTATCACGAACGCACCGACGTGGCTATCAATCCCGGCCTGCGCGAATTATGGGCTGCCGGCAGCGCCGATCCGAACTCCGATTTGGGCAAGAGTTGCATCGAAAATGTGAGGTCTGCCGGGCCGGGATTGCTTCCGGGCATTTATCCGGGAGCGTGGAGTTACATTTGCGGGTCCGAACATTGCATCGGCAGCGATATCTGGGCGGGCGTGGATGACATTGCGTTCCTGCGGGACGGAAAGGTGGTCAGCAGCGAGCACGGCAACGCCTACTGGGGTTTGGTTGACGGCTGGCGGCGTCCCAAGCCGGAATGGTGGTTGAGCAGATTCGTGTTCTCGCCGGTCTGGTTTCCCATTCGCCGGCTCGACTGGCAGCCCGGCCAATCTTCGGTGCGGGTTCCAGTGGAGAACCGCCATTCCTTTACAAATTTAAGCCGGTTCGATTTTGTCTGGGAACTGGACGGGGCAAACGGCAAGGCCCGAATCCGTGTTCCTCCCACCGCCAGAGGCGAGATTGAAATACCAATTCCCAAGGAAATTGGCGAAGGTACAACACTGCTCCTGCGGGTGCTGGACGGCAGCCGTGAGATCGTCAATGCTACTTTGACGGTTGGCAGGCAGCCCTCCCGTCTCCTGCCGCAACCTCGGGCAGGCGCGCCGCGGTGGAACGACGACGGGCGGTCCATCACCATCGAAGGCGAAGGATTTTCTCTGGTTCTGGGCCGGGCGACAGGCGATTTCGTTGCCGCCAATCCAAAGCATCACGCGCCTATTCTGGCTTTCCCTTCCCTGCATGTCACCAGGCATGACTTCGGTGACTTGTCTCCCGGAAAGCCCCCCTACGCCGAGTTTCCCGACGCCAGGACCCGCGTGGTCGAGAGCGTGAGCGTGTCCGAGATTGACGAGGGGCTGGAATTGACCGTGAAGGACCACTACCAAGGCTTTGCCGGCGCCGTTCGTTGGCTCCTGGACAAAGACGGTCTGGGGAGAATCAGCTACGACTACGGTTACACTGGCGAGCCCCTGGATTCGCGCGAGGTCGGCATCAAAGCCCTCCTCCTCCGCCAGTGCGACCGGCTCCAATGGCGGCGGTGGTCTGAATGGGGAGTTTTCCCGGATGAGTCCATCAGCCGAACCGTGGGGGTGGCCAGGGCGCGGCGGGACAAAAAGTGGCCGGAACAGCCGGCCAACGTAAAGCCAGCCTGGGCATGGTCGCAGGACCAGACCAGCTTGGGAACCGCCGACTTCCGCTCCATCAAGTTCCGAATCTATGAGGCCTCGCTCGCGGCTCCCGATGGCGCGGGAGCAAGAGTTGAGGCCAATGCGGATGCCCATTTCCGCGCCTGCCTGGGTGACCGCGGTGTGAAGATGCATGTTCTCTCTCAATGCGCGCTGGCTCCGGTGGTGATAAGAAACGGCGGATGGCTGGTGGGCAGCTTTAGCGTTCGGCTGGTGACGAAGGGCTGAAAACCTAGCCTGGACATAGCCACGATCCTCAAGAGAGCCATCGGACCGGGGCGGGGCAGCTATCGCCACATGCCGGACAAATGCCAGTCAAGGGGGAGGCTTGCGACTTGTGACCAAATGCCTTTATGGCTCCGACGCAAAATGGACTTGAACTGGCAACACAGCAGGCTTGAAAGTTTGCGCCGCAATTGATATTGGCGTTGCAAACGAAACGCATCCAATGGAATCATCGCGCCTAAAACGAATCGCCGCCTGGCTGCTCGTTCTCATACCGCTTATCGCCTTCGCGCAGGAGACGCAGCAGCTTTATCTTTCCGGTCATGGCAAGGACGATGCCGTGCCATGGAAATTTTTCTGCACCGGCGGCGCGAACTCCGGCTTTTGGACGAATCTCCCCGTGCCCTCGCAATGGGACGTGAAGGGATTCGGCACGTTGCATTACAGCCACGACGCCACCTATCCACCGCCGGAGAGCGGGCTTTACGAGCATGACTTCACCGTGCCCGCCGAATGGTCGGGCAAGCGCGTGTTCCTGGTCTTTGAAGGCTCAATGACGGACACAAGCGCGAAGCTCAACGGCCTCTCCGTCGGACCAACGCACCAAGGCGCCTTCTATCGCTTCCAATACGAAGTGACGCGCCTCGTGAAGTTTGGCGCGGTCAACCGCCTCGAAGTTCGTGTGGATAAGCATTCCGCCAATGATTCCGTAAACCGCGCCGAACGAATGGCGGACTATTGGGTGTTTGGCGGCATCTTCCGGCCCGTGCATCTGGACGCCGTGCCGCCGCAATTCATTCAGCGGGTTGCCATCAACGCTCAGGCTGAGGGGAATTTCGTGATGGACGTCTTCGTGGACGGCGTCACCAACACGGACAGAGTTGAAGCGCAGATTCAAACGCTCGACGGTCAGGACGTGGGGCAACCTTTCAGCGCGGATATTTCCGGCGGAAAAGCCACGCTCCGCGCGTCCGTTGCCGCGCCGAAATTGTGGAGCGCGGAAACGCCGAACCTGTATCGCGTGCAGGTCGCGCTCAAACACGATGGCAAGGTCATTCACCGGATCGAACGGCGATTTGGGTTTCGCACCATGGAAGTGCGCGATGGCGACGGGCTGTATGTGAACGGCCGCAAGGTGATTCTGAAGGGTTGCGATCGCCATTCGTTCTGGCCGGATTCCGGTCGCTGCCTGAGCGACGCGGTTCAACTCCTGGACATCAACACCATGAAAGACATGAACATGAACGCGGTGCGCATGTCGCATTATCCGCCCGACGCGGACTTTCTGGATCGCTGCGACGAGCTTGGCCTTTACGTGCTGGATGAACTCGCCGGCTGGCATCACTACTACGATACGCCGACCGGAAAAAAACTGGTCCGCGAGATGGTCACTCGCGACGTGAACCATCCCTGCATTTTGTTTTGGGACAACGGCAATGAGGGTGGCTTCAACACGAACCTCGATTCGGTCTTCGGTGGATACGACCCGCAACACCGCCGCGTGCTGCATCCATTCGCGACTCATGGCGGCGTCAATACGGCCCATTACAGAAACTACGCCGCGGCGGAAAAGTTGTGCGCCGGCCACACGATTTACATGCCGACGGAATTCGAGCACGGTCTCTACGACGGTGGCGCGGGGGCCGGGCTGGAGGATTATTGGAATCTGATGAGCCGCAGCAAGATTTGCGCGGGCGGATTCATCTGGGCGCTGCTGGACGAAGGCGTGAAACGGCCTGACACTGGAAAAATTGATGTGGTCGGTAATGCCGCTCCCGATGGGATCGTCGGCCCGTATCGCCAACGCGAGGCGAGCTTTTACACGATCAAGCGAGTTTGGTCGCCCATCCAGGTGACGCGTGAAGCGGACGGAAGCTTCAAGGTGGCGAACCATTACAGCTTTACTGACGCAAACCAATGCCGGTTTCACTGGGCATTAAGAACATTTCGTCGGCCGGACGAGGCCGCCGCCGGATTTGAAGTGCTGGCTCAAGGAGAGGCTCCGGTGAAGTCCATCCCGCCCGGCGGCACCGGCACGTTTAGGCTGGAGCTTCCGCCGGAGGCCAAGGAAGCCGACGCCTTGGCGCTCCGCGTCCGTGATCCATTTCGCCGCAAATTGTGGACCTACGTCTGGCCGCTGCCGCGTCTGGAAGGCTACACGCCGGTGCCGAAGGATTCATCGCGCCCAGCCCGTTTCGACGACGGGGCCGACCGCGACATCTATCTTGAGGGCGGCAACGTGAAGGTCGGCATCAGCCGTCGCACTGGTTTGCTGGATTTAGTCGCCAGCGGCGGGAAACATTTTTCGCTCGCGAATGGCCCGAGTCCGGTCATCGGCGAAGCGCGGTTGATCCACATTGAAACGAACCTCGTCAGCGGCAATTCCATCGTGACGGCCACGTTCAACGGCGCGCTGAAGAAGGTCGTCTGGACACTGCACGGCGACGGCTGGCTGCGGTGCGATTACACCTACCACTGCGAGAGGACGCATGGCGCCTTCGGCGTAAAGTTCGATTATCCGGAAAGACGCGTGCAAGGTAAGCGCTGGCTCGGAGACGGGCCGTACCGCGTCTGGAAAAACCGCATTCCCGGCACGACGCTCGGCGTGTGGCAAGACGCCTACAACGACACGGTGACCGGCTGGCGGGACTGGGTCTATCCCGAGTTCAAAGGCTGCTTTGCCGATGTTTATTGGATGCAATTGCAGACGACCGAAGGGCTGCTTACCGTCGTTCCTTCCCGCCGTGACCTTTTCGTGCAGGTGTTGACCCCGGCCATGCCGCCGGACAGGCTGGTCATGAGAACTAGAGTTTCGCTGCCTGAGGCGGGGCTGGCATTTCTGGACGCCATTCCGCCAATCGGCAGCAAGTTTCACAAGGCAAGGGACAATGGCCCGCATGGCCAGCCCAATGTGGCGACTGGCGATTATTCCGCTTCCGTGAGTTTTTACTTTGGAAAGCTTCCCTGATAATATACTGATCAGCGTGTCACCGAAAGAACGCATGCGCCGCGCTTTGAGGCGCCAACCGGTGGACCGACTGCCGGTGCAAACGACTTACACTGGCGCCATGGCGGCCAAGCTGATGGCGCATTTCCATTGCTCGAAGGCAGAGTTAGCCGCGCGGCTTGACAATCATCTGCTCCGCGTGGACGTGTCCTACGCCCCGCGCCTAAGCGCCGACAGCAAAATCAGCTTCGACTGGTGGGGCGCGGGCTGGGGCACGGAAACGGAAGGTTATTGGCACGCGCACGCGCCCCTCGCGGAAGCTACCGACCTCGCCAATTATGTGTGGCCTGATCCTGACGCGCCGGCTTTGCTGGCCGAGGCCAAAGGCGCCATCGCGATGGACATGGGACAGCATTTCGTCGTGCCGAATTTCGGCTTCGCGTTGTTTGAACGGGCGTGGTCGCTGCGCGGCTTCGAGTCGTTTCTGATGGATTTGCTGGAAACACCCCAATGGGTGGAGGCGTTGCTGGATCGCATCGCCGACATCCAGCTTACACTGGCGAAACGCTTCGTCGCACTTGGTGTGGACGGCGGTTATTTCGGCGACGACTATGGCGCACAACGCGGGCTTCTGTTTTCCGACTCACTCTGGCGGAGGATGATCAAGCCCCGCCTTGGCCGCTTATTCGCCGTCTTCCGGGACCCGGGCCTGCCGGTGATCCTTCATTCTGACGGCGACATCTGGCCGATCTTGCCTGACCTCATAGACATCGGCCTGACCTGCTTGAATCCCGTCCAGCCGGAGGTGCTGGAGCACAGGCGCCTTTACCGCGAATTCGGGAGACACCTGAGTTTCTACGGCGGCATCTCCACGCAAGACGTGATGCCCAAGGCTTCAGCGGCGGCGGTCCGCGACGCCACCGCCGCCTGTACCCGCGATCTCGCGCCCGATGCAACCGGGCTTGTCCTCGGTCCATCGCACCGGATGCAATCGGATATTCCCGTCGAGAACGTCGTCGCCATGCTGGAAACCTTCCCCAAATGAATTCTCAGCGCCATCGCCGCGGCCAAGTCGCCGAAGTCTTCCGGCATCGTTTCCACGACCGGCCAACTTTGTGGTGCCGTGCTCCCGGCCGTGTGGATTTGATGGGCAGCCATACCGACTACAATCTTGGCTATGTCCTCACGCTGCCCATCGGCTGCGACACGTGGATTGCAGCCCGCCCACGCACCGACCGCAGTGTGCGCCTCTACACCATGAATCTCGGCGCGGAAAGCGGCTTCAGCCTGGATCGCATCGCCCCCGATTCACAGCAGCGATGGAACAATTACGTGCGTGGCGTGGCACAAGTGCTGCAAGCGGACGGATTCAAATTGACCGGCTTCGATGGGGTCATTCACAGCACGGTGCCACTCAGCAGCGGATTGAGTTCCTCGGCGGCGCTGGAATGCGTGACCGCGACGGTTTTTGAAGCGCTCGGCGGCTGGAAGCTCGATTCGGTGCGGAAGGCAGTCCTTTGCCAGCGCGCTGAAAACCAATTCGTCGGCGTCAATTGCGGCGTTTTGGATCAATATACCTCCTGCGCCGGGCAGGAAGGTTGCGCGCTGCTGCTGGATTGCCGCGATCTCTCGAGTCGGCCGGTGAAATTGGCTCCGGGCATCGGCGTGGTGATTTGCGACATGAGGTCCAAGCGCGAACTGGCCGGTTCCGAATACGGCCGGCGCCGCGCCGATTGCAAGGAGGGCGCGCGCAGGCTCGGCGTGAAAGCGCTGCGGGAAATTTCGCCGGCAGAATTCTACCGGCGCGCCGGCGAATTGCCCAGCGGCGTGGCGAAACGTTGTCAGTTCATCATCGAGGAGAGCGAGCGCGTTTTGGACTTGGCCGCGGCATTGCAACATTTTGACCGCGCTGCCATCCGGCGGCTCACCGCCGAATCTTTCGACGGCGCTCGCGACCTTTATGAAATCAGTGTCCCCGCCATGCAAACAATGGTGCAGGCGATGATGCAAGCGCCCGGCGCGATGGGCGCGCGGCAGGCCGGCGCGGGTTTCGGTGGCTGCATGGTGGCGTTCGTCGAGGAAGCCCAGGTAAAGAATTTCGCCGCCGCCGTCCGCGAAGCCTATTTTACCAGTATCCGCATCAAGCCCGAGATTTATCCCGTCGCCGCCGCTGCCGGCGCGGGAACCATAACATGAACCCGGCCAACCAAACCAACACGGAGCAACCAAACCCATTGCCTGAACTCACCTCGAATTATCCGGTTTCACCGGAACAAATCGCCCGTTTCCAGCGCGATGGACACATCCTGTTGCGCGGGGTAGCGACCCAGGACGAAATCGCCGCGTATCGTCCGCTCATCCTGGCCGCGCGTGACAAATACGGCGCTGAAACCACGCCATTAGCCCAACGCGACACTTATGGCAAAGCCTTTCTCAAAGGCATGAATCTTTGGACGAAGGATGAAGGCGCGAAAGAGTTTGTTCTCGCCCGCCGCTTCGCCAAAATCGCCGCCGACTTGATGGGCGTGAACGGTGTGCGCGTTTATCATGACCAAGCCTTGCTCAAGGAAGTCGGCGGCGGACTCACGCCGTGGCATCAGGACCAGCATTACTGGCCGCTGGCCACCGACAATACCATCACGATGTGGATGCCATTGGTGGACGTGGCCCCTGAGATGGGCGCGATGCACTTCGCCTCCGGCTCGCACCGGAACGGCTGCCTCGGCGAGCTGCCTATCAGCGACGAAAGCCAAGCCAAATTCGAGCAGTTCATCGCCCAACGCGGTTATCCCAAAGTGCCTGGCAACGCGATGGCAGCCGGCGACGCCACGTTTCATTACGGCTGGACGCTGCACGGCGCGCCAGGAAATTGCAGTCACCGCAACCGCGAAGTGATGACCATCATCTGGTTTGCCGACGGCACGCGCGTCGGGCCGCTGGACAACGCTAACCGCCTGCGCGACCGCGACCGCTGGATGCCAAGACTCAACCCCGGCGATCTGGCCGCGAGCGAACTGAATCCGCTGGCTTACCAGCGTTGAGCCGCTCAAGTATGACAGCTTCCCCCTTTCCCGCCAAAGTCGCGGGCGCCGGCCAGGACACGGCGCTCAACCGCGCTTATGTTTTTACCATCGCGCTCATTGCCGCGTTGGGCGGACTGATGTTCGGGTATGACTGGGTGGTGATCGGTGGAGCCGAACTCTTTTATGAGAAGTATTTCCACCTGACCAGCGCGGCGCAAATTGGTTGGGCCATGAGCAGCGCGTTGATTGGCGCGCTGGCCGGCGCGATGTTCGCCGGCACGTTGAGCGACAAGTTCGGGCGCAAACCGTTGCTGCTGGTTTCGGGCCTGCTGTTCGTTGCGACCTCGCTGGGAACAGGCAGCTCGCCGAGCTTTGCATTTTTCATTGCGAACCGGCTGCTGGGCGGGGTGGCCATTGGCATCGCGTCGAATTTGTCGCCGCTTTACATCGCGGAAATCGCGCCAGCCAACCTGCGCGGCCGCCTTGTCTCAGTCAACCAACTCACCATCGCCATCGGTGTGATGCTGGCGCAAATTGTCAACTGGCTCATCGCCCGGCCGACGCCGCCGGGCATGAGCGCGGACCAGATCCCACTGGATTCGTGGAACGTGCAGACCGCCTGGCGCTGGATGTTTGGCGTGACGGCACTGCCCGCCGCGATTTTTTTCATCGCGATGTTTTTCGTGCCGGAAAGTCCGCGCTGGCTGGTGAAGAAAGGCCGTCCCGAAAAATCACTAAACGTGCTGGACAAGATCGGCGGTCTGGCGTATGCCCAGCGGTTGGTCGCGGAGATTGAGACCACGTTGGTCAACGAAATTGACAGGGTGGACCTGCGCAAGCTGCTTGCCCCCAGGATGCTCAAGATTCTCTTCCTTGGCGTCGTTATCACGATGTTGCAGCAATGGTGCGGCATCAACGTGATTTTTCAATACGGCTCGCGTATTTTTGCGGACGCCGGCTACGCGGTATCGGGCATTCTGTTCAGCATCGTCATCACTGGTGTGGTCGCGGTGCTGATGACGTTCGTAGCCATCGCCACGGTGGACCGTTGGGGCCGGCGCATCCTCATGTTGGGCGGTGAACTGGGCCTGACACTGATCTATCTTGCCACCGGATGGGCCTACCACCAACGCCTGAAAGGACCAGTGCCCGTCGTGCTCGTCGTCGCGGCCATCGCCTGTTATTGCTGCACGCTGGCGCCGATCACTTGGGTGATTCTCTCCGAAATTTTCCCGAACCGCATTCGCGGCGGCGCGATGTCTGTTTCCGTGGTGTCTCTCTGGCTGGGCAATTTCCTTCTCTCGCAGGCATTCCCGGTGATGTATGAAAAACTCGGGTTGGCGAACTGCTTTTGGGTCTATGCCGCCATTTGTCTCGCGGGTTTTGCCTTCCTTTGTTTCAATTTGCCCGAAACCAAGGGCAAGACCTTGGAACAAATCGAACGTGAACTGGTGGATTGATTGTTGGGTATTATGCGCCTGTTTTCATTGAATTCTTGGCTGGAAAGAAAAGTGGCCATTCTTATCAGCGTGATTCTAGGCGCGACGAACGCTTTGAGTGCCCCGTCTATGAAAGCGCCTCGCCATCGTCTGCTGATGGATTTTGGCTGGAGATTTACCTTGAGCAATCCGACCGATGCCCAAACACCGGATTTTAATGACAGCGTATGGCAAACCGTGGGTTTGCCGCACGATTGGAGTATTGAAGGCGAAATCAACCGGAACAACCCAACGGGCGCGGCCGGCGGCTTTTTTCCCGCGGGCATAGGATGGTATCGTCGCCATTTTGTCGCACCAAAAGGGTGGCGGGGCAAACACGTGGCGATTGAGTTCGAAGGCGTGTATGAGGATGCCTGCGTGTGGCTCAATGGCACACATCTCGGCTTCCACCCAAACGGTTACACGACGTTTTTTTACGACCTTGCGCCGGCCCTCAAATTCGGAGAAACCAATATCCTTGCCGTCCGGGTGGATAATTCCAAGCAGCCCAATTCGAGGTGGTATAGTGGCTCAGGCATTTATCGCCATGTCTGGTTGATTCTCACCGGCCCGATGCACGTGCCCCACTGGGGCGTGTGTATCACGACGCCCGAAGTGTCCGCGAAGCAGGCAGGAGTTTGCGTGATGACCAAGGTCGTCAACGAAAAAGGCACCGCCATCCCGGCAAACATCAACACCACTTTGTTCGCGCCAAACGGCAAAGAGGTGGGGCAAACAAACGCGCTCCGGAGGCTAACTGGTGGTGATTTGATCGAAGTGACTCAGCATTTGGCCGTCGCCCGACCGTCGCTTTGGTCTCCCGAAAACCCCCAACTCATTTATTTTAACAAATGGTGGCGCGACTTCGTTTCAAACCCGATCGTAAGGTTCTTAAAGCGGATGGGGAAGATCTCTCGTTTGTCACCATTGAAGTCACGGACAAGCGCGGTATATGGCAACCCAATGCCACGAATCTGCTCCACTTCGCCATAGACGGGCCGGCGGTCATTGCCGGGGTGGATAATGGCGATGTGTCAAATAAGGAGTCCTACGAAGGTGACATGCGCTTGGCGTTTCACGGCCGCGCGCTGGTCGTAATCCGAACGACGCAAACTGCCGGTAAAATCAAGCTTATCGTGCGGGCCGATGGTTTAGTTCCTGGAGAGGTCACGATTGACGCAATGCCGTATAAATTCCGTTGGTAGCAACAGAGATGAACGCGGGCGAAGCGAGAGCGGTGAACGCGGCTTCCACCGCTAGAGCATAGAATGGATGGGCAGATGCGATGCTGCTGGGGTTTTGGCATTGGGAGCGTCAAAGGTCGCCAACGGTGAACATGGCTGTTACAAATACTAGGATGCGCTCTCCTTGCACTGCTACGGGTTCCAGGCTGGCAGCAACGCCTTCAACACTCCGGGGGCGCCGGCTGGCGGCGTGCAGGCCATCTTCAACAGCATTTTCTATCCCACCTTGAACAAGCCGGGTTTGGTTTCCGGTTATCGAGCCGGGGTGGGACCAGTGGCTCAGATTTCTCCGCCCGCTCGAACATGGAAGGACCAATAAACTGGTCAACTCCGAATGGTGGGCCTACAGCCCCAACCCGGTGCAGGGATGGTATCCTGCTGGTGGGGAAGAGGGATCACATCAAGCCGTGGCCGACGTCCTGGGCTTGATCGTGCATTGTCAGAACGCCCGGCGCTGGCAATTCGAGGCGATTCAATACCATTCAGCCAACGTCTGCGAAGGACGAAAACCGGGGCCGGATGGAAGACCGACCGAGGTCAGGCTTCCCGACACGCTGTTTTGCGATTACGGTGGCAAAATCTGGAGGTTGGGGCGGTATTTCGCCATCAAAGAAATTTGCTGCCGCTTTGCCAATCATTACCCAAGGCTGGTCCGCTGCTTGGTTCACGGCCCACCCAGCCCGCCCAGTCCTCGAAACAACTCGCCGGGGACGCAAATCCAGGCCTGCGCCGGCCTGAACAAAGATGGCTCGGCATTGGCGGTTTGCTTGGCCGATATCGGGAACACCCCGCAGACAATTACACTCGCGGTGGGCCGTCGCGTCGCCGGAACACCCCGAGCTGTGGAGGTGCCCCCCATGCTGGACCCTAAGACTCCTCCTGTTCAGATTCCAGTTTCCTCTGGACATAGGCACACACTGGTCTTGACCGTGCAAGGCTTTTGCGCCGCCTTAGTCGAGATTCCGCTCAGGCGCCATTCGTGACCGGAATGGGTCGCCCTGTGAAGCGCCAGACCAAAAAGCTTGGCAATTCTCAGAGTGGCCCGCTCGACGTGGAAACGTCCGGGGGTGCTCGGCGCGTTAACGGTGTTCCGGCCGCGGTCAGCGGCCACGTCCATGCACTTTTCATTTGGCTCTTCCGGATCGTGCCTTAGGTCCCGCCGCACTACCACGAGGCGGCTGGTGAATCCCCCCATACAGCTCGATCCAGTCAATGTCGGAGAACAGGCTGTCGAAAACACATTGCCCAAGTTCCTGCCAACGTCGATGGCGTCGCACCCGGCCTTGCCTGGCGATCCTTACGGCCTGCGATTCGTGTTACCCGGCGACCTGCCCCCGCAACGCCCTCCGTGCCTGACGGTGCGCCCACCGCCCCGGACGAACAGCAGCCGCGTGCGAATGCCTGGCGCCGGATCACGAAGCGAATCGCTGAGCTCGCAAGACCGGGGTGAAGGGACGAGAAGTTGCCGAGCGTATCAAGGCGAGTGCATCAAAGTCATTGAGTCAGGCAGGGCTCAGTGGCAGGGGGGCTGGGGCTGTCGGATGGGTTGGTCGACGTTTGTTTGAGGAGGTTTGCGTCCCGCAAATCGACGGGACATTGCCCTGAACAAAGACACTCTCCGAGTTGCGGACCACTAGGAATTGGTGTCCGACCCAGCCCGAGGCCCAAACCGGAATCTGGTACGGATGATGCATCGCTGAATGGTGCTCTCTGAAAAACCAGAAAAGCCTGGCCCTGCCCTGCTCGTGATTGGATGACGACGCCCGTGAGCTGGAATTGAATGATCAATGGGCCTCGGTCCGCGGCTGGTGGCCGGCACGCCTTGATTGGATATCGAAAGCAGCCGCGCCAGGCCCACATGTCGTGGAACACGTTCCGAAGCATCGTCTCACACGACAAGGGCGGGATCTGGTTTTCCAACCTTCCGCATCGAGTAGGGACTGCGCCCAGTCAAGCTCTTTCGCCGATTGGGATGGTACGACGAGTCCTGGCTATAGGTCTGGAGGCAGATCAGGGTCGGTTCGATCTACCTGAGACCTCACGTTTGGAACTTTCCTCCCAGTCACCTCGAATTACCGGCTAATAAGCGTGAGTCCTTCAAGGCATCCACTGTGAGGAGTCATGAGGCGGTGGGAAGCCCGCCGTTGCAGCAGGCTCCCCTGAATCATGTTACACTGCCGTTTTGCGCCATCATGATTGTCACAACAGCGATGGAATGTCATCTTCCATTTCTGCATTCCTCCAACCTCGCCGGCTGTGGTTTCGGCCCTCAGCAAAGCTCCTCCTCGCCGCCCTTGTATTTGAGCTGCGGGAGCAGGCATTCATTCGGCGCCACATCAGTTCTTAGCCCCAAAAACACCGGCTGATAAAGCGCATGGCTTTCCGGGAACGCATACAGGTAGCGCACCTCGACGACTTGGCCAGCTTCCGGCACCGCAACGTTCGCCGGAATCGTGACGTTGCCGACCGATTGCCAACCGACGGCCGCAAGCAGGCGCAGTTCCACGCTCCGCTTATCGTTGACCTTGAATACCAACGCCGAGCAGGTCGCATAGAACTTGTGCTTGAGTTGCGGGCCGCCACTGCCAGGCCGGCCGGGAGTGTATTGGGCGTCCAGGCGCTTGAAGACAATCCCCTCGCGGTTCTCCCGCCGCAGCCGCTTCAGCAGGTCTTGCTTCTGTTGCGTTTCAAACGCCGTTTCCGCCAGGACAACGGAACGCCGCATGGCCGTGCCCAGGAGGTTGACCAGGCGCGAATACCGCTCCTGGTTGGAATGAGAAGGCCGGACGCACGCGGATGCATTCGGCCCTCTCGGTTTTGCGTTAATGTGGTTATGTCGCGATCTTGCGGCCTTGTGAGTGCGAAGGCTGGGGTGTTGCCAGCCGCGCCCGGCCCCTGGCCCAGCGGCGCAATCCGTCAATCTGCTCGCTCATGAGCTTGCTCAAAGGAACAAGGTCGTTGAGCAAGAGCGCAATGGAGAGGTCAGTTGGCTCAACGTGCCGACTGAAGGCCTCGTGCAAGGAGTCAATGAACAGTTGTTCGATTTCGCTGCCGGTCAGACCTTCGGTCGCCCGTGCCAGTTGGACGACATCGAACTCTTGCGGGTCGCGCTTGAACTTCGTGATCTGAATGCGCCAGATGGCTTCGCGCTCCGTCTGGTTTGGCAGATCGACGAAGAAAACACCGGCCCTGATTTTACCGGCCTTCCCTTCGACCACCCTCCGCCAGGATTCTGTCCGCGTCCGCTCGCGCTCAGTCGCATTTGTATGACCTAACATCCATGCCCTCCCTTACCGCCAAATCCATCCGCGGCCACACCTACTACCACGCCCGCGAGTGCCAGCGCGTGAACGGCAAACCCAAAATCGTCCAAACCACCTACCTGGGCTCCCTCGAGCGCATCATCCAGTCCGCCACCCAGGGCCAGCAGCCCCTCCCGCCCCAAAGCGCCCGCCTGGCCCACTTCGGCGAGATCGCCGCCCTCTACGACCAGGCCCAGAACATTGGCCTGGCCCCCCTCATCGACCAGCGGGTCCCCAAGCGCGACCAGGGCCTGTCAGTCGGCCAATACCTGCTCCTGGCCGCCCTCAACCGCGCCGCCCATCCCACCCGCAAGGCTCAACTGGCCCATTGGTATCAGCGCACCATCCTGCCCCGGCTCTTGCCCGCCACCGCCCAACAACTCTCCAGCCAGGCCTTCTGGAACCACATGGATGGGGTCAAACCATACCTTGGATGGGGTCAAACCATACCTTGGTTCATTTTTTAGGGGGCTGCGATTCAGACAGTGGGGGAAGGGCCTCTAAAACGCCGTAAAACGCGCTGATTTTCGCGCGCCGACATCCCACACCCGGATTTTTCATCTTTTTTGGTCTTTCCCCTTGCCAATCTGTATCTCCTATCATAGTAGTGATTCAGATTGAGCGCCGACACCTCCAAGCTCCGCCAGCAACTCTGGCGCGCCTACGCCGCCCTGGCCCGGACCCTGCGCCGGCTCCAGCGCTCCCAGCCGATGGTGCGCGGCTCCTTCTATCCGCTTCGGCGCAAGTGCGGCAAACCCAACTGCCGCTGCGCCCGCGGCCTACTCCACGCCACCTACGTGCTGACCCGCAGCGAGCAGGGCCGGGACCGGCTCTACACGGTCCCCAAGACCCAACGCGCCCAGCTCCGGCAATGGGCCGGCGAATACCGCCGCTACCAGCGCGCGCGGGCCGTGCTGGTCAAACGCCACCTGCACCTTTTGGCCATAGTGGATCAGATGGCCGAGCAACGGCTCTTAACTTGGCCCGAAAAGAAGGAGCAACCCCACGCCTGAACTAACCTTCATCGTAACCGTTCACGGGGTTGAAGGCCAAGAGGAGGCGAAAAAAAGTTGCTGTAAGACGAAGTTTGGGCTGGTGTCTTGCCGAGCCGCCCGGTAAAGTCCTGGTCCGTGGACCAACAATGGATCATACGCGGGCGGCGGATCGGGCAGCAGGACTTGCTCCTGATCCGTGGGCTCCTCGCGGCCGAGGGCCAGCGGGGCCGCACTCACGTCTCACGACGGCTGTGTGAGATCTGGGACTGGCGCCAGGCCAACGGGCGGTTCCGGCAGATCGCCTGCCGGGATCTGCTCCGGCAGTTGCAAGGCAAGGGCTTGGTGCAACTGCCGCCGCGGTTGAGCGCGACACGGCGGCCCGGCTACCGCAATCGGGTGCCGAGGTTGGAGT
>JAJYHY010000446.1 GCA_021784555.1 bacterium
CTGCCTCGGGGACACGCGCAAGGCCAGGGAAACCCTGGTCAAAATCCAGTAATCAGGCAGCCAACGGCGCATCGGTCGTTGGCTGCTTTTCTTTTCGACCGCAAGAGGCGCGGGCCGGGTGGTCCGCACCGCGAGTTCTCTTGCCGTCCACACCGTCCGGCATCCGGCAAGAGGCATGAACCCAGATGCAGCCCGCCTCACGGCGGACGGACGGCAAGAAAGGAGAATTCCTTTGAACTCCGATCATTGCACCCATGCAGCCACCCCTCAGGGCAACGGAGCGCGCCGCGAGCGGATCGGCACGCAGGAACTCGCCCGCGCCCGGCAAAACCCGCAATTCGCCGCCTGGGAGATCCGCCTGCCCGGTTCCGGCGCCTTCCACGAACTCGTCGCGGGGCGGCTGGCCCGGCGGGGATTCGCCGCCGCCGCGCGGAACGAGGTCATCCTCGAAGCCGCCAAGGCGTTCGTCATCCGGGAACGGCTCGGCCGCTGGGCGGTGGGTTTCCTCGCCAACGGCACGCCGTTCTTCTCCTCGCTCGACGTCCGCCATTCCGTGGACAACTTCGTCCGCGCTCCGGAAGGAAGACAGCACGTCCGGAACGTGCCGCTCGCCAATTCCCCGAAGACGCGCTGGCAGCCCAATCGTTGGCGGAAACCGCCGCCGGCCGGCCCTCGGTTCCTCTCGACCTCCACCTCCTGCGCAAGGAGTTCCTGGAGATCGTCGCGGAGAACCGCGCCGGCCTTCCCTCGCGCCAGCGGGAGCTGTTCGACCTGCTTCAGGCGCATCCGCCCTGGAGCGACGAGCGCGGGGAGGCCCTGCGGCAGTTCAGCCGGGCGCACGGCATCTCGACGGAGCCCGGCTCGGTCCATCGGTGGATCAAGAAGCTCCGCCGCAAATTGGAACAGGATGCGCGGCTCGCGGAAATCCTGGCCGAATACCGCCGGCCTCAACCCGCGCGGGGCGCCCGGGGAGACGGGATAGAATCCGGGACAGCCCCCTCCTCCTGGCGCGCGGCCTTATAAATACACGAGCGATTCCGAATTGGAGTCGCTCCCTTTTTTTGCGCTCAGCCAGGCCGCCTGCAAACTGCTTGAGCAGCCCGGAGTTTGCTGGCAGAGAACCCCGCCATGAAATCGCTTTCTGAAGCCATTACGTGGTTCCTGTCATACTGCAAACATCAACGGAAACTGAGTCCGCACACGCTGCGGGCCTACCGCCATGACCTCGACCACTTCCAGCAGTTCACGGTGGAGACCATTGGTTCCGAACTGCCGTTTGATCAGGTCAACCGGCAGGTTGCGCGATCCTGGATCGGTAAAATGGCGGACGCGAGTCCACGGACGCTGCGGCGGCGCGTCGCAACCCTCAAATCCATGTGCTCGTCGCTCGAGCGGGAACACGAGGAGATTGCCAACCCACTTGCAGGGTTCCGCGATCGCATTCGTGTGGGTCTCGCCCTCCCGCGAACCGTGGCGAGTTCCACCGTGCAGGCGTTTCTGCGCGAGGTACATAAACCGCCGTCGAGCTCACCCCGCGCCATGGAGCGTCGCCAGCGAGACATTGCTCTGTTCGAGATGATGTTCAGCACTGGAATGCGGGTGTGCGAGTTGTCCGGCCTCAATCTGGGATCGATCGATCAGGACCGAGGCATCATCTTGGTACATGGCAAGGGCAACCGGGAACGGTCCGTCCCGATCGTTTGCCCGCAATTACGCGAAGCTCTCGCGAGTCATGTCGCCGTACGGGTGGCCGCTGGGGCGAAAAACGCCGATCCACTGTTCAGTAACCAGCGTGGGGTTCGGCTTTCCGAACAATCCATCCGATCGCTTATGCTGCGCTATGGCAGAGCGGCAGGCGCGGGAACGTTGACGCCACACATGTTTCGCCACACCGTCGCGACGCTGCTCCTGGAGGGTGGCGCGGACCTCCGGCATATCCAGGAATTGCTTGGCCACAGCTCAATCACGACGACAACGATTTACGTCCACGTCAGCGAGGAAAGCCAACGGCGGGCATTGGCGCGGTGCCACCCCCGGATGAGAATGGACGTGTGACGCTGCTCATTACCGCAGGCAATAGATCGCAGGTCGCCCCGATTGAATTCGGACACATAATCAAACCAGGTTATCATCGAAGAACTCAAAGAATGCGATCGCGGCAAGTGGCCCGATAATTCCGACAAAGAAGAGTTCCTCATAAGGAACCGATCCTACCCCAAAGATGGTGAAAGGTGGTAATAGATAACTCCCACCGAAAACCCACTCCTTGAGGGATGTTGCGGTCACCTCGAAGATAAGCGTGACGAAGAAGAAGTAGGCTACAGTGAACATGCAGCGGTACAAAACCTCCGGGAATCGCCAAAAGAAAAGTACCGCTGGGACGAGGAAGAACCCGGAGCCCAGGGCCAGATATACATACCGGCTGTGCCACGCAAATAGTGCGCCATCTGTCGAAGCGACCAAGATCAGGAAAGCATTCAGGCCGAGAGATGCCGCAAGGATAAAGTGCTCCATCCGACGATTAACGAGCCCGTGATCGTCGGTTCCAGAAAGGAGTTCGTGCATAAGTACCACCGTATAAGTTGCCAACACCATCCAAAGGAAATCCTCGATAGGAATCACGCTTAGTAATCGGTAAGGGAATACACTTGCGGGGACATGCCAAACCCCACTGGTCGTGCCTATGTAATCAACCACGATCGTGAAGGGAACCGCCACGATCACCGCGAACAGCAGACCTTTGAGAATTCGCGCTCGCCTGCCGAAGCGCAAAGCGAGATAAACTGCCGGGCTTCCATAGAACAGGATGACAGACAACAAATATCCAGGCTTCAG
This sequence comes from bacterium, assembly GCA_021784555.1. GTDB lineage: Bacteria > Verrucomicrobiota > Verrucomicrobiia > Limisphaerales > UBA8199 > JAJYHY01. The sequence goes on from JAJYHY010000446.1 coordinate 2,836, forward strand.
CAGGAGCGAGAGCAAAGCTGCAACCAGCGGCAATGCCACCAGAGAGAAAGTATCGATCCACGCCAGGGTTGGCCTGAACGCCATTGCTTCGATTATGCCACTTGTATAGGGTTCATTCAATCGTCCGTCAACATCGTGGTGAACATGCTGGCACAGCCGATAGCACCTGTCACAGAATGAGGTCTGATTTCCAGAGGCGACTGGACCATCATCAGCCTGGGTCGTCTTCGCCGTTGGTCGTGCCCCGGCGATTTATCCAGCTCCTTTGTGGCCACCCGCATCAGCCCGAGAGAAACCCTTGCATTCGAGAAATCGACATGTCACTCTAGCGATAACTGAAAATTATCGCTCGTGCTGATTGCAGCCTTCAAATCCTTGTACAGACAACTAATCGTGGTCAGCGCACTGTTGGCAGGGTGCTATCTACTCGTCTTGGTGATACAGGGAGAGAAAGCGGCGGCCGCGCTGGTCGGCACTGCTGTTCTGGGCATGAAGGGCCCCTGGGTTTGGACATTCGGGTTTGGATTGGCCTCCTTTGTTGCGGACCGAGGTCGGCTGCTGCCGACCGTCCTCGACGGTGTCCTTGCACCGAATCAAGCCACTTTATTGGCGATGGCACGGATTGACGGGGCTACGCGCCACCGCAACGCACTCAAGTACACTATTCCGGTCACCGTTCTGGGCGCTTTTCTCACGGCTGAATATGGAATTCCGAACGAAGGAATGAGCTGGCTGTTAATCTTTCTTGGGGTGTGCTCGATCTATTATGTTGCAGCCTTCCTGTTGTTTCACTTCGTCGAGGTCACTCTCGCGTTTAACCAACTATTCGAGTCAATGGACGAAGTGGAATTCAAGCGGATTTACAACCCAATGCACCTTGAAAATCTGACAACATATTTGGCGCTGACGACGGGCCTCGGCTTGGTCGCCATCTATGCCGGCTTTCGCGGAACTCTGACTGCAGGATTTCAATTCCACCAGCAGGTCTGGAGGATGTTCCTGTCAACCCCGTTAATTCTCTTCCTCCCCGGCACGCTATTCTACAATTATTACCCGCGATACGTCTTGAGAAAGGTGCTGCAGCACAAGGTCATGCGAACGATGGAGAGATTGGGCGTGCTCGAGGATACCGACACCAAATCGCTCCTTTTGGACCTGAAAGAGGCCGCAGTCCTCAATTCTCAAATCCTTCCCTTTCTCGATTATAAGAGCCTTCCATCTTACCTGATCGCCATCATGTTTGCTCTTTCGATTGCATACAGCAACGACCCAGCACTCAAGGCGTTCCTAAATTACCTTCTCAACCTCGGCTCGAAATCAACGGCGCCATGAAAAATAGCGGCGAACGGCCCTCGCTACGTGATGACCCAGCACCCTGTGTGGCCGGAACAGCGCGTCGGCAGCCAGCCTCCATGCTCGGAGGTCCCCAAAGTTGAAGTCAGCAAACAGCAGACTGTTAATTACCTCCGCAGGATACTCTTTCAAATCTTCAACAAGACGACGAAAATCGTCACTATTAAATAGGAGCAAGCTTTCGAAAAGGCTCTCTTGAAAAATGCGATTCATCCTTGTCATGTACGGAGGAATTGCGCTCAAAAGGTCGCCCTGATTCAGCGTATCCCGCTTTAGGCAGCTTCCAACTGCCAGCGCCACTTGCCGGTACGTATGGAGCATTCGCGTGAGCCCCGTGGCACTCGCCGCAGGATTGGCCTGACCCGCCTCACCGAAGAAAAGGATATGGTCCAACGCAGGCTTGCGCATGCGCCCCACAGGTACGATGCCAGAATACGATCTCTGCTGGGAAGGCACGTCCAAATTGATACCTCCGGAATAATGGGACTGGCGAAGAATGAACAGGAGCTCATCCCCAATCGACCGGCAGCGCCGGTAATCTCTTGATGGCAAAATGATTGCAGCATGAGCAGTCCCTTGGGCTGTTGGAAACAGCTCGAAGAAGGCCGGGTGCTTATGAACGGCTACGTTGTCTAGGGCGATGGGCCTAACAACCCCTTTGGTTCCGACCTCTCGGCCGTGCAAAATGTAATATCCCGAAATTCTCGCGACATCCTTGGCACCGACAATAGGCGAGCCGAATCCCATGCAATCAATTAAGAGTCTGCCGCTTATCGTCTGTGAGCTTGCCCTGATTGCCACGCGACCGCGGTTCGTCGAGAGGCTATAGAGCCTGTGCCCAGTCAGGACCTGAGCTCCATGGCGCAATAGCTCCCTCTCCAGGTGTCCAACGAGCTTCTCGGTGTCCCAGAGGCAGTAATTTCCGTGTACGGTGGCAGTCAGGCCATCGTACGCGACAAAGTCGAGGAATCCGTAACGCCTATTCACACAGGCACCGAATTGCGGGTTCTCAACTAGCACCTTCTCATTTGTCAGCCAATACTTGTTTCGCGGGAGGGAATCCCTTTGTTCGATGACGAGAACTGAGAAATCGGGTGCCAAGGCGCTGGCAATGAGGAGGCCAGATACGCCACCACCAGCAACTACAACTTCTGCCGTAAGCATGGATAATTTTCAGTTATCCGCCGATTTCGAGAGACGTTCCCAGCGTTGCTGCTGTGAAGCAGGGGATGGAACGCTCGGTGCGGGATGGTAAAATATGGATACTCGGGTGATGCGTCCCTGCTCCATCCAAGATCGCCCCGTTCAAGTCAGATCCAGAGGGAAGGGCGCCGCTCAGGCAGTGCAAGGATTTATAGAGGATGGCAAAGTAATCGACAGACCTACACCTATGCCGGAGTTGTTCAACAGGGCAAGGCAAGACACGCGCGAGGACCTGTCCTCCTGTCTCAAGAGCGGAGAATGATTGGTGCGGGGCGACGCCGGGAGAACCGCGGAAAACAGCCTCGGAGA
>JAJYHY010000447.1 GCA_021784555.1 bacterium
AATCCCGCCGAATGGGGAGGAACCGAAAGCGCCATGCAGCGGCTTTTCGAGGGCCTGGGCCGGCGCGGGGTTGATGCGGTGGCCTATTGCCCGCGGATCGAGGGAGCGTCAGATGACATGCCGGCCATGCCCGCCAATTGCGAAGTCCGCCGGTTCCGGGCAATCGTTCCCGTCATGGGCGTTTCCCGCCAGTGCCGGAACCGGCTCATCTCCATGGGCGGCAACCTGATGTCATTTGATCTCATCCCATCACTCTTGCGCGAGCGGCCCGTCTCGGTTATTCACACGCACGCCCTGGGCCGAATCGGAGGCATCGGTCTCACCATCGCCCGCTACCGCCGGCTGCCCTTCGTCGTTTCCATACATGGCGGCGCCTTCGATCTGCCCAACACGATTCGCCGCAGCCTTAACGAACCGGCCCGCGGCTTTGAGTGGGGAAAGCTCTTTGGCTGGTTGCTAAAGTCCCGGCAACTGTTCCGCGATGCGGACGCCATTCTCACCTGCAATGAAACCGAAGCGGATTTTCTGCGGGAGGCCTATCCACAGCGGCGCATCATCGTTCAGCCTCACGGCGTCCCACTCGCCTTATACCAAACCGACCAGCGCCAGGCCGCGCAAGCCGCCTTCCCGGCCATCCGAGACCGCCAGGTCCTGCTAAACGTGGGCCGCATCGACCCAGTCAAGAACCAGGACTGGCTCCTGGAGCGCACGCCAGAGATTCTTCAGCGATATCCGCGGGCGCTGCTTGTTCTGGCTGGCGCCTGCACGGACGATGTTTACGGCCAGGCGATCAAGGGCAAAATCCAACATCTGGGCCTTGGCAATCATGTCCTCCTGACCGGCGGTCTGCCTTCGGACGATCCCCGTTTGATCGGTCTCTACCAGCAGGCCAGGGCCGTCGTGCTGCCTTCGCTTTCGGAAACCTTCGGCCTGGTCATTCTCGAGGCCTGGGCCGCGGGCACGCCGGTGTTATCGAGCCGCACTTCCGGGCCTTCATCCCTCATTGCACATGGGCGGAACGGCTGGCTGTTCGATCTCGACCAAGCGCAATCCTTCCACCAGGCGCTCAGTTGCACGCTGGGCAACCCGAAACGGGCCAGAGACATGGCCGCCCAGGGCACGCTCGTGAGCCGCCGCCACAGTCTGGACGCTGTCGCCGACGCCTTAAAAACCCTCTACGAACAAGTAATCCAGGAGAAGCGATGCGCTGCGTGATTCTCCGCGACGACGACACCAGCGCCCTGACCCCTCCTGATACACTGGAGCGGCTCTACCGTCCCTTCCTCGACCGCAGGCTCCCTGTCAATCTGGCCGTTATCCCCGAGGTCGCGACCAATACGCGGATGGCCGATGGCAGCCCGGAAGGCTATCTCCTGCCGTTCCATGCAGGCCGCGCTAGTCCGTGCGGGACAACCTCCTTGGCGCCAACTCCCGGCGGCCAGGGGACTGTCCACTCCAGCTCGATGCTTTCCGCAGAGACTCATTCTCTTGGTCCTTTTCGTATCGCCTCTGGCTCACCGTCCGAGAATGCTCAACGCCACGCGACCCTGCCCATTCGAGCGAATCCGGAACTTGTGAGGTATCTCAAAGCGAATCCCGGCTACCAGATCGTCCAACACGGCTGCCACCACGACCCTCTGGAATTCGATTCGACAGACCGTGCTGACATCGCTCACCGGCTCCAACGGGGAACCTCCGCCTTGATCGAAGCCGGCTTTCCCCGACCGCGCACCTTTGTCGCCCCTTACGACCGACTCTCCCGTGCCGGCTTTGTGGAAGTCGCCTTCCGCTTTCGCGTCCTCTCGACCGGGTGGTATGAACGGCGCCGGCTGCCTCCTTCCTGGTGGCCGGCCTACGCCCTCAAGAAGCTGCGGCACGCCCCGCATTGGCGAGTCGGACACACCCTGCTGCTCTCGCATCCCGGTTGTTTGCTCTCGTATCGGCGGCCGCTCGATAACATGCTCGCGGAAGTGACCTCGGCGGTCGCATCGAGCCGGCTGACGGTTCTGGTAACCCACTGGTGGGAGTACTTCCGGGATGGCCGGCCCGATGAACCTTTCATCGCCGTATTGCACGAAGTCGCCGCCTGGCTCGCCCGCCAACCGGACGTCAAAGTCCTCGCCTTCGACGATCTCGACAGAAGGCTAGATGAATCCCTGGATTAGCTGACCTGGAGGAAGGTTATGGAACGGCTCATTTGAACTGGCGCGTTTTGTAAACCGTAGCCGGTTCGGACATGGCAGCCGGCCCGCTATTGGTTTCGATGGTGACCCGCACGGTGGCGCCGAGAGCCTTGGCGACCCGGCGCAGTGTGGCGAGCGAGTGCCCCTCGTAGGCGGGGGATTCCAACCGGCTGATGCTTTGTTGGGAAGTCTTCAGTTTCCGGGCAAGGTCTTTTTGGGAGAGGCCAGCCCTCCGGCGGAGGGAGGCGATTTGGATGGCGACATCCCAGGCCTCACCCGCTCGTTCGAAGCGTTCCGCGAAGTCAGGATTCCTCATCTGCTCCTCCAGATAGAGGTCAAAATTCGTCTTTTTCATCTTTCGAACCTTTTCACCCAGTCGCGTTCTCGGGTCAAGGCGATATCGAGGTCCCGGGCCGGGATGGCCTGACCTTTGTTGCGGATGGCATGGACGGCGACGATCCGTCGGTCCTGCGCAAAGAACCAGAACACTCGGGTGTTCAGTTTGCCGACATGCCGCAACTCAAACAAACCACCGCCAATCGCTTTGGGAAGCGGCTCGCGATGACACTGCCGCTGCCGCAACTTCGCCAAGCCTCGTACCACCGAGGCATGATCATCCGGATCGCTCTGCCGGAGACTCTCGAGGAACTCGAGTACCGGCACGCGACCCTCGGCTGTCTCATAAAACTCTACCGTGAACTCCATACAGGGTCAACATCAATCCTGATGTTAGGCGCCGCCTATGACCAAAAGGTCGCGCAATGTTGCACGACCTGCCGGGAGACTGCGCGCGGATTCCCTTGTTCGGGACGAGTTCGGTTCGTGTGGATAGGGATGGCCACGGGGGGCAGGCCGCAAAGGGGGTTGGCCTATCGCCACATTCCCGTTGCGCCTGCCCTGGCATTGCACATATTCTTTGCCCATGGCACAGGACACTCTTTTACAACTGGACTTGGCCGGCATTCGGAAGCTGAAGAGCGGCAAGGTCCGCGAGGTCTTCGATTTGGGTGACCGCCTGCTGATTGTGGCAACGGACCGCATCTCCGCATTCGATTGCATCATGCCCAACGGCATCCCGCGCAAAGGCGAAGTCCTCACCCAGATCTCCCACTTCTGGTTTGCCCAAACGCAGTCATTTCAGCCGAACCATTTGGTTCTGTCCGCTGAAGACCCGCTCCCGGCTGAACTTGAGCCTTATGCCGGCCAACTCGCCCACCGCAGCATGATCGTCAGAAAAGCCAAACCGTTGCGTATTGAGTGCGTCGTGCGCGGCTATCTCGCCGGATCGGGCTGGAAAGAATACCGCGCCAGCCAAACCGTATGCGGCATCAAACTCCCCCCCGGGCTCAAAGAATCTTCCGAGCTGCCGGAACCCATTTTTACTCCCGCGACAAAGGCCGAATCCGGACATGACGAGAACATCTCGTTCGAGCGAGCGTCCGAAATTGTGGGGGCCGAGACGGCGGCGCGTGTCCGAGCGGCAAGCCTCAAGTTATACAGCTTCGCCCGTGAGTATGCCCGGTCTCGCGGGATTATCATTGCCGACACCAAGTTCGAATTCGGCTTTCAACACGGCCAACTCGTCCTCATCGACGAAGCCCTCACTCCTGATTCATCCCGCTTCTGGCCCGCTGACCAGTTCCAGCCGGGACGAAGCCAGCCCAGCTTCGACAAGCAGTTCGTCCGCGATTACCTCGAAACTCTGGATTGGAACAAGACGCCACCCGCGCCGGCCCTGCCGCCTGAGATCGTGGCCAAGACGGGGGCGAAGTACTTGGAGGCCTATCAGCGGCTGACCGGCCGGACTCTCGCTCACTGATAGGCGCTTGGGAGAAACCAGAGGTTACAACCACGAATGACCGCGAATCAACACGAATCAACACGAATACCGCGCCGTTTGTATTCGTTCGTGTTTACTTGTGCAATAGCCAGGAAATCGTGAAACGTGAGTCCTATCTCCCAGGCTCCGTCCCGCCAAGCGCGCCTCACGTTTCACATCTTACGTTTCACGCCCCAAGTGGTCGGTTTTCTGTCGTCCATCCCGTAAATTCATCCGTAACGACTCTGCCTCTGCCGGCGCCTTCACCGCCCACCGTTCTTCATGCATGAGTTGATCGAGGATTTCCTGCAGCATCTCCGCCACGAACGCGGCGAGGCCGAGCATACCCAGAAGACATACTCCGCCCTGCTAAACCGGTTCGTCACCTGGGCCGGGGAACAGGGGATTTCAGATTGGCAGTCCGTTCAATTGCGCCATTTAATGGCGTTTATCCAGCATGAGCGTGAGCGGGGCCTGGACAACGCCCCGCAGAACTCGCCTCGACGGCTTAGCGGCGAGAGCGTTTATTTGGAGATCGCGGCTTTGCGGGCCTTCTATCGCTTCGCTGAAAGTGAAAAACTACTGTCCGAAAATGTTGCCGAGCACCTCTCGCTGCCCCGTCGGTGGAAACGGCTGCCCAAGGCCCTTACGAACGAGGAAATCAACAAGTTGCTCGTGCCGGAGACCCCCGAGACACCGGCCAGCCTTTGCGACCAGGCGATTCTCGAACTGGCTTATGCCTCCGGGCTGCGGTTGGCCGAATTGCGCGGCTTGCGATTGGAGCAACTCCACCTGGACGCGGGTTTCATCACCGTCATTGGCAAGGGAAACAAGGAACGCGTGACTCCCGTCGGACGAAAGGCCATCGCGGCCCTTGAGCATTATTTGGACGCTGGCCGCCCGGCGCTGGTCACGCGCCGTTCACCAGCGGCGGTCTTCTTGACGAAGCGAGGCACGGCCTTCGCGCCCGTTACACTCTGGCTTCGAATCAAGCAGCGAGTCCGGAGGGCAGGCGTCGAGCGCAACGTCACCCCGCACATGCTTCGGCACAGCTTCGCCACCCACCTGCTGGAGAACGGGGCCGACCTGCGCGTCATCCAGGAATTGCTCGGACACGCCAGCATCAGCACCACCGAAGTCTATACCCACGTCGCCCGCAACCGCCTGCGCGAGGTACATAACCGCTTTCATCCCCGCGCTCGAGCGGGTTAGCCCGGATGCCGGACTTTCGATTTGGGAGCTAAGGACTCTAGCGCGCGGAGGACCCCGCGCCCTGCCCGCGTGTAAAATCTCACATTTTGGCGATGAACTTGGGTCGGGCACCCGCATGGACGCGACAATAAAATACGCGATCGCGTATTTTATTGTCGCGTGGCGAGGGATTGGGGTGTTTGTGGCTTTCCAAGCTTGTGTCCTAGCCCCAGTTTACGAGTTATAGGAGTCGTTTCTTGGTAAGTCGTTCTGCCACAGAGGGTTGCGGGTTTTCCTTACTATGCCCTAAAACACGTTATCAGAATGCCCTCAGTTTCCCGCATGAAAATGCCATTTCTTGTTGACTCCACCATAACTATGCCCCAAATCAGTCACACCGCCTCCAACGGCGCGACATGCAAAGACTCGAAGCCAAGTCCGTCCACGGACACACGTACTGGCCAAGCGGGGCAAGAACAAACAGGGCCGCGGCAATCTGCGGCA
>JAJYHY010000448.1 GCA_021784555.1 bacterium
TTTCGCCGCGCCGGTGGAGAAGCGCTTCCCCACACTTCAGTTGGCTGTTGGTGGAGCGAAGCTGGTGGAAGGACGGGGTTTTGGAATGAGGACGTTCGGCTGCTGCCAAGTATGGTTTGCCGGTGCCGAAATATAGTTGGAAAGCTCCGTATTTGGCGCTGACGCTTTATCGAAGCTCTGAAAGTGTTGCGAGAACTTTGGACACAGCGATTCTCGCGCAATTGACTAACGAGGAGCAGAAGGGTTGGATGGGTCTTTCCAGTTGGACCCAGACATCTCAAAAGCAATATGCAATGCTCATGGGTGTAACCGCGCGAACTGCCCAGCGTCACCTGACACATTTCGTCGAGCTTGGCTTGCTCCTACGAGTCGGACGAGGACGCGCAACACGATATTTGAAAACAACGTCGCGATAATAAACACGACACTATATCACTGGAGCCGTTCAAAATGTATTTATTTATAGAAATCGCGACACGAATCGCGACATCATGTCGCGAAATGGACGGTCAATCAAAATACTCGAAAACAAAGGAATGAATGTAACGGAGTCAACTGTCGAAGATGCCGCGGTCAACTGCCTGGGGGGCTTGGGCTATGAGGTTGTGTCTGGACTGGTCATTGCGCCGGGCGAACCGGATGCGGAGAGGACAGATTACAAGCAGGTTTATCTTTCCGACCGGCTGCAAACCAAGTTGAAGGCTTTAGCAGCGGAGGCCTGATGCCGGCGTTTAACGATTTCATCATTTACGCGGATGAGAGCGGCGATCACGGACTGAATCCGATTGATCCGGGGTATCCGGTCTTTGTACTGGCCTGCTGTGTTTTTCGCAAGAATGCCTATATCAACCGGTTGGTGCCGGGTTTGCACGGGTTCAAGTTCCGCCATTTTGGGCATGACGGCGTGATTTTGCACGAGCGCGACATCCGCAAAGACATGGGCGCGTTTGTCATGTTGAAAACGCGTGAACGCAAAGAGGAATTCCTGGAGGAATTAACCGAGATTCTTGGCAACGCCCCGATGGAAGTGGTGGCCGCCGTGGTGCGGAAGGATGAATTGCGCAAGCATATCTGTCCGCCGCATCCGTATCATCTGGCGTTTCGTTTCTGCCTGGAACGGATTCATGAATTATTGACCAGTCGCGGCGATGCGGGCGGCGTGGTTCATGTGACGTGCGAAGCGCGCGGGAAGATTGAAGATGCGTTGCTGGAACTGGAATTCCGGCGCATCCGAGACGGCGACAACGCCACGGGCGCGCCGTTGCCGTTTGACATTGTCATTGCGGACAAGAAGGTGAACTGCGCCGGCTTGCAGGTGGCGGATTTGATGGCGCGCCCCATCGGGATGAGCATTCTGCGCCCCGAACAGCCCAACCGGGCGTTTGATGTGATCCAAACCAAACTGGCAAGAGACCCGTCCGGGCAGGATGAGAAGTGGGGGTTGAAATGCTTTCCCCAAAAAAATTCGAGGCCCCGGTGAAATCCACCGAAGCCTCAAACCGACCGGGTATCCCCAATCCGCGGACAATATGCTTTGCTGATGGTTGAAAAGCAATACCGAATATCAAGCCATGAAGCCGGCCAGCATAACTGAAAATGACGTTGAAATGATGGTTTTGGATTGTCTCGAGTCGATTAATTACGCGTCGTCGCGCGGCGGTGACATCGCGCCGGGCGAACCGGCGGCGGAGCGCGCGGATTATCGGCAGGTTTTTCTCTTCGACCGGCTGCAAACCAAGCTGGAGGATCTGAACCCCAAGATTCCGGCGGAAGGCATCGCCGAGGCGCTTAGGAAAATCCGGCTGGTCAGCCATCCCACGCTCGTTGAAAACAATCGCGCGTTTCACCGCTTGCTCGTGGAAGGCGTGGACGTGGAGCTTCGACGCGAAAACCCTCACCCCGGCCCTCTCCCAAAGGGCGAGGGAAATTACGGCGAGATTGTCCATGACAAGGTCTGGCTGGCTGATTTTGAGAATCCCGAGGCCAACGAATTTCTGGCGGTCAACCAGTTTACGGTCGAGGAGGGCCATTTCAACCGGCGCGCGGACGTGGTGGTGTTCCTCAACGGCATCCCGTTGGCGGTGATGGAGCTTAAGAACATCGCGGATGAAAAGGCCACCATTCGTAAGGCGTTCGACCAGTTCCAGACCTACAAGGCCCAAATCCCGTCGCTGTTCCATTCCAATGCGCTGCTGGTGATTTCGGACGGCCACGATGCGCGGCTTGGCACCATCACGTCGGACTGGGAACGGTTCATGGCCTGGCGCACGGTCACCGGAGAGGACCTCGCGCCCGTCGGGTCGTTACAACTGGAAACCTTGCTCAAAGGTGTGTTCGACAAGCACCGCTTCTTGGACTTGATCCGCAATTTCATCGTGTTTGAAGACGACGGGGAGAAGGTGCTGAAGAAGCTCGCGGGCTATCATCAATTCCATGCGGTCAACAAGGCGGTGGCCAAGACCGTCGAGGTGTCGCGTCCCTCCGGCGACCGACGGGCCGGTGTCATCTGGCACACGCAAGGCAGCGGCAAGAGCCTTTCGATGGTGTTTTACGCCGGCAAGATCGTCCAGCATCCCGCGATGGAGAACCCGACCATCGTCGTGCTGACCGACCGCAACGATTTGGACAACCAGCTTTTTGACACGTTTTCGCGCTGCTCGGAGCTGCTCCGGCAAAAGCCGGTTCAAGCCGGAACGCGGGAACACTTGCGCGATTTGCTGAAAGTCGCCAGCGGCGGCGTGGTCTTCACCACCATCCAGAAGTTCTTCCCCGATGACAAGGCCGCCAGGCATCCGCTGCTTTCCGACCGGCGGAATATCGTCGTTATCGCCGACGAAGCGCATCGAAGCCAATACGATTTCATTGACGGTTTCGCCAAACACATACGCGACGCGCTGCCCAAGGCGGCGTTCATCGGCTTCACCGGGACGCCCATTGAACGCGGCGATAAGAACACGCAAGCGGTCTTCGGCGATTACATCGATGTCTATGACATTCTCCAGGCGAAGGAGGACCATGCCACGGTGCCGATTTATTACGAGGCCCGGCTGGCGAAGATTGATTTGAAGCCGGAGGAACGCCCGAAGATTGACCCGAATTTTGAGGAAGTCACCGAAGACGCCGAGGAATCCACCAAGGAAAGCCTGCGGCGCAAATGGGCGCAGCTGGAGGCGATGGTCGGCACGGAGAAACGCCTGGCACTTGTTGCGCAGGATTTAGTGAAGCATTGGGAGGCGCGGTTGGATGTGATGGAAGGCAAGGCGATGGTCGTCTGCATGAGCCGCCGCATCTGCGTGGACCTTTACGAGCAGATTCGCAAGCTCCGCCCGGACTGGCACCATGAGGACGACGACAAGGGCGTGATCAAAATCGTCATGTCCGGCTCGGCCTCCGACAACCTGGAGTGGCAGCCGCACATCCGCAGCAAGGCACGGCGCGAGGAACTGGCCAAGACCTTCAAGAATCCCAAGAAGCCCTTCAAGATTGTCATCGTCCGCGACATGTGGCTGACCGGCTTTGACGCGCCGTGCCTCCATACGATGTATGTGGACAAGCCGATGCGCGGGCATGGTCTGATGCAGGCCATCGCGCGCGTCAACCGGGTCTTCCACGACAAACCCGGCGGGCTGGTGGTGGACTATCTCGGTTTGGCGGAGGAATTGAAACTCGCGCTCGCCGATTACACGAACAGCAAGGGCAAGGGCCAAATCAAGTTGGACCAGGAAGAGGCCGTCGCCGTGATGCTCGAAAAATACGAGCAGGTCTGCGCCATCATGCACGGGTTTGATTACCACTCCGCCGCGGAGATGCCGCCCGCAGAACGGTTGTCACAAATCGGTCTGGCGGCAAACCACGTGCTGGAGCAGAAGGAGGGCAAGCCGCGCTACCTGCTGGCCGTCGCGGAACTGTCCAAGGCGTTCGCGTTGTCCGTACCGCACGAAAAGGCCCTCGAGATTCGCGATGAGGTAGGATTCTTCCAGGAGGTCCGCGCCGTCTTGGCCAAAAGCATTGACGGGGAAGGTGGCACAAAATCACCGGAACAACTGGACGCCGCCGTCCGCCAGATCGTCTCGCGTGCCATTTCATCCGACAAGGTAATAGACATCTTCGATGCCGCCGGCCTCAAAAAGCCGGACATCTCCATCTTATCAGACGAATTCCTATCAGAAGTTCAGCACCTGCCGCAACGCAATCTCGCGGTGGAGCTCCTCCAAAAGCTGCTCAACAACGAACTCAAAATCCGCCAGAAGAAATACCTCGTCCAGTCCCGGTCCTTCGCCGAGATGCTGGAAACCACCATCCGCAAATACCAGAACCGAACGATCGAGGCCGCCCAAGTCATCGCCGAACTCATCGATCTCGCCAAGCAAATGCGCGAAGGGCAAAAACGCGGCCAGGAACTGGGACTCACAGACGACGAGGTCGCCTTCTACGACGCCCTCCAGGTCAACGACAGCGCCGTCAAAGTCCTGGGCGAGCCCACCCTCAAAACCATCGCCCGGGAGCTGGTAGCGCACGTGCGCAAAAGCGTCACAATCGACTGGACCCTTCGCGAGAGCGCCCGAGCCCAGATCCGCGTCATTGTCCGGCGCATACTGCGCAAATACGGCTACCCGCCAGACAAACAGGAAAACGCCACCCAGACGGTACTTGAACAGGCCAAACTCCTCTGTGCTGAATGGGCAGAGGAATAACACGCTCCATGCAAGCTGTCAGTCCTCGCTTTTGACACTCGCGCGGGGACCCCGGCAGCCCCCTGACCATCAATTATCCCAACAGCCCCGACGAGCGTAGCGGGTCCGGAACAGCTTATTGTGACAGAATATGGTCTATGGCTACGACCTCGATGGTCGGATCGCCACCGCGAGCCGACCCGGCCCAGGCCCGGTCCGAACCGCCGGGCCGCGCCAAATCGAAAATCGAAAATCGAAAATCACTTATGTCACCCAAAGTGTAACGATCGCCGCCAGGCCGCCCTGGGCCTCACCGCCACCGCCCAGGACCGCAGCCCCACCGGCGCCCTCCTCCTCGATATTTTCCTGCTCTTCATCGACTACAAAACCGACCGCCTCTTCAGCCGCGACATCGTCGCCGCCCTCAACATGAACCCTGAGCGCCCATGGGCCGAACTCCGCAAAAGCAAGACCCTCACCGAAAACTGGCTCTCCAATCAACTCCGGCCCTATGACATCCGCTCTCGTTCCATTCGCATCGACGAGCACGTCGCCCGAGGCTATCTCCTCGACGACCTCAAAGCCGCCTGCAAACGCTACATCCCAAAATCCGAACTCGACGCCCTCAAAACCGAATTGGCTGAACGAACCATGGCTTCCTCTGAAATCTCAAATCCCAAATCTGAAATCACGGGTTCACGTGTAGCACTCCGCTGGACCTTGTAGCGCCCTGTAGCACCCTGTGTAGCACCCTGAACACCGAGATCGCTCAATGTTCACGCGGCTTGTAGCACTGTAGCACTTCCCAGGGGGTAAATAGCCTCCCCTCCACCGGCCGTCGGCGGCTCGTTGCCGGCTGTTCGATGTCGGCCGCGATGCAGGGCCAAGAACATGACTCGTTTCGGACAGGCTCCGGCTAGGCCAGAGCGGGCGCTCTTGAGGGGTGCGGCGACTCGAATTGCAGCTCATAGAGCCGCTGATAGACGCCGCCGTTCCGGATCAATTCCACGTGCGTGCCCGT
>JAJYHY010000449.1 GCA_021784555.1 bacterium
GGCGGGTTGCTGGGCGCCCTGCCCCCGGCGGCCTTTTCCTTAGCCAGCAATCCTAAAACCTCAGATCGAAACGAGGCCCGGCCCCGAATCCCTGGACGCCGGGCGCGCAACTTCCGCCAGCCCCGCGCTCCGCCATCTTCCCTGCCTTCGCCGTGCGCCACGCGGACCAACCGCTAGCCCACCCCTCTCCCTTCCCCCAGTGTCTGAGTCGCAGTCCCCCAAATAAGCTGCTTGCGCTCAAACGCAAAACCTTGTAGAGAAGTAGGGTGAATTTGTCACGTTTCGGCGCCTGCCGCCCTTGCGCAAGGGGGAAGGCGCAACCACGTTGTTTGCCTGTAGCGCCCGGCCGCGGGGGCGTTGCGCATTCGTTTTTGCTCAAACGATTGCTTCCATTGCTCTGCATAGCCGCTTTGGCCGGCTGTGGCCGCAACGATGTGAAGGTCTATCGCATCGCCAAGCAGGAGCCGCAGGGAACCGCATCCCAGCCTCAGACCTCAATGATGCCTTCGGGGCAATCGCCCGCCTCCGGCGCTCGCCCTTCCCTCCAGTGGAAGCTTCCAAAGAGTTGGGAAGAGGTGCCTCCAAGCGCGATGCGGGCGGCCTCCTTCAAAGTCAAAGGCCAGAACGGCAAGGTGGCCGACGTGGGAGTATTCCCCTTCCCTGGCATGGCGGGAACGGATCTGGAGAATGTGAACCGGTGGCGCGATCAGGTAAACCTCGCCCCGATTGAAGCGGCGGACCTCTCAAAGGAGGGGCAGCCGGTGGAGATAGCCGGCCAGCAGACCAAGCTCTATGACATGGCGGGAACCGATACCAACGGCGTAAAGACCCGGATACTGGCGGCCATTATGCACCGCGACGGCATCGACTGGTTCTTTAAGATGATGGGCGATGAGGCCTTGGTGGCGGGACAGAAGCGCGCGTTTATTGGCTTTCTCCAGTCGTTGAAGTTTGGCGGCGCCTCGGCTGCCGCAGCCCTGCCTCCCGGCCACCCGGACATTAGCGGGGCAAACATGAACATGTTCGCCAATGCCCCGGCGAACTCGAACCAGCCTAAACCGAAGTGGGACGTGCCATCGGATTGGCACGAAGTGGCCTCCGGCCCGTTCCTGGTGGCGAAGTATCAATTGGGGCCGCAGGGCGCGTCAGGAGCGGAGGTCAACGTCGCCATGTCTGGAGGCAATGGTGGCGGGCTGGTCCCGAATGTCAACCGTTGGCGGGGCCAACTGGGTTTGGGCCCCTTATCCGCAGAGGAGGCTAATAAATTGGTGAGCAATCTTGATGTCGGCGGCGATGGTAAAGCCGTCCAGGTTGAGATGACCGGGGCGGACCCCAAGACCGGGCAGAAGGCGGACATGGTAGCGGTGATCGTCTCCCGCGCAGGGGAAACGTGGTTCTACAAGCTGATGGGTAACGAACGACTCGTGGAGCAGGAAAGGCCCGCCTTCACGAAATTCGTTAAGACAGCGACTTATCCCAATGGCCTTTGATCGTGTGCTGGCTCGGCTCATCGCGTTCTTCACGTCGCTGAGGTTAACCGTCGTCTGCCTTGCGCTGGGCTTGGTGCTGGTGTTTGCCGGCACGATGGCCCAGGTGGATTTAGGCCTCTACAAGGTCCAGACCGAATTCTTCCGGAGCTTTTTTGTCTTTTGGGGGCCGAAGGGCGCCTCCTGGAAACTTCCGGTCATGCCGGGCGGCTATCTCATTGGAGGCGTCCTGCTGATCAACCTGGTCGCTTCGCACTACAAACGCTTCAAGTTCAGCAGCAAGAAGGCGGGAATATGGCTGGTGCATTTCGGTCTGATCCTGCTCCTGGTCGGCCAGTTTTTGACTGACGTCCTCTCCCGCGAGAGCATTCTCCACCTGCGCGACGGTGAAGCCAAAAACTACTCTATAAGCCAGCGCCAGGCCGAGTTGGCCGTCATCGACCGGACCGATCCCTCCCAAAACACGGTCGTGGCCATTCCGCAAGGAGTCCTGGCCAAGGGTGGCACGGTCCGCAATCGCTACCTGCCATTTACCCTCAGGG
Organism: bacterium; assembly: GCA_021784555.1. Lineage (GTDB taxonomy): Bacteria > Verrucomicrobiota > Verrucomicrobiia > Limisphaerales > UBA8199 > JAJYHY01. Next base: position 2,030 of record JAJYHY010000449.1, read on the forward strand.
TGGAGAAGTTCTTTCCAAACTCGCAAATCTCCAATCGCTCGCTCAGCGCCGCCGACCCACCCGCCGCCACTCAGGGCGTCGGGCCGCAACTCACCGTCACGCAAGTGCCCCATGTGACCGTCACGGATCAGAGCGACGTTCCCAGCGCGATCGTTAACATTGATACCCCGCAGGGGTCCCTCGGCTCCTGGCTTGTCTCGGAATGGCTTGGCACCTGGGAGAACTCCGAGTTTACTCCTCAGCCCCAGTCTTTTACCTACGCTAAGCATTCCTATGAGTTGGAGATGCGCCCGCGGCGGTTCTACGTGCCATTTACGATCAAGCTCCTCAAGTTCCATCATGATGTTTATGCGGGCACGGACATCCCCAAGAATTTTTCCAGTCGTATCCTGCTGGAGCGTCCGGATACCGGCGAAAAACGTCAGGTGCTTATTTATATGAATCATCCGCTGCGGTATGCGGGCCAAACCTACTTCCAGGCCAGCTACGACCCCGACAACCAGGGCAGTATTTTCCAGGTTGTGCATAACCCCAGTTGGCTCACCCCCTATTTCGCCTGCGTCATCGTTGGCATCGGGCTGGTCATTCAGTTTTCCATCCAGCTCTTTGGTTTCACCCTCAAACGCAGCCGTCGCCCCGCTCCGCAGCCGAGCGGCGCCGCGCCCTTGAAACGGAGGTTAGCATGAAATGGCCCCTGAAAATCCTACCCTGGCTCTTTGTCGCCCTCTTTGGCACCGAGATCGTCGCGGTCATGTTGCCCAAGAAAGAGGGCGAATACCACGTCCAGGAGTTTGGCAGGCTGCCCGTCCTTCTCGACGGGCGCATCCAACCCTACGACACGATGGCTCGAAACGCCCTCCTGCAAATCCGCAGCATGGGCAGCGTGCCCATTGAGCAAGTCCCCTCCTGGAAGTTCTGGCACCATCCTGAGACGCTTAAGGCCACGCCCTGGTTGTTGGAAGTGATGACCCGCCCTGACGTGGCCGATACCCGCCCCATCTTTCTCATCCACAATCCCGACTTGCTCGACGACCTCAAACTGCAAAACAAGGGCATCGATAACTCTGGCCTGCGCTACTACACCTACAACCAACTCGCCCCGGTCCTCTCCGAAATTGCCGAGCAAGGCAAGAAGGCCGACGAGGTCAAAGCGGAGGAACAAACGCCCTTCCAGCAGCAGGTTGCCAAATTAGCCAACGCCCTCATGATCTATCAGCGCCTCAAGGTTACCCTCCAGCCTGAAGGCACGCCTAATCTCTCCGCGGAAATCCAGGACTTTCAGAAAAACCTGCCTGCCGCCCAGGTCGCCGCCCAGGCCAGCGCCTCCGGCAAACCTTTTGACCGGCGGGCCCTGGCGCGCATCGCTCAGCCCGTCAGCGATTTCCGGCTGATGAACCAACTCGCCTACGCCCTCATCGTGCCGCCTTATCCGAAGGAGAAAGGGAACAAATGGCGGAACATGGGCGCCAGCATCCTCGACGCCTTCCAGGGCAGCGGTCTCAATCCCGCCGTGAAATACCTGGCGCAAATCGCCACCGCTTATCACCAAGAGGACGCGCAGGCATTCAACACCGCTGTCGCAAAGTATCGCGACTGGCTCAAGCCGGCCTTCTCCAAGGACCTTCGCAAGGGCCGCGCCGAGTACTTCTACAACAGCGTCAACGCGTTCCTTCACGCGACCATCATTTACATTTTTGCCTTTATCCTGGCCGGAACGGCGCTGCTGCTCTACACACTCGCCCCGCAGATCTCGGAATCATTCCGAATTTCGGCCTTTTACCTGGTCATCCTGGCCGGGGTCGTCCATACGTTTGGCCTTATCTTCCGCATGGCGCTGGAGGGCCGCCCGCCTGTGACCAATCTCTATTCCTCGGCTATCTTCATTGGGTGGGGCGCCATGGTGCTGGGGATTATTTTGGAATGGGTTTACCGGGTTGGCATCGGCACGATTGTGGCCTCGCTCGTCGGGTTCATCACCCTGCTCATTGCGCATAACCTCGCCTTGGGCGGCGATACGATGGAGATGCTCCGAGCCGTGCTCGACACCAACTTCTGGCTCGCGACGCACGTCGTCGTCATTACCCTGGGTTACGCCTCCACCTTTGCCGCCGGCTTGCTGGGTATCATTTACATCTTCCTCGGCCTCTTTACACCTCTGCTCACACAAAAACTCGAGCCGGCCAAGGCGGCGGCAGGGGCGGCGCCGTCACGAAGGATGGCGACTGCGGCTTCGAGGCCCGGAGCGCAGACCGAAGGCCAGATGGAAATCGGCAAAGCCCTCTCCAAGATGGTCTATGCCATCGTCTGCTTTGCCACGCTGTTCAGCTTCGTGGGCACCGTCCTGGGTGGAATTTGGGCCGACCAATCCTGGGGCCGGTTCTGGGGCTGGGACCCGAAGGAAAACGGCGCGCTGCTCATTGTGCTTTGGAATGCCATCATCCTTCATGCGCGATGGGGTGGCATGGTGCGTGATCGCGGCATCATGAACCTGGCGGTTTTCGGTAATGTCATCACGAGCTTCTCGTGGTTTGGCGTGAACATGCTGGGCATCGGCCTCCACTCCTACGGCTTTATGGCGGCCGCCTTCAAGTGGCTGGTGTGGTTTGATGCCTCGCAGGCGGTCATCATCCTCATGGGCCTGCTGCCGCTTAGGTACTGGCGCAGCTTCCGAACCCACGCCCTCGCCGCTAAGAAGGTTACCACTGAGACCGCCGGGGCGCCCCAACCGGCGACAACCTAGCGAGGTTCCGCCTCAGACCGTCTTTCCCACGGCATTGAGCATTTTTCATTAAGCATTGGGCATTAGGCATTGCCAATGAATAATGCTAAATGCCCAATGCCTAATGCAAAATGCCGCTGGCGTCAGAGTCGAGGCCGGTTCGCCATCTCCGCACAAACAGGTCGGGTTTCGTGATGCCTGTCTGAGACTGATTGATAATTGAGAATTGATAATTAGTGTCTGGGAGAAAACGCCACTTATTGAGTTTTTTCGTGGGTTTTCACGGGTTTTGGTGCTGCGGGGCGGGCGAATGTTGAGCCGCAGAGTGGCGGAAAAGCGGCTTTTTCAGGCGTTTTCGCGTTTTGGAGGTTCCAGGTTCGTTCGGAATGGGCGCCGTGGGACGGCCCGGCCTTAGGGGTTGGGCGGGTAAGGTAGCCATCCTCATTCGCAGGCGGGAGCGGCGCAGGGCCAGCTCGATCCAGCGGGCGGTGAGTTTTTTGTAGCGGCGATACACGGCGGTCTCCTGACGGATGGTGGCCGCCTGGGCTTTGGGCACGTATTGGGTGTGGCTCTTCATCTGATAGGTGTAGCTGAGTTGGTAGTAGGGGCCTTTCTGCTTCTGGGGCTGGCGGTACTGGCGGGTGAGGGTGCCGGGGCGCAGGGGGCCCAGGGCGGCCAGTTGGCTTTGGAGGGCGTGGATTTGCCCGTCGAGGATTTTCAACCTTTTGGAAGATTTTGCTTGCATAGGGGGAGCATATATGTGCTATATATAAAGCGCGAGCACCAATTTATGCGCCAACCTTTCAATGCCGAGCCGGACCTCAAAGTCCTCCCCATCGAGAAGATCCCACTGCCGCTGAACAGCCGGGACGAGTTGCCGCCCATTCTGGCGGGCCTGCAATGGATCCGGATGCATCCCACCCTCAAGGGACGGATTC
>JAJYHY010000450.1 GCA_021784555.1 bacterium
CCTCGCCCTGCCACTTCCATTGCGCCGCCAGCCGCAGCAGCATGGTCAGGCTCGTTCGCTGGTCGTTGGCGGTGGTGACGGCAAGCTGCCATTCCGCCGTGGCGGCGGCGGTCATGTCCTGGCCCCGGAGGGCGCGGGTGATGAAGGCGTGGCGCAGGAAATCGAGTTCGCCCCACTGCTGCCGCTGGAGGGACTGCTGGAGGCCGGCCCAGTCCTTCAGGGTGGTCTGGCACTCGGCGATCAGCAGGGTGGTGGGCTGGTTGGTCTGTTCCTTGGGCGGCAACGTTTCCAGCCAGGCCAGGGTTTGCTGAGGCGAGGTCCTGGCCATCTGCCAATTGGCCAAGTCGTAAATCTTGGCTTGATTGGTCGCGGCGTCTTGTTGATACTTCGCCAGCGTGGCGTTGAAACCCGGATTTCCGGTGTGTTTGAGAACGTCCAGGCGCAGCAGCCGATCGCCAAACGCGGAGTTGGTCTGCTGAAGCAGCGCCGTGGAGAGGGCCAGGGCGTCGTTGGTTCGCTGGAAGCGCAGGGCATCGACGACCAACTCCCGCAAGGCTTGGCAACGCAAGGTCGAATTCGTTGGGTTCACAGAAAGCCTCGTCAATGTCACGCGGGCCTGGGCCATGGCGGCGGAGTTCGTGCCGTGGAGGCGAACGATGGCCAGGTTCAACTGCGGGGCGGCATTGGAAGGCTCAAGCTGAACGGCCTGGGAGAAATCGGCCTCCGCCTGGCTGAGCTGGTTCAGGCTCGTGGCGACGGCGCCGGCGATATTCAGGTAAGCGGCGGTCCTCTTCCCGGCGGCGCTGACCTTTGCCAGGGCGTTAGTGGCGGTGGCGTAATCTCTGAACATCAGGGCGGTCTGGACCAGGGCCAAGCGGTCATGGGTCGATTTGGTGCCATACTGAAGCACCCGGTTGCGCCAAATCAGGGCGCTGGCGGACCGCGCGCGCTCGGCCAACTGGGCCATCAGGCGGCAGGCCTCAACGTCCCGCGGCTTGTATCTCAGGGCCCGCTCCAAGCACAAAAGCGCCTGTCTATCGTTGGGCTCACCTAAGAAGTGCTTGGCCTCGGTAATCAGGTGGACCTGCCGGGCCTTAATGTACTCTTTGTAGGCCAGGTAGCCTCCACCAACGCCAACCAGGATGAGGATGAGGCCAAAGCCCAGGATTCTCTTAACTCTAGTTTTCATAAAGATGGCCGTCTGTCGTGCGCCGGCTTCCGTTGCAGATGTTCGGTTTGTGGAAGGCAGGCCGAGGCTCGGCCAGTCCAAGTTGTGTTACTATAACAGCATCCGCCACTCATGCTCGGCGTTCTGCGGCTCGTTCTTCCTCGCTGGCTCAGCGTCTATTTCAGCCAGAGCTTGGTTCCGCTCGCCGCAATAGCGTTTGACCTCAGCCTCGTTAACCTCTCGTTCCACCGCTTCCACCGCTTTCAGCAACCGGTCTAATGACGTGCCAAGATTACTCGCTTCCCGCTTCAACACGCTGAGTTGTTTCTTCAGTTCAGGGTTTTCCATTGAGCGTGGTCGTTGTGAGGCTTGCTAAAACACCTCTGATTGCTTGGTGACTTCGCTTTCCATCCATCCATTGAAAATCTCTTCATCCACGGTCAGAGCCATTTGACGGTTCGCGAGTGCTGGAGTCCATCTGGTAGGCGGGAACAAACGTGGACAACAGCCGCTTGGATTCTCGCTGACGCCCTGAGCTGTAGCCCTCCAGATTGGTGACCCGCGCGGGCAGCTTGTCCCAAGGCACCAGAAATGGGGAATAGTCCGGAACGGTTTCGTGCAGAACAAGCTTCAGGTCGCATTCCTCGCACGTGTGGAGCGACGAACGCAGGTTCTTCAGGGTGGTGCGCATCTCGACCAGGTCCATCGGCTGGCAAATGAAGCGAAAGATCTTCGGATGCCCCGTAGGGACGAAGTTTTCGCCCTTGTGCGTGAGTTCCTCGAACAGCTTCTCCCCGGGCCGAACCCCGCTGAACGCGATTAGGATATCTTCGTCGGGTTTGAGGCCGCTCAGCTCGATCATCTGCCGCGCCAAATCCACGATCTTCACCGGCTTGCCCATGTCCAGTACGAAGATCTCACCCCCAGCGCCCTGCACGGCGCTCTGCAGCACCAGCATCGAGGCCTCGGGGATGGTCATGAAGTAGCGGGTCATATCGGGGTGGGTCACCCTGACCGGCCCGCCCTCGGCAATCTGCTTCCGGAAGACCGGAATGACACTGCCCGAAGAGCCGAGCACGTTCCCGAACCGAACCGCCATGAACTTTGTCTTGCCCGGATGCGCGGCCTGCATTGCCTGAATATACATCTCGGCCAGGCGCTTGGTTGCCCCCATCACGCTGGTGGGGTTAATCGCCTTGTCGGTCGAGATTAGGACGAACCGATCCACCCCGTATTCCAGCGCCAGGTCCGCCATTTGCGCCGTGCCCAGCGTGTTGTTCTTGATGGCCTCACCCGGCTGATGCTCCATCATCGGGACGTGCTTGTGCGCCGCGGCGTGGAAAATCACGTTGGCGGGAAATATCGAGAGAATTTCCGCGACCCGCACGCGGTCGGTGATGTCTCCGACTAGCGGCACCACACGATGGGCGTGTCCCAACCCGATCAACTCCTGCTCGATCTGGAACAGTTGCGGCTCGGAGCGGTCCACCAGGAGCAGGCGCCCCGGGTTGTAGCGGGCTATCTGCCGGCAGAGCTCGCTGCCGATGCTGCCCCCCGCCCCGGTGACCATGACTACCCGGTCTTGGAGCACCTGGCGGATGTTCTCAGTCTCCAACTCCACCTTTTCTCGCCCAAGCAGGTCTTCCACCTCGACGTTGCGCAATTGACTCACCTTGACCTGCCCCAACGCCAGTTGGTCGATGGAGGGAACGGTCTTGCACGACAGTCCCGCCAGACGCGAGAACCGGACAATCTCGCCCACCCGGCGGGCTGACGCAGAGGGCATCGCGATAATGACCTCCTTTATCTCCAGCTTTTCTCTCATCTCCACCAGCTTCTCCGGCGCCCCCAGCACGGGGATGTCATGAACCCGCGATTTCCATTTGCGCTCGTCATCGTCGAAGAACGCCACCGGGAACAGCCCGTACCCAGGCTTGAGCGTCAGTTCGTGCGCCAGCACCGCCCCCGCGTCCCCCGCGCCGACGATGCCCACCCGGTGTGCCCTCCGCGTTTCCCCGGCCCGGCCGCTTCGAAGTGTTTCTCGCGAAGCCCGCAACAACAACCTCACACCGGTCAGCCCCACTAGCGAGAAGACGAAGTCCATCGCGATGACGCCGCGCGGCGGGGCAAAACCGCCGCCATACGCCAGCCAGACGACACTCGCCACAATGGCGCTGATGATCAGGGCGTGAAACATCCGCGCCAGGTCCGGCGTGCTGAAGTAGCCCAGCAGCGGCGTCAACTGATGGAAGAGCGCAAGGAGCACCAGTTGGACGGGTACCAGCCATATCAGGACGAACAGACGCTCCTGCTGCGCGGCGGCGGCCATGACGAAATCAAACCGCACTTCATAGCTGATCCACAGGCTCGCGGCCAGTTCGAGCGCATACAACATCAGCAACAGCCACATCCGAACCGGCGCCGGATAGTCAAAAAGATTCAGTTTCATCTTATCGCAACATGCTCATGGAGACAATGAGTGATCTGAGCTCCGTCTTTTGACGAGTGTTTCCAATGCCAGGCCGAGGGCCGGTCTGGACGAGTTTGCAGCAGGGCCTGCCCCTCCAGCCTGTCTTCCACCTTGGCACCTGAATGCCTATTGACGAGAACTTCATTGTACCACCAAGTTTTCCCGCACAAGTATCAGCAAAAGCAGGCCTCCAGAACAATTCGCTCGAATACGGGAATTGAGTCGTGTTGAGTACGGACGGCTTGGTCAGGGGACAAAGGGACACCACACAATCGGACTACTCGAACCGAGTTGCACCAACACCGGAGTCTGCTCTCAAGCCTGCCCGGCGAGTTGATGCCTCGCCCCAGGCGCTGACCGTCGCCCTCCCGTCCCTGCCGCAAACCGCTTTATGGCTCCAATCACCCGCTCCAAATCGGCAGGCTGGAGAGACGTTCCGGAAGGCAGGCAGAGCCCTTCCTTGAACAACTCCTCGCTCACACCCCCGTCTCGAACCCGGCAACCCCGAAACACCGGCTGCAGATGCATCGGTTTCCACACTGGCCGCGCCTCGATGTTTTCCGCTTCCAGCGCCAGCCGCAGTTCTTCGGGCTCGGCCCCGAACTCCTCCGCGTCCAGCAGGATGACCGAAAGCCAGCGATTCGCCCTTCCCGTCGGCGCCTCGGGCATAAACGAAATCCCGGGCACATCCTCCAGCCCCTCCCGGTAGGCGTCAAAGATCCCCCGCTTTATTCGCACCCTTTCCTCCAGCCAGCGCAATTGGCCTCTTCCTATCGCCGCCAGCACGTTGCTCAGCCGGTAATTGTAGCCGATTTCTGCGTGCTCGTAGTAAGGAAACGGCTCCCGCGCCTGTTGCGAGAGTTTGCGCGCATGCTCGGCCAGCCGCGCGTCTGAACTGGCCAGCATCCCCCCTCCCGACGTGTTCAGTATCTTGTTCCCGTTGAAGGAGAAGACTGCCGCCCTGGCCCCTGCTCCGGCATGACGCCCCTTGTACGTCGCGCCCACCGCCTCCGCGGCATCCACAACCACGGGAATATCGTACGGCGCGCACGCGCTCGCTATCGCGTCATAGTCCGCGCATTGACCGTAGAGGTCCGTCGGGATGACCGCCTTGGGAAGCTTGCCGCGCCCTGCGCATTCGGCCAGCTCCTCCGCCAAAAGCCCCGCATCCATGTTCCACGTTGCCTCGTCGCAATCAATAAACACCGGCGCGGCCCCAAGAAAAGTCGCGGGGCTGACACTCCCGATGAACGTGAGCGTAGAAGCCAGGACCTCGTCGCCGGGCCCCACCCCAAGCTCCCTCAAGGCCAGGTGCATCGCCGCCGTGCCGCTCGCCAGGGCCAGGCAGTTGGGAATGCCGGTGTAAGCGGCGAAATCTTTCTCAAATGCATCCACCATCGGCCCCAGCGGCGCAATGTAATTGCTCGCAAACGCCTCGCGGACCAACTCGAGTTCTTCGGCGCCAATATGCGGCGGCGAGAGGAAGATGCGTTTAGTGGAGGACATGTTAAGAAATGCTGAAAAACTGAAAAGCGGAAACGCGGAAATGCGGCAATGCTGAATTCAAACCTCGCGCTTGCGAGCCTTGGCAACCATTGTGGTGAACAGCGCGAGGAGCTCGTCACTTTCCCGCAGCAGGTGATGCACCTGCTCGCCGGCAATGCCGCAGTCGTCCCGCAACAATTCCAGCCACAACTGAGATTCGTCCGCCTCTTGAAGCAAACCGTCGAGTTTGGAGCAAAACTCGGAATCGGAGCGGGCACGTGAGGCTTCTCTGGCGTGAGCGGCTACAGATGTCCCGGAGCGCAGCAATTGTTTGCCGAGCACCCGCACCTCCTCACGTTTCATCGGCAGCTTCACATAAAATCCGATGACCGATGACGCATACTTCTTTGTCCGCTCTCGCAATTCCCCGCTCAGTCTCATCCGCTTCCTTTCAGCCTGTCAGCTTTTCGTTTTTTCCCCCTCACCTCCACCCCCGCCACCGATACACCCACCCCCCCACGACCTCGTGCAGGTAATCGTTCAGCAAGAC
>JAJYHY010000451.1 GCA_021784555.1 bacterium
GTAGCGGGCTTGCCAATCCTCCGCCACACGGCCCAGCAGCAGCCCGTAACAGCGTGAAGCCAGATTGGGCCACCTAATCCCCGGACGAATCAGAAACCGGGACAAACCCACCACCCCAGCCAGATTGGCTTGGCGCGCGGCGCTGTCCCAGCCCACCCACTGATCCCCGCCCGGGCAAGGCCGGCAAGCAACCGCCATCCTCGCGCAGCTTGTGCCCGGAGGCGCGCGGCCCCGTCCTGCCGGGCGAGGGCAACTTCACCAGCCCCTGCCGCTCCAGGCGATTGAGAGCGACATTGGCCGACGCCAGGCACCACTGGCCCTTGGCGTTGCGCCAGTTGACCGCACGGCAGAAATCGCGAACCAAGCTGCGCCGCACCGGGGCAGGCTCGCTGAGCGAACGGGCGCTCAGGCGCGCCAGCACCTGCTGACTCACCCAGCGTCCGGAGATTCGCGCCGCGTCCAACACGCCCCCACAATCTCATGGCCCGGCGGACTTGTTTAGTGTGAAATTCCGTGGGTAAAGTTGAGCCCTTACCGCAGCACCCCCTGTTTTCGCAGGACGGCCTCCATGGCCTTGTCCATGAGCACCTCCGCCAGCGGTTTCGTCGCCTCGTCCAGCGCCGCGCAGGCGGCTTGGAGCCGGGGCACGTCGCCCGTTTCGGTCTCCAGATTCTCCGTGGCCAGCGCCGCCTCCGTCTCGCCAATCGCCCTTTCAACCTCGGCCTGGTAGTCCGCCGAAAACTCCCCTCCACAATCCCGGAGCCCATTCCTTGCGGCCCCAACCAGTTGCCTGGCCTTGAGCTTGGTCTCCACCCACCGCCGCGCCGCCAGGTCGCTGAACGCATGCTCGACCGACTCCTCCACCATTTTCTGCACCGCCGAGTCCTCGACATCCACCGCCGACTTCATCTCCACCACCGTTTGTCTCCCGCTGCCGATGTCGCGCGCCAGGACGTGCAGAATCCCGTTGGCGTCGATCTCGAATTGCACTCCCACCCGCGCCACGCCTCGCGGCGCCGGCTCAAAGTCCAGCGTGAACCGGCCCAGGCTCCAATTGTCGCGCGCGCGCTCGCGTTCACCCTGGAGCACATGAATGAGCATGCTGCGCTGGTTATCCGCGGCGGTGGTGAACAGCTCCCCGGCCTTCACTGGAATTGTCGAATTGCGCGGGATAATCACGTTCATCAAGCCGCCAAACGTCTCAACCCCCAGCGACAGCGGTGTCACGTCGAGCAGCAGCACCGATCCCAAACCGCCCACCAGAATCTCCGCCTGGATCGCCGCCCCCAAGGCCACGGCTTCATCCGGGTTGACTGACGTGTTTAGCCGCGGCCCCGTCGGAGGGTGGTGCTCGCTTCCCAACCGAACGCCGCCGCGCGTCTCCTCAAATTCCGCGCACCAGAACAACTCGCTCACAAACCGCCGCACCAGCGGCATCCGCGTCTGCCCGCCCACCAGGATAACCTCATCCAGGTCCTTTGCTTCGAGCTTGGCATCCGCCAGCGACCGCAGACAATGCGCCCGTGTCCGCCCGACGATCTCCCGCGCCAGGTTTTCCAACTCATCCCGGCTCAGGCAATACTCAAAACTGAACCGCGGCGTAAGAAAGGGCAGAGAGACCCGCGTTTCGGACTCCGTCGAGAGCCGGATCTTCGCCTCCTCCGCCGCCTCGCGCACCCTGGACAACATGGCCAGCACTTCAGAACTGCGCCGGTCGCCCTCCAACGGGCGAGTTCCAGCCCGTTCCGGCGAAGGGGATGGAGCCTCCGGGTTAGCCACGTCCACCAGTTCCGGCCCTCCCGCCTGCTGAATCTTCAGCAGAAGAAACTGCGCCAACCGGGCGTCGATGTCGTCGCCGCCCAGGCGTGTGTTGCCGCTGGTGGCAAGCACCTGGAACACCCCTTCGTTCAGTTCGAGGATGGACAGGTCGAAAGTGCCTCCGCCCAGGTCATACACCGCTATTTTCGCGTGCTCCTTCAGCTTGTCCAGCCCGTAGGCCAGCGCCGCCGCGGTCGGTTCATTGATGATTCGCTCGACCGTAAACCCGGCCAATTCGCCCGCCCTCTTGGTCGCGTTGCGCTGCGCGTCGTTGAAATAGGCGGGGACGGTGATGACCGCCCGCGTGACCATCTGGCCAAAGTAGGCCTCCGCATTGGCCCTCAGCTTCTTGAGGATTTCGGACGAGATTTCCTCGGGACTATACTCCCGCCCGTGAACGGCCACTTTAACCGGCCCGCTCTTGCCCCACGTGAGCGGATAGGTGACCCTCCGGTCATCAGACGAAAGGTCTTCGCCGCGCCGGCCCATGAATCTCTTGACCGAATACACCGTTTCAGCAGGCTTAATCACCCTCACCCGGCTGGCGGCACCCCCCACGACAGGGCCCGCCGTTCCACCCGGGAAATGCACTACCGACGGCGTCAGCCGTTTGCCCTCGGTATCGGCAATAACCAGCGGGATGCCGGAATCGAGTGTCGCCACCAGCGAATTTGTCGTGCCTAAGTCAATACCGACCACTTTGCTCATTGTTTACCCATACCACTTCCCGGCCCTCTGTTCCATCGCCCGGCAGGGGCAAAACCAAACAGGCGCTTCTCGACGCGAGTGATGCAAGGCCCCTCTTCTTTGGGGGTCCAGTCAACGTGCGCCCGTGCTTGCGCGGGCATTGACAAAGCCATAGCGCAGATTTGCAATCAGTCAGTATCGTTGAGAATCGACGCGCTTCGCGACGATTCTTCCGGTGCGCCATTGCACGCGCATGTCGCTGCAATTGCGGAACTTGCGTTTAGTTCCGCTCTGTTCCGCTTTCCGCCTTGACCCGCCGGTGAAGAGGACTATTATTGCTACAGGAACCAACGGAAAGGAGTAAGCCATGCCAGTCAAGAAGCTGAAAGAATTTCTGGACCGGGAACGGGTCAAATACGTTTCCATCGTTCATTCACCGGCCTATACTGCTCAAGAGGTGGCCGCCTCGGCTCACGTGACGGGGCGCGAGCTGGCCAAGACCGTCATTGTGGAGTTGGATGGGAAGTTGGCAATGGCGGTATTGCCGGCAAACCGTAAGATCGTCCTCCAGGACCTCCGGGAAATAACCGGCTCGGACGAGGTCAAGTTTGCCTCCGAAGAGGAGTTCAAAAAGCGATTCCCGGATTGTGAAACGGGCGCGATGCCGCCTTTCGGCAACCTCTACGGTATGGAGGTATTCGCGGCCGAGTCACTTGGGAGAAGCGATCAAATCGCCTTCAACTCCGGTTCTCATACGGAAATCATGAAGTTGGCTTACAGCGATTTTGAACGGCTCGTACGCCCGAAGGTAATGAGCTTCACGACCTGAAGCGCCGGGAATCTGCTTGGATTCAGCCCGGATAGCCGGCAATGTAGGTCTGCAACTGGTCAATCGTGGTGCTTTGGGCGCTGATAATCCAGTTGACCAGATCTCCGATGGAGACGATGCCGGTAATCTTGTCCTCATCGAGCACGGGCAGATGACGGATGCGATGGTCGGTCATGAGATGCATGCACTCTTCAACCGTGTGGGAGGGGCCAACATGGAAGACCTGGCCAGAGAGGATCTCTTTGACGGCGGTCTGCTTTGAGGACTTGCCCTTGAGGATGACTTTGCGAGTGTAGTCACGCTCTGAGATGATGCCCACGAGCTTGTCTTGGTCAGTCACAAGCAGGGCGCCTACATTCTTGTCGGCCATCATCTGGACGGCCTCGAAGACGGTTGAGTCCGGCGAGATGCACCAGACGGTATTGCCTTTGTGGTTCAGGATTTCGTCGATTGTGGCATTAGCATTCATGGGGAGAGTAGCTCGTTGAATGTGGAACCGGTATAGACCCCCGCCCTAGGCTTGGAAACCTGGGTGGCAGCGCCCGGCGCCGCCTTGGGCAAGCATTTACCGGTGTTCCTGGTCTCTACCTTAGCGATGATAACCACTAAATCAAATTATCACTCCCGAGAAATAAAGCAAAACAATTTGCAGCGCTGACGCATGCCAACAACAGCAAGATTGCCAGGCGTCCGTCGGCTGTCGAGCGCCTCCGGCAGCCGATGCGGTGCTTCAAAAATCGTGGGTCAGGATCGCTTCCAGCCGCCGGCAGATTTCGCGTCCGTAATCGGTCCATTTGCCCGTGCCCCAATACCGGTAGCAACTGGTCTGAAGACAGAGCAGATGGAAGAGGGCATTGCGGTAACGGTACTCGTGGGTGGGAATGCCGGCCTTGAGCACCTTTTCATGAAAATGCGAGCTGGCCTTTTCCATCGGGTCGAGCAGCTTTTCGTACCCTCGCACCCAAGAGATGTTGTTGGTCCAACTGCCGCCTTCCATGTGAAAGCGATTGTCTTCCTTCTTCAACTGCTCGATGACCTCGGCCAGCCTTTCCGGCCCTCCGCCCGGCTGGAAACGGTCCCAAATCCGCTTCTGGAAGAGCGGTTGAAGCGGGGGGAAATCCCCCTCGCTCACACCATTGGCAGCCAGGTGCTCCAGGTATTCGCTAACGTTGAGCACGGGCGTCTCCGAACCGGAACACTGGCGCATGACATCAAAAAACTTGGGCGGGAATTCGTTCATCATCACGCCGCCGTTCTCGCCATCGGCGATTTGGGTCACCAGGGGTGGGACCTGTTTGCCGGCCAGGTCCCAGCGGGAGAGACCTTTGGCCTCGTAATAGGGCTGCATTTGGCCAACGAGTTTCGTGTCGCTGCCCTGGGTCTTAATGACCGCAACGATCGAAGCCGCCTCGCCCTGGGAGTTCCGGCATACCAGCCGGTGCGGCAGATGTTTGCGCTCCGGGCCGTGCCCATTGTCGGGACGCTCGACCGAATGTTCCTGCACCAGCACCCAGTCGAACCCGCAGTCCTTGAGGGTTTTGACAAATTCATAAGCGGTATCCGGATGATTGGGCAGAGCCATTTCTGAAGGTGAAAAGCCGCGGACTCGTTGCAGTGCCTCCAGGCCAAAAATAGCGGCGAAATGATGTTGCCAGGCCTTGACATGGAGCCGGAAATCCTGCGCGGGGGTCGAGGGCGCCACCGCATGGCCCCAGGGGCAGCCGAGCCATTCCACCGCGCGCCGATAGCGTGCGTCGCGCGTGACCCGTTTGAGGTTGTCGAACACGTCTTTCAGGCCGATATGAGCGAGGCCGTGAATAAGCGTGCCGGAGTATTCAAGCATCACCCGCGGCTCTTTGCCTTCATCGATCAATTGCGGAATGAACTCGCCCATCCGTTTATAGCACTGGTGGAAGACCCGGGCATTGTGGTTATCACCCTCGCGCGGGTGGTCCATCATGTACTTCAAGTTGCTGATGATTGCGGCGGTGCGAAGATCCTCGCCCCCGGCCGGGATCAACGGCTGGTGCATGTGCAGAGCGAAGGCGAATCCGCTTCGCAGGCGCTCGAATTCAATCCAGTTCTCCGGCCGGAAGACCGGTTTGGCCTTGGTGGCGCCCACAGCCGCTTCGACATCGGCCTCCGAGCCGCAAAAATTCGGCAGACCATCGACAAACTCGGAAAATTCCAGGCTCATAAGTGGACTCTAACAAAGGGCAAGCCGAAGGCTTGCATGTTCTTGGCCATACTGACAGTGCTCTTTCGTAACCGCTCAGGTGGCGATAGGAGCGCGGACGCCCTCGTCCGCGTCCCCAGAGAGCCGC
>JAJYHY010000069.1 GCA_021784555.1 bacterium
CATCGCTGTTCTCGTTCAAAGGGCCGTGCCGCCGACCGCGTTATTGAGTCTGCTCTGAGTGTGCGGCCCCACCTTGCCATCAATGGCCAGGTTCTGATCAACCTGGAACTCAAGAATGGCCCGGTCAGTGGCCTCGTTCATCGAGTTCGTAACACCGTTCTGGGCCGCGCCGTCGTGCCCAACCTGGTAGCCCAACCCGCGAAGGCGTCGTTGGACGCCCTTGATGGTGTTGCCTGCCTCGTAAGGATCGCTCCGAACGTTAACCTGGTAACTTGCCACGGCTTTGCCCCCGGACATCAACTGAAGCTCTGCCTGCCCGCCCGAAACGGTCACTTCAATCTTGCCGTCTTTGCCGGTCTTCCCGCTGTGCGCCACCGCCCCGCCGGTCATGATCTGGTACTCCAGCCCCTCAATGCCCCGAGTGTCGCCGGAGGGCCAGCCTGGGGATCGATGGAAGAAGACTTCGACGACGGTGGCGTTGAGGGTGTTGTGCCCGGTGGCGCCTTTGACCAGGCGGGAGACAAAGTTGATGAACTGGTCAACAATCATTGGCCGAATTCCTCCTTGAGTTTGGCGCGCGTGGCGTCATCCACTTGGCCGGTGATAGACAACCCCTTGTCGGCCTGGAACCTCTTGACCACTCCTTGCAAATCCTCTTTGACCGTGTAACCAAGATCGTGCAGGCGCCTGGCCACCCCTTCATCTGTATCCAACGGCCTCACAGTGCCGAAGCGCAGTGGATAGACCTGCTGCTTGGCGCCCTCCCCGACGATGAGCCGGCCCTCCTGCGCGTTGGGCGGGAGGGCGTGCTCCACGTAGCCGGAGCCGTCCGTGGCGCCCTGACTCCAGATCCCGTCAATGAGCAGCCGGTAAGGCTTGTTGGCTTGGGCTTGGCCATCGAAGAGGACTCGGATCTTCAACTTAGCCGGCACTCCTTTAAGTTTGAACTTGTGCCTCTTCTCGGTGGCGGCGGACTCTTCCTTGAGCGTGCGGTCTGGAATGTGGACAATGTCGCCCGGCATTAGGACATTGGGGTCCTTGCGCTTGGACTTCAGATCGGCGTTGGAGCCATCGTTCCAAAGCGTCTCCCAGAAGAAGCCGTGCTCGAAGGCGATGCTGCTCAGGCAGTCGCCCTGGTTAACTTCATAATCTTCAGGCATATCTGGTTAAGCGCGTTCCCAGGCCTCTTTATCCAGGTCGGGAAAGGTGATCTTACACGAACCCGGATCGATGTCCCCGACTCGCGCGAAGCCATTCTCGTCCAAGCTGCCTTCGGCCACGGTCTGGTCCGGCAGCGTAATTCGATACACCACACCGGGCACCGGCTGCTGGTCCTCATCGACCATCTCAATCTCGATCCAGCTCTTCTTCTTCTCCTTTTCCTCCTTGGTCTGGGCCGGCTTATAGGGCGGGACAGGTACCGAGCCGTACTTGCCGGTCTTAGTCTGGCGCTGCTCCGCCTTGGCCTTCTCCACCTCGCCCGGATCGGCCTTGTCAGCTTCCTCGGCCTTCTTGGGGTCTGTCGGAGAAACGGCCGAGCCTGCTTTTCCACTTTTGGGACTTGGCATAGTTGGATCAGTGACGGGTTTGGAATTGCCGGTTGTCCGCCTCGGACTCCCCGGCCCGGACAAACAGTGTGGCGGAGTGCGTTGTGAGATGCATCTGGATAGGCGGATCAGGAGTTAATCATGACCATGCCGCCCTTGAGGGTGAGCATACCGTCGCCTTTGACGGTGGTCATCGGGCTCTTAAGTTCTGCCGTGGCGGAGGATTGCATACTCAAGGGGGCATTGGCCTTGAGGTCCATCGTGGCCCCGGCCTCGATCTTAATCAGGCCATCGGTCTTCAGAGCGATGCCATCGGCAGCAATGGCGATACTGGAACCGCCAACTTTCACGGTGACGTTGGTCATGCCTTCGATAACGATGTTGTCGGCTTTGAGATAATAGTCACTGGAGGTCTGCTCGGAATGGTTGGCCTTGAACACCTCAATGACATCGCCCTTGACCGTCAGCGATTGGCTGTCGCCCACCTCTTTGGCTTCCTTGCCCACGACTTTGAGATGGCGGTCCTTGCCGATCTTCTCCTTGTGGTCGGCATCCACGGTTTCGTCGCGGTTGTTTTCGACGTGCTCGAGTTGATCTTTCTTGACGATGAGGTGACGGTCATTGCCAATCCATTCGAAACAATCATTCTTGATGCGAACATCCTGATTCTTTTCGCCGTGAATAAAGACCTGCTCCTCGCCCTTCTTGTCTTCAAAGCGGATTTCGTTAAACCCCTGCCCACCTTTGCTGGAATTGGACTTGAAGGTGGACATGGTTTTATGAGCAGGCAGGTCGTAGGGCGCTTTGTTGGTGGCATTGTAGATGCAGCCGGTGATGATCGGGTGGTCGGGGTCGCCCTCCAGGAATTCGACGATGACCTCCTGGCCAATGCGCGGCAGGGCCATGGCGCCCCAGCCCTTGCCCGCAACGGGCTGGGCCACGCGGACCCAACAGGAGGAATTTTCGTCCGCCTTGCCATAGCGGTCCCAGTGGAACTGGACCTTCACCCGCCCGAACTCGTCGGTGTCGATCTCCTCGCCCTTCTGGCCCACGACGATAGCGGTTTGCGGCCCCTGGACAACGGGTTTGGCGGTAAGGCGTGGAGCGCGGAAGGGTTCGCTGGCCGGGCGGGCGGTGAAACTGCAAGCATAAAAGGGTTCACCTTGGCCCTTGGCGGCGCTTTCGTATTCACCGACGTCGGCCTGAAGGGAAACGCCGGTGACCAGGTAATCGCGGTTTTGATCGTCGCGAGGGTGGCCCTTGAGCGTGAACTTGGAGCCGGTGGCGACGCCGCGCGCGGTTGCCTGGCCGCGCAAAATCTCGTGTTGCGCCTGCAACTCCTGGATGCGCACCTTGGCGTAAGCCTCGCCTTCGTCGCGCTTTTCGAACTCGCCGGGGTAGTCGTAGATCTCAAAATCGGCGGCGGCATGTTTGCGGGAGATGTTGGCATTGGTAAGGATGGGCGCGGCGGGTTTCTTAAAATCGAAATCGGCCAGCGCATAGACTCCAGGTTGCACTTCCTGCTCAATGACCCAGTCGGTTACGGTCTCGGCGGTCTCCTCCCCCGCGTGCGTGTGAGGACGGTACACCAGCGAGTCGTAATCCTCGAATGGACTGTGGGCGGCGGCCGCATCGGCCAGCACAAGAGTATGAACGCCGTTCTTATGCTCGAAGAAGTAGTAGATGCCCTCCTGTTCCATAAGCCGGCTGACGAAGTTGAAGTCGGTCTCGCGGTACTGCACGCAGTATTCCCATTCGCGGTAGGAGGCGCTGAGGCTGAGCTTGTAATCCTTGAATCCGTGGTCCTTGAACACCTTCTCGATGATGTCGGGCGCCTTCATCTTCTGGAAAATCCGGCAGTCCGCCGTCCGGGTCAGGAACCAGAGCCAGGGGACGAGGGTGGCGTGGTAACGGGCGAAGTTGCGCCGCTGCTCAACTTGCGTAAAGCGGCTGATGTAGCCATTGAAGTAGCGCGTTTTCTGGTTGTGCAACTCCAGCCGAAGGGTGGCGTTGGTGCCGACGATGTCATCGAACTTGAGCGCCGGGTCTTCGCCGGCCAGTTCCAACTCCAGGCGGAACATCCGGCCCAACTGTTCGGCAACGGAGACCTTCAGCACCAGGAGCTTGTCATCGCCCAGGGCCGTTCCGACCGCGAGGAATCTTTGCTTTTGCGTAGCCGGCATGTCCGTTCTAATGCATGGGAACTTACGTGTTTATAACCGATTCCAGGAATATAGCAACTGTCAAAGTAGATCTCGCCGCGCCGGATAGACATCAGGGTTTCTCCAAACCGCCGGCCTCAGCGGCGCTGAACTGAGCGTTGATCTGTTGCAACTCTCGCTGGATCTGGGCCTCAGCCGCCATGGCGGAAAGCTCGGCTTGCCAGGCCTCCTCCCGACGTGCCGCAACGACCCGAACGCGATGGACAAGCCGTTCGAGCAGGTCCATTTGTGCCTGAGGCGGCCGTCGCGTAAACTCGTGTTCGATTCGGTCGAGGGCCTGGATTGCCATTGCAAACTAAGTCTCGGCGGTTCCGTCCGAGAAGTCAATAGCCGCACGCGAACTCCGGCGCACACGGCTGTTGACAAAGTCCGTTGAGTAGAAGGGGGAACGCTTTCCTTGGCTTCTTTAACTCCCGGTTCGGCGCAGGGTCAGTCCTCACTTTTTCCGCAGTGAAGGAAGGGAAGCGGCGGAAAAAGCTGCAGGACTGACGCCGGCGCCTTCGGTGACCGGCACATTTAATCGCACCCTGCAGAAGGAGCGCCGAACTAACATTCGGCGGCGGGGCTGACAACAAGGCCAATTGACCGCCGGGCGTTGGGGACTTGCATCTCGGCCGGGGTGTGATACAAAGGACGTATGGCAACAAAAAGCATGACGTTGGCGCCGCTAGACGCCGACGAGGCGAAGTACCGGCCGCGAATCGAGGCGATGATCGCCGAGCTCGACGGCATCCTCAAAGGAATGACACGAAAACAAGCCAGGATCGACAAGTTGCGCGAACACACGCGCGGCCGCTTGGCCGAACTGAGGGCGTTGACAAGATAATCCCTGTGGAAGGCCCTTTTCAACCTGTTCACCGACCAAGCACAAGGCCCTGCCGCCGAGCCGCGGCGCGTAGCGAGTTCGGAGCTGGCGGCGGCGGGCCTGGTTCCGGTGTGTTTCCGTATTCGACAGAGCTAAAAGTGAAGCGCGAGGTTGGTTTGCACCGTATAGAGGCCCTTGGCGTTGATGTCCGCGCCCAAACTGGCGTCGAGGTCCACACCGCCGAAATTATGGTGGTAAGTGGCCTTGAGTGAGCCGCTGGGTTGGTTGTTGTCCACCACGCCCATGAGGTCCCAGGTCAAGGTGTGGTCCTTGAAGCTCAGACCGGCGGCGACGCGGTAATGGTATTGATTCCAGCCGCCGGGCGGTTCGGAGGAAAGGAGTCGAAGGCGCGGGTCCTTGGAACCGGGCAACGCGCCTAGATCGAACTGGGCCGAGGTCATGGCGGTAAGGTGATCGGTGAGGGGAACAAGAATCTTTCCACTGGCCGAGACTGTCCCCGTATCCCCCACCGCCGTGCCGCTGAGGGTGAAGTTGCCGCTGAGCGCCTTCCACTTTCCGGCAACGTCGATGGAGGCCCCCAGGGTGTGCGTGGAGGGTTGGAACTTAGTGAGTTTGCCGGTGATCTCGATCTTGCCCAGCTTGATGGCCTTGCTTCCGCCTTCCACGAGCTTAGCGAGGGGATCGCCGGATTTGGCGAAATACAGGCCCGCGCCCGCCCCGAGGGCGAGCACCGCGCCGACAATATAGACCAGTGTGTGATGGTCATTGACCCAGACACCGACGCCGCTGCACTTGAAATCCTGAAGGACCTTATCCGCTTCGCCGCGCAACCGCTTCACGTGGGGTGAGTTCTCAATTTGCTTTCGAATCTGGGCGGTAGTGGCGTTGAGAACCGCCTCACCCAGGTCCTTCAAAACGGCTTCGGCCTGGTGCGGGTCCGGGGCCGTGCTCTTCCGCTGCGCGGCCATAAGCTTTTTGGCTTCGCCATCCAGGGCGCTCTTAATGGCCTTCTGCACCTCCGAGGAACGCAACGCCTCGAGGATACGTTCCGGCGACCGTTCGACTTCGCTTCCCGCCACGTCGAAGGCCATCGCGACCAGGCCCGATGCGGATTGCAAGAGCGGGCGGCACTGTTTGGTCTCTGGACTAGCCATAAGGGCTCTCTATTCAAAAGTGAACGCGAAATTGCCATCCTTGGCGCTGGCATGGACGCGGTTTATCGCCGTGCCGGTGGCCAGGCGCGAGAGGAATTCCCGCCCAATTTCCGGCAGCATGGTGTTGGTGATGAGGGCATCGACCATGCGGGCGCCACGCTCCAACTCCGTGCAGCGCCGGCCGATCAAATCCGGCACACTGTCGTCGTAGGTGAACGGCACACGGTGGTTCTCTTTGACGCGCTTCTCCACGCGCGAGAGATTCAGGCGGATGATGCGGTGCAGAACCTCTTTGGTAATCGGATAGAAGGGGACGACCACCAACCGGTTGAGCAGGGCGTCGGGGAACACCTTGGTAAGGGGGCCGCGCATGGCTTTTTCCAGGCCCTCGGCGTTGGGCATCAATTCGGGGTCCTTGCACATATTGATGATGACATCCTGGGCGGCGTTGCTGGTGAGGATGATAATCGTATTCTTGAAGTCGATGTAGCGGCCCTCGGCGTCCTCCATCCAGCCCTTGTCAAAGACCTGAAAGAAAATCTCATGCACGTCCGGATGCGCCTTTTCGACCTCGTCCAGCAGGACCACGCTGTAAGGCCGGCGGCGGACCGCCTCGGTCAGGACGCCCCCTTCGCCATAGCCGACATAGCCCGGGGGAGAGCCTTTGAGGGTGCTGACGGTGTGGGCCTCCTGGAATTCGCTCATGTTGATGGAGATCAGATTCTGCTCGCCGCCGTAGAGCGCCTCGGCCAGCGTGAGGGCCGTCTCGGTCTTGCCGGTGCCGCTGGGGCCGACGAGCATGAACACCCCGATGGGCCGGTTCGGGTTGTCGAGGCGCGCGCGGCTGGTCTGGACGCGGCGGGCAATCATCTCCAAGGCGTGGCGCTGGCCAATCACACGCCGTTCCAGCACATCGGCCAGGCCGAGCACTTGCTCGATCTCGTCCTTGACCATTCGCCCCACCGGGATGCCCGTCCAATCGGCGACCACGCTGGCGATGGCATTGGCATCGACGCTGGGAAAAATGAGAGGTGATTCGCCTTGGAAATCTCTCAGGGTGGCTTGGGCCTGTTTCAACTCGTCAAGGAGGTCAGCGCGCTCGTCGGAACTGAGAGTGGTGGAGTGATGGAGTGGTGGAGTGGCGGGGACGGCTGCCGCGGCAGCCTTTGTCGCCGCGGCACTGGCCTGGAGCGCCCCGCTGCCCTCCAGCCCTGGTTTGGAGGTAATCCGGCGTTCGCCGGGGATCGGAGAGTTGAGATTTGAGATCTCAGATGTCATGGACGTTGCGATACTTTCAGGCTGAGGTTTAAGGGCCTCGTCGGGCGCCACGCCACCAGCGCGGAGCCTGGCCCGGAGGTCGAGAACCTTCGCCACGATTGCCTTCTCCTCGTTCCAGCGTGCTTCGAGGGTGGAGAGCTGTTGCTTTTCGGCGGCGAGCTTTTCCTGAATCTCGGCGAGGCGCGCGGCATGGTCAAAGCCGGTGGCGGTTTCGCGATCGAGAATGCCAAGCTCGGTCTCCAGGGCCTGAATGCGGCGGCGGCAATCATCGACCTCGGGCGGGACGGCGTGCTGACTCACGGCGACGCGGGCGGCGGCGGTGTCAATGAGGCTGACGGCCTTGTCAGGCAACTGGCGCCCGGCGATGTAGCGGTGGGAGAGTTTGACGGCGGCCTCGATGGCCTCGTCGAGGACCTGCACTTGGTGATGCTTTTCGAAAGGGACCATGACCGCGCGCATCATCCGGATGCATTTGTCTTCACCCGGTTCTTCTACCTTTACGACCTGAAAACGCCGCGTCAGGGCGGGGTCTTTCTCGATGTGGCGTTTGTATTCATCCCAGGTAGTGGCGGCGATGGTGCGGAGAGTGCCGCGGGCCAGGGCGGGTTTGAGGAGGTTGGCGGCGTCGCTGGCGCCGCTGCCCCCGGCGCCCATGAGAGTGTGGGCCTCGTCGATGAAGAGGATGACCGGTTTGGGCGAGGCCTGGATTTCGTCGATGACGCCGCGAAGGCGCTGTTCGAATTCACCTTTCATGCTGGCTCCGGCCTGGAGCAGGCCCACGTCCAGCGACCGAACGCTCACGGCTTTGAGCGCGGGCGGCACATCTCCCGCCAGGATACGATGAACAAAGCCCTCGACCACCGCAGTTTTGCCCACGCCCGCTTCCCCGGTGAGTATGGGGTTGTTCTGGCGCCGGCGCATGAGGATGTCGATGCACTGGCGGATTTCCTCGTCGCGTCCGACGATGGGATCGATTTCGCCCTTCCGGGCCTTGTCGGTCAAGTCGGCGGTGAAGCGTTTGAGCGCCTCCTGCTTGCCCATTTGCGCTGGAGGGAGGGCGCCGCTGGTTTCGCCCGGCTCGGCGCCGGCGCTTAGGCCGATGCCGTCGCTGGAGCCAAGGCCATCCTCCGGCGAGCCAGCGACAATGGTTGAGAAACTGTCGGTGAGCACTTCCAATTTGATGCGGGCCAGCTCCCTGGAAATGCCCAGAAACTTGTGGCGCAACTCGCTGCTGAGAAAGCCAACCAGCAGATGGCCGGTGCGCACCTGGCTCTCGCCGAACATAAGCGTCCCATAGACCCAGCCGCGCTCGATGGCGGCGGGGATATCGGGCGAGAAGTCGGAGATGGAGGTGGCGCCGCGGGGCAGCTTGTCCAGGGCCGCGATGAGGTCGGCCGCCAGGCGTGAACCGTCCAATTGGAAGTGTTTGAAGATGCGGTGAAGGTCGGTGTCCTGGTTCTGGAGCAACTGGTGCAGCCAATGAACGGTTTCGACGTAAGGATTGCCGCGCATCTTGCAGAAGAGGGTGGCGCCTTCGATCGATTTGTAGCCGATGCCGTTGAGCTTGCCGAAGAGGGTGGTGCGTTTGATTTCAGCCATAGGGATAATGGGTTGAGCCGTTCATAAGGTCTGCGGGTTGAGGATTAAGTCCTCGGCGTCGTGGTCGAAGGGCTTGGTTTTGAGCCAGGTGGTCCAACCAAGGTGTCCCGCTCGTCCGAGGCAGGCCTCGGGCACCGCGCGCGCCTCCAGGACCAGTTGAACGTCCCAGAAAAAGTGTTCGCCGCAATAGTTGACGACCCAGCATTTCAGGCGCGGAAAGGAACGCCCGGCGGGGAGCATCCGCTGGAAATCAGCCAGGCTCATCGGGCCCATTCGGATGCGGAAGGACAACTGGCAGTCCCAGACGCGGGAACCCACAATCATCGTCGAGCCCAGGCAGCCGGTGTTGGGCGATTGACCGAGTTGGCACACGCTGTCGGGGGGCAGGTTGAGCCAGCGGCCGAGGAAGGTCCGCACCTCCGCCTTGATGGCGAAGAAATCCTGAAGAATCGCCTGGAGGCCTTCGGCGTTGCGCGTCTGGCAAGCCAGCCGCCCGGAGAAGAAAAGTTTGGCGGAGTCCGGAACGGCGTCGCGCCGCTGCAAGGCCTCCATCCCGACGCCGCAAAAGCTGCCGATGTAGGCTGCGTACCGCTGGTTGTCGGGCCGATCCAGGTCCAGAGCCTTCTGGTTGGCCGCCCAGGCGCGATAGAAAAAGGAAATCAAGCGGTGATGAAAGATGTTCAGGAAAGCGATGAAGGTGCGGTCGCCATAATGGAGTTGGCGCTCCAGGGCGTGCTCGGTGAAATGTGGGGGCAGCGGAGCGTTCGGTCCGAACAACCCGAAAAAGCGGACCGCCAGCTTCGGGGGGGTGGTCGGGCCGTCTTGTTCAAAGGCCTGGAGGGTGGAAGGGGCAAAGGCAAGAGAAGGGTTTTGGCAAAAGCGCACCGGGTCCTGGGAAGGCGCCAGTGAATAGCCAATGCGTGGAAGGTCGGCACGCCGGCTTTGCAGGAGCCGCACGGCGCGGAAAAAGTCGAAGGCGAAAGGCTCGGAGGCCAACCGCTCAACTAAAGAATCTGACGTCTGCCTATTTGCGCTGGCCATCGGATAATCTCTCCGCGTTGACGGGTTTTGATGACGGTCTCGGTGAATGAATTCAGGGAGACGTACTTGGCAAGAAATTGCTCAAGGGCCGCGCCAAGGATAAAGGCGCCGGTCCCTTCGAAGGCGGACTCGTCGAGAGTAACCGTGACCTCCAGGCCGCGGGCAAAGGTGATGGGGCCAGGGGTTGGCGCCCGCCGCACTACGGGGCGCGACTGCACGTTGAGCACGCCATCGATTTGCCGCGCCATCTGCCGGTCAGTGGCATCGGCATAGAGCCTGAGGATTTCGCGCAAGCCGGCGGCGCCTTGGCCTTCGAAGTCAATCAACGAAAGATAATTCAGTGAAAGATGGCTGATGAGCCGCCAGGAGTAACGGCCCTCGGCGGCAGAGGGCCGGGGCAGAGTTGGCCCGCTCAGGCACCGGATGGCGGTAATAGGGGCGTTGGCGTCCATCGTGAAATCGGTGTTGCCGACGCCGACGGCCATCTGTATGGGGAGATGGCGGTTGGTGCAAAGCGCCTTGATGCCCAGTTGCCGCAGGTCAGGCCGGTACGGGGCGCAATTGGCATCGACCAAGGACAAATAGACTTCCGTGCCCGCGTAGGCCGATTTCCGGCCGAACTGCTTCTCTTTGGCCGTCAGCACACGTGGCACCCGGTGAGTCGTGTAGAAGGCGCCCTCCGCAACGTCGGTATCTTTGGCCAGATAGAAGGGCCGGAACTCCTGTTGCTCGCCCGTGGCCGAAGCATAACCGGTAACCGATTCGATTTCAAAGACCTCAAAGTCGAGGGCGCGGTTGTGGTCCGGGACGACGTGAAACTCGGAGAACCGGTCCGAGAGGTCGATACGATCCAGGTGCTTGGAGACCAGGTTGATGACGGGTGTGCAGAAGAGCTCGAAGCAGGAGGCGTCCACACGGTTCTCCAGCCGCGTGTCAGCCGCCTTGAGAGCGATGACCAGGTCGAGTTGGGCCGCCTTGCAGCGCCGCGAGGACTCGGTCAGGCGAGTGAGCTCGAAAAACAGAAATCGCTGCGGAAAGGAGAAATACTCCCGCAATAAGCGATAGCCTTCGAAACTGCGCGGGCTGGGCGGGAGCAAGGCCTCGGCGTCGCTAAACCCCACGTGCCGCACGCTGGCGGCGGGGGCTGTGCCCAGCGTCCTGCCTCTGTCGGTTGGCGATTGAACGGCCAGACCTGAGCGATGGGCGAAGATCTGTTCGCAAACCAGCGCCGGCAACTCATCCGCGCCCCGAACGAAGAACACCAGCGGCTCCAGGTTGATCTGCTCGAATGGCACTCCGGCAGTGGCTTCGAGGCGGATGCGGATGGCGGCCTTGGCGGGCAGTTGCGGCGGCAGGTTGAGCTGGGCCAGGTCGCGCGTGTAGTAGGAGGCATCGACGATGCGCAGGGGCAGCAATCGGACGGTCTGAGCCGTCTGGAAGGTGCAAGCGGTTCGCTCGCCCTTGCCCGGCGTGTGGCGCAAGAGCGCGCCGCGCGGGACGGCGACGCCTGGGGCGAGCGCGGGGTCATTCTCCGCCGGAGCAAATCGCACGATAGCCATCGAGGGGATGGGGGAGAGGAAGTGGGGATAGACGGTTTCCAGCAGGGACTGCGTGAAGCGCGGGAATTCCGCGTCCAGCTTGAGATGGACCCGGGCGGCGAGGTAGGCGTAGCCTTCGAGGAGGCGCTCAACGTACGGGTCCGGGCAGATTTCCTTGGCATCCTTGTCAAGGGAAAGGCGTCCGGCGATCTTGGGAAACTCGCGGGCGAACTCGCCGGCGCTCTCGCGGAGGTGGCGCAGTTCGGTGTTGTAATGTTCCAAGAGCCGCTCATCCATTGGCTGCGTCTCCCATGAGAGTTTGGCCGGTCTCGGTATCGATGCGGGTGCGGATGAAGAGTTGTTCGGGAATGGGGGTGGCCCAGAGTTCGCCGCGGATGTCCAGGGCGATGATGTGCCTTTCCATGGTCGCTTTGACCGTCAGCGTATTCTTGAGAATGCGCGGCTCGAAAAGCCGGATTGCCTCGCTCAACTCCACTTCAAGCCGGACCATGTCGGGCGCGATGAGGCCGCACAATTGCCGCGCGCCGAAATTCAGGACGGAGCGGTGCGCCTCCGGGAAGTCGGCCAGGCGCAGGCCACCGCCGCCTTCCTCGGGAATATGGGCGCTGGCGTTGAGGAGCCATTCCATGTCGCGCAAGACTCCGCGGCGGTAGCGCGAAAGCGAGATGATGCGCTGGTTCCGGCTTTCCTGCCTGGTCTTGGGATCGTCATCGGTGAGCCGATCCAGCAGGCAGGGTTGAAGCTTCTCAAATGGGGTCAACTCCGCCATGGGGAATGGAGTGATGGAGTGATGGAGAGGTGGAGTGGGGGAGTGGCGGAGTAGCGGAGTGGTGGGGCAGTGGAGTCTGGTTCGCTGGAGCATGCCCTGCCATAATCGCTGGCAAGAGCGAACGCTTTGCCGCTGGTCGAACACGCCACCACATCAATGCCGGGACGTTCCATCACTCCAGGGCTCAGGCGGGCAGCAGGTCGATCGTCCGGCACTCCAGCAGCGGATACTCGGCGCTGTCCGTGGTGAGGATACGCTGGCCCAGCCCGATGGAATAGCCCTCGGTCAATTCGCGCCAATCGGTTTTGCGGCCCAATCGCAAGGCGTCGTCGGTCTGACTTTCCGTAGCCGGGTAGCGCGAGGGGATATGCCCGGAGGCCTCCCCGCCATTGGCCCAGACAAACTGAGCCGGCATCCAGACCAGGTCGCGCAGGTCCGAGGGACGTTCCATGTAGAGCCGCTTGATGCGGCGGAAAGGAACCCAGTAGTAACGGCCTTCGAGAATGACTTCGAGCATCGGGCCGAGCCTCTGGTCGGCATCGGCAATCCACTCAAACGCCTGCTCGTTGACTTTGCCGGGGGTGGCTTCCGCCGCCTCGAATGCCTTATCCCTCAACTGGAGGGCGGCTTGAGGCTGGCCTTTCGCGGCCAATTCGTTGGCCTGGATAAGCGACCCGATCCATTCCAATGGCTCGCCAAAGACCAGGGGAGTTCGTTTGCCCCGAAACACTTCGGCGCGGAACACTTCGCAGTGGATGACCGGCTGAAAGATGTGCGCCAGCATCATGCAGTTCGCATCCAACCCAGCCAGGACTTGAAGCTGGGTCAGCGCCCGCTCCCACTGGCCTAGCACGCAGAGCAATTGGAACAGGAAGACGCGCAGCCCCGGCTCTGCCGGATTAGCGCGCACCTGGTCCTGGAGTTGGGCGAGGGTCTGCTCCAGCCTTCCTTCATGGAGACTTTGCTCGATCGTCGCGCTCAATGTTCCCTGCGTACTCATGGAATCGGATTGCCCGGATTGACGCCGACACTCCGCCGGCGGCCAGCGTTGGCACTAGCCGACGGCCCAGCCCATCTGCCTTGCTGTCAGGCGCTCCACCGCGGGAGCTACGCCTTGGCGTTGCCCGCGATGTCCCAGTTCAGGTCGCCTCCGGACTTGGTGGCGCCCTTGTCGTCCTGCATGAAGTACTCGAGTTTCACCTTGGCGAAATTCAGACTCACGTTTTCAGTGAGCCGATCTTCACCGCCGCTGCCGCCGGTGGAGAGGCTGCTCACCAGGACTTCCTTCATCGTCACCTCGATGTACTTTTGCTGGCCTTCGCCAGCCTTCCGGCAGGTGAGCTTGCATTCGGGGATGTGCGAGCCAAGGGCCAAATGGTTCATCAACGCGGTCGAGGACTTATCGACGTACTTAGTAAAGGACAGGTCCTGGAAGCTGGCCTTGCCGGCCCCTCCCCCGGAACCCATATGGGTGGTGCCGGACTGCGACATGCCCCAGCTCCAAGCCAGAACATCGATGCCACCTTTATCCTTAAATTCCTTGTCTTGGGTTTCCCCTTTGATCTTCTCCCCCATCACCATGAACATATCTACGGCCATAATTTACTGCTCCTTCTATTCTACAGGTTATTTGTTGACTGACTTTTCATCGGCCAAGGCCTGCTGAGGCGCTCTCGAACACCCGGCCTGCCACGCTCGCCTTCGGGGCGATTCCTGGCCGAAATCTCATTTCTTTCCGGAGGGCAATTTTGAGACCAGCCTCAGCGAGACGGTCAAGCCCTCCAACTGGTAATGTGGACGGAGGAAGAATTTTGCGTTGTAATAGCCTGGATTGCTCTTGACTTCCTCAACAACGACCTCGGCCGCCGCCAGGGGCTTTTGGGACTTGGTCAGTTCGCTGGAGTTGGCCGGGTCGCCATCGACGAACTGGTTGATCCAGTTCGTCAGCCATCTCTCCATCTCCGCCCGCTCCTTGAACGAGCCCAGTTTGTCGCGCACCATGCATTTGAGGTAGTGAGCGAAACGGCAGGAGGCGAACATGTAAGGGAGCCGCGCCGCCAGGTTGGCGTTGGCCGTGGCGTCCGGGTCGTCATATTGCGCCGGCTTTTGCAGAGATTGGGCGCCGACGAACACCGCGTAGTCCGTGTTCTTCCAGTGCGAGAACGGCATCATGCCGCTCTTGGCCAGTTCGGCCTCGCGTCGATCCGTGATGGCTATCTCGGTGGGGCATTTCATATCGACCCCACCGTCGTCGGTGGGGAAGGTATGCACCGGCAGACCCTCTACGACGCCGCCGCTTTCCACGCCGCGAATGCGGGAGCACCAGCCATAGAGCTTGAATGAACGGGTAATATTGGTGCCCATGGCGTAAGCGGCATTGGCCCAAACGTACTTTGAATGATCGGCCCCCTCGACATCCTCCTCAAAGTCGAACTCATCCACCGGATTGGTCTTGGAGCCGTAGGGCATGCGAGCCAGGAAGCGCGGCATGGTCAGGCCGACATACCGGGAGTCTTCCGCTTCGCGCAAGGAGCGCCAGGCGGCGTATTCGGGCGTTTGGAAGACCTTGGTCAAGTCGCGCGGGTTGCTCAGTTCCTGCCAGGACTCCATGCCAAAGAGCCGGGGCGCCGCCGCGCTGATGAAGGGCGCATGGGCGGCGGCGGCGATCTGGGCCATGCCGCCGAGGAGTTCTACGTCCGGCGCGGAATGGTCGAAGGCGTAGTCGCCAATTAAACAGCCGTAGGGCTGGCCGCCCGGCGTGCCAAATTCGTCCTCGTAAAGCCGCTTGAACAACGGGCTCTGGTCCCAGGCGGTTCCTTTGAATTTCTTAAGGGAATTGGAAAGTTCCTTTTTGGAGACGTTGAGCACGCGGATTTTGAGCATCTCGTCGGTCTCGGTGTTGCTGACCAAATGGTGCAGCCCTCGCCAGGCGCCCTCCAGCTTCTTGAAATCCTCATGGTGAATGATGAGGCTGATCTGCTGGGAAAGCTTTTTGTCGAGCTCGGCGATGATGGTCTCGATGCTCTGAATGACGTTGTCGGAGATCAGGGCGGTTGCCGCCAGCGCTTGCTGCGCCAAAGTTTGGACTGCGCTCTTGACAGCCGTCTGCTTGGCGGTGTCAGTTTGGACTTTGAATTCCTTCTGGAGGAGCGACTCGAACTCGTTCAACTCCACTGGGGCGGGCGCCGCTACGGGAGCGGCTTGGCTGGCGGTTTCCGGGGTGGCCATAAGACGTCTGGATTAGGAGTTACTTGGTTTCGGGGTTTGCCGGTTGGGGCGCCGGGGCGGAGGCCATGGACTGGAGCAAGGCGGGGTCGGTGAGCAGTTTGCTGACCAGTTCCTCCGCGCCGCTCTTTCCATCCATGTAGGTCAGCAGGTTGGACAGCTCCGTGCGGGCGGTAAGCAGCTTGTTCAACGCATCGACCTTGCGCGCGACCGCCGCCGGCGAAAAATCGTCCATGCTTTGGAAGGTCATTTCCACCTGCATGTTGCCTTCGCCGGTCAACGTGTTGGGGACGCTAAAGGCCACGCGCGGCTTGGCGGCCTTGAGCCGCTCGTCGAAGTTGTCCACGTCAATCTCCAGGAACTTCCGCTCCGCGACGGAAGGCAGCGGTTCGGCGGGTTTTCCCGACAAATCAGCCATAACTCCGACTACAAAGGGCAATTCGACTTTCTTTTCCGCCCCGTACAACTCCACGTCGTACTCGATGTGGACCCGCGGGGGCCGGTTCCGGTTGATGAATTTCTGGCTGCTGGCTTTTGCCATAGGGATCTCCGCTTAGCTGGGACAACACAACATATTGGTGCTCTGCTGGCCAACGCATTTATATCATTATGGATTTAACCGCCATTCTAGCGCCCGTGGCCCATTTGTCAAATGAATCTTTTAGATTTTTCTGTCTTTGCAATGGCTCCAACAAGCTGGGGGACATCGGCTTTCAACTTTCATCCTTCGGTTTCTCTCCGGTCACGCGCTGGATCTCCTTGAGGGCGTCGGGAGAGAGGTCGTCAATGATCTGCATGAAATCCATCTGGGCCAGGCGCTGGGCGCGTTTGAGCACATAAGGCACCGGGCTGGAGGGCTCCACCCGGGCGTAATACTCGCAAAGCTTCTCCAGCGTCCGCACGACATCCTGGCGCGAAGTGATGTCGCTGGAGATAGCCGGGCGAGAAGCTTGCCCAGGCTCGGCTACCGGGCCGCTGCCTTCGCCCGACGGCGCCGCCACGGCTGGCAGGTAAGGGGTAAGGCGCTTTTGCACTTCGCCCAGTTCCTTTGGGAGCAAGGCCAGGTCCGGGGCCTTGTCGGCGCCTAACTTCCGGGTGAGGAACGAATCGATTTGGCCGACCAGCGCCAAGGAGCCGGTCACCGCTTGGTGGATGGCGATGAGGGCTTCCGGCTTGGTGTCACGAAAGGCGGCCTCAATCTGGGCGGGAGCGGGCGGCGGCTTCTGGTCAGGTCCGGTCTCGCCGGACTCACTGTGGAGGAGGTCGGCCAGGCTGAACCGGCCCATCTGAACTGAATTGGTGAGCGGCGCCTCGCGCAGCCGTTCCAGGACGCGCATGGGGTCGCCGAAGGTGGCAATCGGGGTGGCCAAAGCGGCGATGATGTTCACCCGCTGGGTCGGGTCGTTGTTGTCTTCGGGATCGAGCAAAGGATAGACCGTGTCCCAATAACGCTCCAGCAAGCCATTCAGGAGCGCCAGAGACTCGTGAAATCCCGGCAGTCCGTCGGTCTGGAGTTCAGCCAGGCACAAGGCGGTGGCGATGCGCAAATCTTTGGAGCGCGGCCACAATTCCAGGCAGTTCTCCCGCAGGGCTTTCCAATTGGGCTCCTCAGCCGCGGAGAATTGGGTCTCCTCTTTGCCTTTCATGAGGATGTCCAATTCCTGAAGCGCGGGGTCGTAGGACAAGTCGTCGCCGCACGGCTTCTCCTCAGAGACCGGCCTGAGCAATTCCTGGGCTGAAATCATAGGTTCTTGCAAAGTGAGTGATCCATAATTGCCCTTTGCTGGCGAATTGTCCAGTCCGATTTGGGCACTGCCTGCCGCCTGCCACGGCTGTTGACAAGCTTCGCACCGCGTAGCGCAGACTTCCAAGTCTGCGGCATCGCGGGCTCCCAGGCCCGCCGACCGCGACCACTTCAGCGGACTGCCGGCTGGGAAGCCGGCGATACAGCAGGTTCGGAGACCTGCGCTACGACTTTGTCCATGGCCGTGGCCGCCTGCCGGTTCAGGAAACGTGAGGTTCGTGAGACGGGCGCACTTGCCAAAACGGAGGGTCGGCGAGGCGGGGGAAGCCCAGGACGCCTGGGCGCTATACAGCAATACCAAGAGCAGCACGTTAAGGGAGCAGTTGCTCGGCGACACGAAGATGCGCAGTGATATCGAGTTGCTGCAGAACTTTGGCGCCGCCTCAGGAACGCAGACGACCGCCGAACGCCGCACCCTGTATTCGTACAAGGAAGTCGAGGTCGATGACCGCAAGGCGCCACAACCGGCGGACGCCAAGGCCCCAAAGCCGAAAAAGAAGGTTGCCTTCGAGAAAGAGGGCACTATCGGAGTCGTGGGCCTGACGTTCGCGCCGATGGACCGTGACAAGGCCACCGGATTGACGTTCAAGGCCTATTACGACCTGCTCGCCGGGTTCACGAAGCTCGACCAACTCCAGGCTCTCGTATCGTCCACGTCGCCGTACGGGATGGCCTATGACGATTACGAGTTTCCAAAGGAGGCGACCGTCGTCACTCCGCTGCAGGCCCAGAGAATTCCGGGGCCGATTTTGCCGGGCTCAACCGTGCCGAAGAAGACGTGGGCGCAGATGGTTGCGCAAAAGCAGGATTAGCAAAGGCGCCGGAGGCTCCTATCGCCTGGCGGCGTTTCGGGATTGCCTCCAGGGTGAATTGAGACGCATCGTCCAGATGTGACCGTCGATATACACGCAATCTTTAGCAAGGGTGATAAGGAGTTGATTGACCTCCTGGAGTACTGCGCCCGCTCGGTGCAACTGGAACCGATCTTCGTCTTTCTCGTTGGTGAATACCGGGCCATTCCGACCGCCTGGAAGGCGCTCGCCCTTTATGACGTCTTTTGCGCCCCGCAGGCCCTGGGAAGAATCCGCGCCGCGCCCGTCCTGCCGCCACTGAATTTCCGAATTCTCGCCTCGCTGCAACCGCTCCAGCGCTGGCGCGAGCAGGCGCCCTGCCCCAACGCCGATCCGTCCTCGATGCCGCCAGCCCCTCTGCCCGCGAAGTTCCTCTTCGACTTCATCGTGGACCACCTTGAAGCTGAGCCATCCGGTACACTTGGCCAGGTCAGTCAGAGTTACGATCCGAACCTCACGCCGGTCCAGAACCTGCCGGGAGGCAAGATGAGTCCGGCACAGCGCGCGTTTGTCGAGCGGATCTGGGAACCGATTCTGCGCCCGCGGTTGGTGGCCGCAGGTTTTCGCCGGATCGCCAGCATCGCCTGAGGACTCTAGACCCGCGGGCCTAACACCTCCTGAATGCCAGTTTTCTCCCCGCGGGGGCCGAGCATAAAGTTGTCTCCGAGTTAACCGTGCGAACGGAACACGTTACCAACAGGCTGCACAGGCGGCCACTTCTTGGCCGGAGAGGGAGCAGCCTTCGCAACGGGCGCCACTGTCCTGGCGGGCGCTTTCCAACCAGTCAAGCTTTCGGCAAGTTGACAGAAGTCGTCAATCATGGTTAGTGTCACGGTGCTTGGAGCACAGGGCTTGCAGTGCTCGGCGACGGCCTTGGACTTGATGGAGAGTGGGTTGAACAGACTGGGCTCACGCTCGAACCAGAACTGGCAAACCTTGTCCAAGCCGATTCGATCGACAATGGCTTTGACTGTTTGATACCCGCCTTCATACCCCGCGTTTCCCTTATATCCGTACCCGAACCGGGCAGCGACATCGCGAGCAAAAAAGTCAACTATGCCTTCGTCAAATCCCCAGCCGACATCAGAAGGATCACCGGGATCGAAGGTGTGGAAATACTCATGCACGAGAATCCCCCCGTCATCAACGTGGCCATTAATAATAATCCGCTTTCCGACTTTGTCGGTGAAGGCATTATTGCTGCCCCCGAGATCGGGAGGCAACGCATTTTCTTCAAGGAGCTCGTTGGGGCCATAAGCGAATTTCGGGTCGGCTGCTTTGAGTTTCGGCGACCTCTGAGATTTCAGCCAGGCTTCGTTGTCTCTCAGCCAGGTGGTGTGAAGCCTCAGAATGTCGGCATTGAGCATGGTGCCGTTCAGGACCTCGGCATGGGCGAAGCCGGGGTATGGATTGTCCGTCTGGGCGTTGGCCAAGACCAAAACGCGGCCTGGCTCCGTGATATTGATCCAGGAATTGCCCTCGGCCAGATTGTCAGTCATCCATTGGGCCACGTCGCCCACCAATTGGTTGACATTGGGGAGATTGTTGATCGTGGCGCCCGTGGGATTCTGCACCACGTTCAGGTTGTTATTGGGGATTGGGTGAGGGTAAGTTGCAGCCATTGGATCATCGGTTACTATTGGTTACTGGCAACTTAGTGTACGTTTCCGGTACTGTCAAATCGGTTCTCCTCCCATATCCTCCTATTCTCAGTTGGCGCGACCGGGGACTCGGCACCGCGAGGTTTGATCCCCTATTCGCAGATGCGGCGCGCGCTGACTATCCATCCCTGCACCGGTTGGCCGCTTTCCTGGCGCAGGACGCCGGATGTCAGGGCCTCGGTAGAAAGGCCGGCGTCGGCAACCACGCGCCTGATGCAGGCCTCGCTGTGGCTGTAGCGGCCATGGGGATTCAAGTTGTGCTCGTGGGTGGCTTCGGGCGGCAGGGCTTCGAGCGTGAAGATGACCCACCCCCCTGGACGAAGTGCCCGGGCGGCGGCCTTCATGACGGGGGCGAGGTCCCCAAAATAACAGAGCGTATCAGCCGATACGATCAAGTCGTAGCGCGCCGCCGCGCTTTTGAGAAAGGCGGTCAACTCGGCCTTGGCGAGCGAGTCATAAATGCCTCGCGCCGCAGCCTTGGCGAGCATGCGCGTGGAGAGGTCCACGCCGTTCAAACTCCGGGCATAGGCGGTCAACAAGGCGCCGCACAGACCCGTTCCACACCCGGCATCCAGAATGTCCAGCGCCTTGGCCGGTGGTCCGCAGGCCTCCCCAACCGCCGCCGCTACCAGTTCGGGGGCGCGGTAGTCCAGGTTGGCCAACTTGGCCTCGAAGCCGTTGGCGAAGCAGTCGAAGGTGTTCTCGACATAAGTATCGGAGGCTCGCTCGGGGACATCCTGGCCGGTGCAAGCGGCAAGGTAGTGTCGCGCCACGGCGTTCTCCGGCTCTTTGGCAAGCCATTCGCGATAGACTTGGGCGGCGGAATCGACCATGCCCAGCATACGGTAACTCAGGCCCAGGCGTTGCCGCGCCTCGACGTGGCCCGGAAGCAGCTTGAGTGCCTGGCGGTATTGGTCCAGGGCCTCGCGCACGCGTCCGGCATCGACAAGCAGGTTGCCATAATTGTTGTAGGCGTCGGCAAACTCGGGGCTCAACTCGATGGCGCGGCGGTAGGCCGTTTCGGCTTCGGTGAAACGGCGTTGCGCGCGGCGGAGCACGCCCAGGTTGTTGTAAACGTCGGGACGCTCCGGCTCCAGGGCCAGGCTGCGCTCGAAAGCCAGAGCGGCTTCTTCGAATCGGCCCATCTCCAGCAGCAGATTACCCTCGTTGGAATGCCAGCCTGCCACCTCGCCGTTTAGCCGCAATGAACGCCGGATCAACCACAAAGCGCGAAGGTTTCTGCCGCGCTGGCTCTGCAAGAGGCCGAGGAAGTGCGTCGCGTCGGCCTGCTGGCGGTCCATTCGCAGAATGCGCCGGTAGAGGGCCTGGGCGTCGTTCAGTGCGCCCTGCCGGTGCAATTTCATGGCCAGCGCCAGGGCCTGGCTCAGGTCCAGGGCCGCGCTCGCGGCGGGTTGTGCATCGAGGGACATTATTGAACAGGCTGCTCTGATAGCCCATTCTTGTCAAACACGGTCACAGGCAAAGTCCTCGGGCCGATTGCCGATCCCGAACTGAAAACGAAATCCCTGGTGCGGAGCCGGCTGAGTCGCGGGTTCCCCCTACGCCCATCCGGGACTTCATTTTCTTGTAACTGCTCAGGCCACAACGCCTGAGTCACGCGACAGGAGCGCGGACGCCCTCGTCCGCCTATCGAGACAGCCGCAGTCGCGGACGAGGGCGTCCGCGCTCCTGTCACTACCCGAGCAGTTGCATTTTGTCTTTGACCCCACAGGCGGCTCCATGTAATAAAGTCTTCAGCCTCGAAGCATTAAGCCATGAAACAGAACCAATCGGATTTATCCCGTCGTGCTTTTCTCAAGCTTTCAACCCTGGGCGCCGGCGCGGCCGCTTTTGGCGGACCACTGGTGCTGCGCGGCAACCCCTCCGCCACCAGCGCCAACAGCAAGCTCAACCTGGCGGTGGTAGGCTGCGGCGGACGGGGCCGTGACGATATGTCCAGCATGCTTTCCAACGGCGCGAACCTGGTCGCGTTGTGCGATCCCGATGCGGAACAGATTCAAAAAGCCCGAGTCGCCGCGGCCAACCGAGGTGGCGATTCAGCCAAAGGCTACCAGGATTATCGCAAGCTCCTGGATGATGCCGCCACTTACGAGGCGGTCCTCGTCGCCTCCCCCGACCATTGGCACGCCCCGCTCTGCAAGGCCTTCATGAGGGCTGGCAAGCCCATCTATTGTGAGAAGCCTCTGACCCACAGCATCGCCGAGGCGCGTGAAATCCGCGAGCTATCGCGCAAGCTGAACGTGGTCACGCAGATGGGCAACCAGGGCAGCGCCAGCGCCTCCCTGCGCCGCTGTACCGAGATCATCAAAGCCGGAGCTCTGGGCCAGATCCGCGAGATGTACCACTGGGGCATCGGCGTTGCGGCGCGTGAAGGCAGCGCCCCGGGTGAAGACCCCGTTCCCGCCGATTTCAACTGGGACCTCTGGGTCGGCCCCTCCGCCATGCGCCCATTCAGGAAGGGCGTTTACCACCCGGCCGTCTGGCGCGGGTGGTTTGATTTTGGCAACGGCGGCCTGGCCGATTTCTGCTGCCATGTCATAAACCTCCCCATGCGGGCGCTGGACCTCGGCTACCCCGAACGGCTCGTGCCGAACCTGGATGAGAATGACCAGGCTCTCCCGGGCAAGGCCGCCGTCGAGTTCCACTTCGGCGCGCGCGGCGACCTTCCACCGGTTGTCCTCTACTGGATGGGTGACGCCAAGCCACCCGCCGACATCATCCAACCCGTCCTCGATGCCGACCCGAAAAGCAATGGTCTGTTCATCATCGGCGAGAAGGGGTGCATCTTCACCAGCCACTGGAACACCGAAGGCATGATCCGGCTCAACGGCGAGCCGAACCTCGTGAGCGTGCTGCATCACCCCGCCACGGCGAACATCCCCCGGAGCCTGCCACGCGTGTCGGGACACGACCGCGAATGGATCGATGCCTGCCGCGGCCAGGGCCGCACCTTCTCCGACTTCGACATCGGCGGCAAGCTCACCGAAATCGGCCTTGCCGGCGTGCTCGCTGTCCGCGCCCACAAGACCATTGAATGGGACGGCGAGAAGATGGAATCCACAAACGCGCCCGAGGTGGCCCGCTTCGTTCATACCCAATGGCGCCGGAAATGGCTTCTCTAAGGCAGAACGGCCGCTCGTCAGCCAAGCCAACGACAATGAATGGAATTGCAACGATGCGTGCCTGAAGACCGAAGAACAGTCCGACCCTCACCTCGATGGGGCGGCGCTTCCTGCGCCTGAAATTGTGGAGCAACTCTAAAATCCCGGAAATCTACCGCAACCAACTCGGGCTTCCCGCCATCACTGACCCATCCACCGGCAAGCCCACCCCACTCCAAGGCGGCGCAACAAAGCTAGTCGAAGGCCACTGCGTCGGCAATCACCTTCAGCGAACCAAGAGCGCAGCCTCGCCGCCAGCCGCCCTCACCGGACGCCTCTCCGCCTACTACCTCGACACCACCTGGGAAGCGCGCCTGCCCGCCTTCCGCACCCAGTCCGACCCCAACATCTATCAGCGCCGCACCGACGGCGCCGCCGTCCTCGACGGCTACCCCATCGTCTGGACCGACGTCCTCACTCCCTATGGCACCGCCGCCGCTCCCGACCTGCCCCTCGCCGTCTTTGGCGCCCTCTCCTTCTGGTGGTTCGGCGAGCACGGCTCCCTTCGCCTCGATACCTCCAAGCACGCCTTCTTCGCCAACGACCAGCTCGCCGTCCGCTCCATCGAAGAAATCGACTTCGACTACGCCCCCTCCAACGCCACCGCCGCACTGCTGACTGCCGCGGTATGACCTCCGAAATTTCAAATCCCAGTTATATAACTCCCGTGATGTCACCCAACTTTTTGCTCGCGTAAGAGACCTCCCGTCCCCTATGATCGCCCCCATGCAACGCCGTTCTCCGCCTCAACCCCGAACACCAGCCGCTCTGCCTAAGCCACACAAAAATGCGACGGATGAAACAGACGCGACGGATGCCAGCCACCGTCCGTCGCCTCCGTCTCCTTTGTCGCATGAGCGCGTAATTCCTCCGCACGGCGGCTACGAAAAACTCTTCTCTTACCCCAAAACCCA
This sequence comes from bacterium, assembly GCA_021784555.1. Classification (GTDB taxonomy): domain Bacteria; phylum Verrucomicrobiota; class Verrucomicrobiia; order Limisphaerales; family UBA8199; genus JAJYHY01. The sequence continues at coordinate 23,633 of JAJYHY010000069.1, forward strand.
GATCATCTACGACGCCACCATCCGCTTCTGCGACCGTTTTATCGACAAGCGCTCCCGCACCCACGACCAGATGGTGCAAGGCGCGCGCAGCGGGAACAAAAATATCGCCGAGGGCAGCCGGATTTCCGGCACCTCCAAGGAAACCGAACTCAAGCTCACCAACGTGGCCCGTGCCAGCCTGGAGGAACTGCTGGGCGACTACCAGGATTACCTGCGCCAGCACGGCCTGCGTCTCTGGGACAAAAACTCCAAGGAAGCCCTCTATGTGCGCAAGTTGGGCAAAAAGGACAACCTCTCGTACGAGGATTTCCGCGAGTTCATTGACAGCCGCTCCCCCGAAGTGGTGGCGAACATTCTCATTTGCCTGATTCATCAAGCCAACTATTTGCTCGACCAACAGCTTCGCCGGCTGGAAAAGGATTTTTTGGAACAAGGCGGTCTGCGCGAGCGCATGACCCGCGCCCGCCTGGCCTACCGAGCCAAACACAACCAGGGAGGCGCATCTCATGGCTAAGCGCAGGCGAAGTGCGACTGGTGTAACCCAGGCGATCGATGCCGTGCATTCGTCGCATCCGTCCCATTGGTCGCCAGCAAACGGCGCGCCGCACGCGACCTCAGGCCGCCGCCCAAACCGCCCCCAAAAACCACCCAACTCCCGAACCCCAAGCCCCATCATTCCCATCCGTCGCATGCGACCCATCCGTCCCATTCCGCCCCGTCTCAAGTCTCAGATCTCACGTCTGCAATCAGGCTCCTTCCCGCTCAACATTCTCCTTGGCCCCCCAGCCAAGAACACCTATGCTCCTGCCCATGAAGGCCACCCTTGACGGACTCAACGGGGCGAACACTCTCGCAACCATCGTCCAGCTTCTCGGGCTCTTCGCCCAAGAGCGCAAAGACGCTGCGGACCTCACGCACGAGAGGTTTGTGGAGTGGCTCCAATACCACAAACACGAGCAACTCGTTGATCTCATTTGCAACACCGCCGCAATTCAGGGCGAGGTGACGAACCTGCTCTCCGCTGGCCAGGCCACGATCCTCACCAAGCTCGGCGCCATCGATGGCACTCTGGCCGCGCTCCTTTCTCGCGTCCAGGCGCTCGCCCCACTCGCCTTGGCGGTAGCTCCGAGTTCCACGCTTTCCGACCAAGCCATCTTCGTCTTGCGGCAGTTAGCCTCTTCAAGTTCGCGCTATCTCGTTTTCGCCGAAGTTCCAGACGGTTGCGTCTTCCAACTCGAGAGCGGCGACGTGCTTCAGTATTACGAGGAACGTTTCCTTGCCGACGACCTGCAGACACTAGCGGCCCATGGCCTCCTGACGCCTGAATCGACCGCTTCCAATTTCACCACATACCGCTTCACGCGCGTCGGCCTCCAATTCATCGCGGCACTCCCCGCCTCGGACGAGTCCGAAGCTCGCGCCCCAGCCCACCCATCCCCGCCGTCGCCCCGCTGAACCTCCGCCCAGCGCCATGATCCGAGCCTTTCCAGACAGAACCTCAATGATGTTCGGCCGCGAACCGGACCTCGACCACCTCCTGACCCGCTGCCAACAAACCGGCCTTACCGTTGTTGCCGGCCGCCCGAAGCTCGGGAAAACGTGGCTGCTCCAGGAATTCGGACGCCGCGCGACACGCGAGCGCTATCTCGTTGGCTACCACGAGTGCTTCGGCGAATCGGACCAAACCCTCCACGTCGTCGCCGACACTTACACCCGCTGGCTATCTTCCGCCGGCATGTTGGACCAGGCCCACAGCCTTTGGGAGAGGCACAAGGATTCGCTGATTACCAGAGCAGGCCAAGCCGTCGGTGCCCTGTTCTCGAAGCTCGCCGCCTGCCAGGGCGCTCCCGCGCCGCTCGCGGAACTCGTCAAGATGACGTTCCACGGACTAGCGCAAGCAGACCGAGACCTCAAAACGGCCAGCCTGCCCATCGCGCCGCTGCCGTACGATGTGGCCCGGGAACTGATCTCGATCCTCGCCCGCATTACCGAGAAGCCACCCCTCCTGGTCTTCGACGCCTGGGAGCAGTCCGCCTCAATCAAAAAGGACCGCAAGATCCTCTCGGCATTCCTGTCCCACCCAGAAGACTGGCCCCGCTGCCATATCATACTTGGTCTCAAGCACCCCGAAATCAGGGGCCCCCACCTCGCGGACCGCGGGTACGAAGCCGCAAAAGACCTCTGCAGCTCGGCCCCCATTACCGCGGAATTGTATGACCTGCCTCCAATGCACCTGGAAACCGCCCTGGAACAACACAACCTCACCGCCTTCGTCCGCACAAGAATCCCGCACGCGCGCCAGATTGCTGATGCGAACCTCCTCTCCATGGTCCAAGGCTTCCCAGGCGTGTTGGACTTCTGGTCCCAGGCGGCTCAACAAATCAACAGCGACGGCGAGATGGAGAAAATGGCCGAGGACGCCCACGCCCACCGCTACCGCGAGTTTGACGTCCTCCTTCGAAACCTCCCCCCCGCCGAGCACACCCTCGCTATCCGCCTTGCCGTAGCCCCCCGCCTCGACGCGAGCGCATGGTCCGCCCTTCAGGCCGTATTGCTTGATGGTTGCGCGCGCTCTTCTCTCGACCAACTCGCCGCCAAGCGCGTCCTCGAAGCTGGAGACCCTCCGGGCTACGGCCATGAGACCCGGCACTCCGCCGCCCGGCGCCGGTTTCTGACGGAGTACCAGTACGAGACAGCCGACGAGACAAACGACCTCCTCCTTCGTCTGGCCGAGCATGTGCGGTCCGCCGAGCTGCTCGTCTTGCCCTTCTTTCTCACAATCCTGGCGATGAGTGAGTTCTCATTCGACCTGGAACTGACGCCAGCCGCTAAGGCCGTCTCCTTAAGCGCGCTCAGCCTGTACGAACTGCGGATCGACCCCGGCCTCCTCCTCGAGTGTGTAAGAGCGGCACGAGCCTCCCCGCAGGCCGCCCCCCTGCTCTCAATGGGCCTGCTCAGCACGCTCGAATCAGCCAAGGAGGAGAACGACCTCCAACGACGCGACGACCTCTTAGCCGAGCTGCGCGTCCTGGCCCAGGCCCATCCCGAAGAGCCGGCGGTGCGCCAGTCACTGGCGCTGGGCCTGTCCATCACACTCTTTCACGCCAGCCAGGAGAACGACCTCCAACGACGCGACGACCTCCTAACCGAGCTGCGCAACCTCGCCCAGGCCCGTCCCCAGGAGGCCGCGGTGCGGGAGCAACTGGCCAAGGGCTTGTTCAACACGCTCAATGATGCCAAGGCGGAGAACGACCTCCAACGCCGTGACGACCTCTTAGCCGAGCTGCGCAACCTGGCCCAGGCCCATCCCCAGGAGCCGGCGGTGCGGAAGCAATTGGCGATGGGGCTGTCCAACGCGCTCACTCAGGCCGGGGAGGAGAACGACCTCCAACGCCGCGACGGCCTGTTAGGCGAGCTGCGCGCGCTGGCGCAGGCCCTCCCAGAGGAGCCGGCGGTGCGGAAACAGTTGGCGAAGGGCCTATTCAACACGCTCATCCATGCCAAGGCGGGGAGTGACCTCGAACGACGCAACCAACTTCTAGCCGAACTGCGGACCCTGGCCCAGGACCATCCCGAGCACCCGGTGGTCGCCTTCGAACTCGCCATGGGCCTGTGCAACACGCTCATTCACGCGAGGGAGGAGAACGACCTCCAGCGACGCGACACGCTCTTAGCCGAGCTGTGCGTCCTGGCCGAGGACCATCCCGAGGAGCCGGCAGTGCGGCAGCTGTTCGAGCACGCACTGAGAAGCACCTGCTAGCTGTGCTGAACGCGACAACAGACCTCCTCCCAGCCTATGAGCACTGCAAAATTTCACATCACTAAACATTCGTCAGATACTTCCAGCACCGTCTGGTATGCCGAGGGAAC
>JAJYHY010000452.1 GCA_021784555.1 bacterium
TCCGCGCCCGCACGGGCGCGGCCCCGTTGAAGCCGTATCCGTTTCCAGATCACCGTCACGCGCCCGCGCGATCTCCGCGCCCGCACGGGCGCGGCCCCGTTGAAGCTCTCCATCGGCGCGATTGACCCCAGGCTATTTTTCAATCTCCGCGCCCGCACGGGCGCGGCCCCGTTGAAGCCCGGTCGCGGGCGATGGTCGCCGCCGCCTCCTCCACGATCTCCGCGCCCGCACGGGCGCGGCCCCGTTGAAGCATAACATCGCGCACACGCCGCGCAACTTGCCTCGCCGTATCTCCGCGCCCGCACGGGCGCGGCCCCGTTGAAGCGTTGCGAGTCTAGTAGCGCCGGTGCGATACGTCTATCAATCTCCGCGCCCGCGCGGGCGCGGCCCCGTTGGCCTCTGATGTCGCCGGAGGAGCGATCGACCAATAGCTTGGCCTGTCGGCGGTATTCGGCCAGATGTTGCTCCAGCCACTGGCGGCCCTGGGCGAGGGAGCACGGAACACTGGCCGCCGCCTCTGTGCCGATCAAACCAAGGTCCTTGCCGACCAAGGGGAGTAGCGCCTTTAACCTCGGTTCACGTTCCGAATAGAATTCACCCCAAAGGATACAATCCTGCGCGACGTGCCGAAGATTTTTGTCTTGCGTCCATCGCACCTTGGCCTCTCGATGCTCACTTGACCCCGGACCCCTGCACCGGCAAGCTCGGCGGCGCTATGGCGCTATGAAGCAGATAAAATCGTAGCGCAAGGCGAGCACCATAACGAACCTTGGAACGTGTCGTGCGGCTTGGCTGTTTGCCCCGATGGTTAATCGGTTCGACCGTCCATCGCCGCCCAGCTTCCGCCTCCCATCGCTCTCCGGCCAACCCGCCGCCGTCGGCCACGCCGCGCCTGTCTTACCTCTCGTGCTCGACTGGAACGTGTTGCACCGGAACCGAGTGCCGCGATGAAGCCAAACGATATGGCATCCGCTCCATGCCCTCTGTCGTGGTGCATGGTCACATCATCTTCGAAGGCGGTATCGCCGCAGGGCAAGCCAACCTGCTGGCGCGGCAAAAGCTGGTGGCCCGTGCGGAGGTCATTTCCCGAGATCTCCCCAGCGTTTGAAAAGCGTCGGGAATGGGTTAATGGTTTTGGATGGCTGAATCGCTCTTGAAGATTGGCGAACTGGCATCAAACGCCGGCGTTGGCGTGCAGACCCTCCATTATTACGAGCGGCTGGGCCTGCTGCCGAAGCCGGATCGCTCCGCGTCGAACTATCGGCTTTACGCGCCCCAATGCCTCCGCCGAGTTCGCTTCATCAGGAAGGCTCAGGCTCTCGGATTCAGCCTGGAGGAGATCGGGGTGATTCTGGGGCTTCGGGATCAAGGCCGCAGCACCTGCCGTTCGGTGGCGGAAGTTGGGCAGAAGCACTTGCGGGAGCTGGACGCGCGAATCGCCGCCCTCCAGGAGTATCGGCGCGTATTGGCTGCTGTGGTGGCGAAATGGGGGAGAGAAACTTCACGGCAACGGCAATGCGCGGGCGAGTTCTGCGATCTCATCGAGATGTTGCCGGAGGCGCAAGCCCCCGCATTGGAGCCTCGGCGGACTCAAAGAAAGCCCTTGACCCTCTAGCGTATTCAAACCAGAGTGTCATTCTCGACAGCGAAAGCTCAAGCCCTTCGAGGGGAGTTAAAGGCTCTGTTTGTCCATCGGCTCATCGGCCCTCATAGCGCCAATGAACCGGCGGCCGCCGAGGTTCTGCAGCTCCTTCAGCGCCATCTGAACGGGAAGGAGATAGCCCTGCCGGAGAAAGTCCTCCCGCGCAACCTGAGGCCGCTGGCCGGGAGAGCAATGAGCGATGCACGTGGAACCCCTTATTTGCGGCCCCAGCGAGCATCCTGAGATGAGGAAGATGGCCAGTTTGTACCGCCAACCCCTCCAGCTTGCTAGCAGACCAAGGCCGACGCTGCAATAGTTCTCTCACTTTTCCGGCTGGACTGCTCCGTGTAACCTTTCGGCGCCCGGCGGCTCAATTCAGGAAGAATTGTAACATGAGTATGTTTACCTGGATCATCCTGGCCGGCATCATCCTGTTCCTGGTGCTCAAAAGGGTCTCACTCCTGCGCCCGGCGGCGGCGCGCCAATGGCTGAGCCAAGGCGCCCTGGTCATCGACGTGCGGACAGAGGGTGAATTCCGGCAAGGCCACATTGCCGGAGCCGTCAATGTCCCCCTCGACCGGCTGCGAGATGACATCAGCCGGCACGCACCCAATAAGGAACAACCCCTCTTGCTGCACTGCTTGAGCGGGACTCGCAGCGGGGTCGGGCGGGGCGTGCTTCGCGGAATGGGCTACAGCAAGGTCTTCAATCTCGGCTCCTACTATCGAGCCGCCCGCGTCCTCAAAAACTGCGCCAGTTCACCCTCTGGCGCCCAGGTGACGTGACACCTATTCGGGCATTCGTGGAAAAACAGGCACGCATCGGTTGGCGTCGTCTCCTGTTCTTGATGCCCGCATTGGCGGGCAGTTGACCGCAGGCCGTGACCCGTCAGAAGCCCCGAAAAGCCGGGGCTTGCTCACTCATGTCCACTGGGGGATGAGCTCGGCGTCAGGGCTGGTTCTTTTTCAGGCCGTCGATGCGGAAAACGGTGGAGCTCTCCGCTCGGGAGAGGCGTCCGGATTTGTCTTGAGAAAAGAAGGTGAAGGTGGCCGAGCCGTTGGTGTCGCTTTGCCAGACATAGCTGGTGCCTGTGCCTTGGTAAACGATCTCGCCGCTGGCGCGTTTGATCAGGGTTTTGGCATAGCTGGTCTGAAGGAAGTTCTGCCAGGAAAAATCGACGGACTTGGCGTCGCTGGAGCGCACGGCCTGGAGATCGAGCGGCGGCGCCGGGTCCAGATTCTTGATTCGGACCGGCTGCGCCGGGGGCCGGCCATAGCCGCCATCTTCGACCCAACCGGTTTTGTAGTTGCTGGAGCTCTGGCGCAGATGCTGGCGCGCGTCCCAGATGTTGTAGGCCGGATTTGCATCGAGAATGGCCGCGAGCTTGCCGGCGATAACGCCGGCGGCATCGGTTTGTGTCGGCGGCATGACGCTCCGAAACCGCGGCGCGGGCGAATCATAGAATTCAAGGCCCGGGCCGAAGCTCAACCGGTTCTTCTCCACGCCCTCTCCGACGGTAACGGCGGAAAAGAGGCGAGGCGGACTGGTCCGGCGCGCCAGCGGGCTGCGAGAGGTGAAATGGGAGGCACTATGGGGCATGACGACAAGGAGGCCCGCGGCGGTGGCTCGGTCCCATTGGGGCTTGAAGCGGAAGAGGTCGCCATCGGTGAACGTGGCCGGGACGAGGATGATGCGGTAGTGATTCGTGATGGCGAAATCGACCATGGCGGCAAAGTCCTGAAGGTAGGCGACCAGGCCATTGCTGCCGGGGGAAGCGACCTGTTTCGAGATGCCGGACCTGCTCCGGTACACATAATCGCAGTACCAGTTGGTATCCACTTGCCGGAAGCGGGTGAAGAGCGGCGCCAGAGCGGCTTCCTGACCGGGCGGCGGGCCGAAGATGAGGCACTTGTTGGTGGCGGTGAGCGGGGTTGGGAGCGGTGTGCTGGAAAGACCGGTTATGGTGCGGGTCTGGTAAGACTCCATGCGGGACTTTTCACCTTGAGTGTTCCTGGACCAATAGGTAAAGGTCTCCTGGCCGTCCACGTCGCTGGTCCACAGGTAATTCGTTCCTGCGCCGTCATAAACGACTCGTCCGTCCTTGCGCGCGATAACGGTCGCGACGAAATCGCTTTGGAGGAAATTGTGCCATGAGAACAGGACGTGGTTGCGGTCTTCGGAGACAATGGTTTTGAAGTCCACGGGCGGGCCTGGGAGCAAATGGCCGGCGTTGGCGCTTTCATTGATGCGGCCGTAGCCGTTCCTCTCGTTCCAGCCGGAGTCCCAGCCGCTGGCGGCCTGCCGCAGGTACTCTCGCGCGTCCCAGATGTTGTAGTCGGGGTGGGTATCCAAGACGTGGGCGAACTTGGCGGCAACGACCTGGTTGGCCCAGCTTTGGGCGGCATCCTCGTAAACGGTTTGGGTGAGCCAGATGGGCAAGGCATCGATGAATTCGGTGTTGGGGCCGTAGGAACTGGAATTGGACCGGGAACCGCCGGCCACGCTCACTGCCGCTTTGAGGCCGACCGGGTCATTGACGCGCAGGCCGGGATCGTTGTTGCCTTGCGGCGCGAAGGGCATCATCCCATTATCGACCGCCGCTTCCCAATAGGGCGCGCTGGAGCCAAAGGCCGAATTCTGCATGACAATTCGGTAGCCCAGGTGGTGGGCGCCGATGTAGGCGAACAACTCTTGAATCGAGGTTCTGCTCGGGTCCATTCCAAGACGCTGCATGAGGTCCCAAGACATATCGCACGTCCAGCCCTTGGCGGGGTCGTTTTCGGGGTTGCCCACCAGCCTGAGGAAGTTGTTCTTGGCGCCTTGGGGGTGGGTGATGGGGCTGTTGGGGCCGGCGAAGTGGCCGCCCCTGCCTAGCACCAAGGCCTTGCGGGGCAGCTCGGAGGAGGGTTGGGCCAGGGGACAGGCCGTCAGCAGGAACGTGAGCGCAAAAAGGGCGGTTCGCCACAGCAGCTTGCGCGCGCGGGTTCGTGGCGTGTCTTGTTTGAAAGCACCAGGGGCATTCATTTATCCGCCAATTATGACCCATTTACGCCAGGGCGCAATCCCCCGCGCTGCCGGCATTGAATTAAGCAAAGGAGCCACCCCCCATCTTGCTCTTGCTCATGCTCATGATCTTGCTCCCCCAGAGCAACTTAGAGAGCAAGAGTAAGAGCATGAGCAAGCGCAAGAGACAGGGAATCTCCCCTAATTCAATGGCAGTAATCCCCCGCGCTGCCGAAGACCGCGAGACTTAGCCAATTCCGATCCCAAACCCGAAAACCCTTCGGCTTTTTCCTTGACTTCTTGGACGGGATGCGTCTGAATCGAACCGAACGACCGAGGCCAGCCAGCCGGATTCGGAGAATCTGCATGAGAGTTGGTTTATTAGCTCAGGCGGAGCGGCCTCTCGCCGGCATGTCCGGAGCGCGGCTTGGCGGCGGTTCCCGGTTCCAGCGGCTGGAAACACGAAAGCCGCAGCCAGGCGCCACCGCCCGGCGTGGGAATGGCATGGCCTTTTCACGGGCATTGGAGCTGATTATGCTGGAATCAACGACAACGCGCGAATCTTGCCGCCCGGCGGAGCCGGGCCAGAGGGGCTTCACCCTGATCGAGCTCCTGGCGGTCATCGCCATCATCGCCCTTCTGGCCGCCATGCTCCTGCCCGCCCTGTACCGCGCCAAGCAATCGGCCTATACGGCGGTTTGCCAGAACAACCTGCATCAATGGGGCCTTGGGCTGGCACGAACAATCCTGGCCGGCGACTGGGACTGCATTCACCTGAGGCCAGTGACAGACGCTCAGATAGCGGACCCAAGCGGCATGATAGCCATTGGCGACGCCAACTTGGTACGGGCATTCTATGGCGATGCAACGCCCGCGAGTCACGGCGTGGGGGGATCTTTCGACCAAAGCGTGGCGCCGTTCGGCCTGCCTGACGCCTCTATCCTTCTAGCCGGAGCGCCCGAGTTGGCGCACCTCAACG